>DATBEL010000060.1:0-69957 GCA_036276135.1 Candidatus Dormiibacterota bacterium
TCTAGAGCAGAGCTGCGATCCTGGCCAGGCCCTGCAGCTCGGACGCGTCCTCGCTGAAGAGGGGGATCCGCACCGCATCCACGTCGCCGAGCCGCTCCAGCCGGCCGAGCTGGCGGAAGTCGCGCTCGGCGACGGCGTGCAGGTCGAGCCAGCTCTCGCCGATCGCGTGCAGCGCTTCTGGCGGCACGCGGTGACCGAGCCGTCCACTCAACCACCCGGGAAGCCGATGATCAGCGGAGAGCGCCGAGGCGGTGGCCAGGGCGGTGCGATCGCGCAGCGAGTCGGGCCAGGCTCGATTGATCACGATGCCGCGCAACGGCATCCGGTATTCGCGCAAACGGGCGCAGAAGTATTCGGCCTCGTGGAACGGTGAGGGCTCGAGGGTGGTGACGACGACGAAGCCGACCCGCGAGCTGCGCAGCAGCTTGTACACGTCTCGAGCACGCTGCTGCACACCGGAATAGATCTTCTGCAGGTCGGTGACGAACTCGGCGACCTCGGTGAGCACGTCAGCCCCGAGCAGCCGGTCGGCCATGCGCAGGAAGGGCCCGGCGGCGAGGTTGACGGCCCGGAATCCGAAACGCGATGGACCCGACAGCCAGCTGAGCAGCCGTGCGCCGACGAAATCGGTGAGCCGGTTGGGCGCCTCGAGGAAATCGAGCGCGTTGCGCGACGGCGGCGTGTCGATGATCAGGGTGTCGTACTCACCTGCCTCGTGCAGCTCGTAGAGAGCCTCCATGGCCATGTACTCGTGGGAGCCGATGAAGGAGTCACTGATCCCCTGGTAGAACCTGTTGGCCAGGATTCGCTGCGCGTCGCGGCGCGTCGGCGCCAGCTTGGTCACCATCCGGTCGAAGGTGGACTTCATGTCAAGCATGGCGGCAACCAGCTCACCCTCGACCTCGATGCCGGCGCGGCGCAGCCGGGCCCGCGACACCGGCACCGGCTCGGTGCCGATCTCCTTGAGGCCGAGCGCGGTGGCCAGGCGACGGGCGGGGTCGACGGTCAGGACCAGCACCCGGCGGTCGCTGCGCTGAGCCAGGGCGATACCCAGCGCGGCGCTGACCGTCGTCTTGCCGACACCACCGCTGCCACAGCAGACGATCACCTCGAGGTTCTCGATGGCGCTCACCAACCTGCTGTCGCCCGGGGCGGCACGGGCGGTCATGTCGGGCCCGCCATCTGCTCGGCGAGCGACCCGGCGACCGCACGGGAGGTGGCGAGCCCATGGCGAGTGGCCATCAGGGGCACCTCGACGACGGGCACATCGACCTCGGCGCGCAGCCGGCGCGCCTGCGCCTCGCCGGACTTGTGCAGTCGCTCAGCCAGCTCGAGGTCGGCTCCGATGCTGGCCACCCCCGGAACGCGTGACCTGACCTCGGCATCGGCGGTCGCCACCAGATTGGCGAGCACACGGCGCGATGCCTGCGACACCGGGGTACGCATCATCCGGTTGAGCACGCACCCGGCAACGTGGATGCCTCGCTGCTTGACGATGTCGGTGTAGAGCTCGATCGTCTCGACCACCGGCATGTCCTCGGGGAGCGCCGTCAGCATCACCCCGGTGCGGGCGTCGTCGGAGATGACCGAGTCGATCCACTCCACCTGGCTGCGAATCATGCCGCCTCGCACCAGCGCGGACAGCGACCGCGCGGCGTTCAACTGGGCGAGCACGTGGCCGGTGGCGCTGCTGTCGACCACGATCAGGTCCCACGTTGGTGAGCCGTCGTTGTCGCGGCGGCGCTCCTCGAACGCGACCTTGCCGACGACGAGCATGTCACGCGGACCGGGGACCGCTGTGGCGATGAAGTCGAAGACCTTGGCGAGCGGCGTGGCGCGGGCCAACCTCGGCACCTTGAAAAACGTGTGCAGGTACTCCTGGAAGGACTCCTCGGGATGCAGCGCCAGGAAGCTGATGTTGGGCTGGGCGAGCTCGGGCTTGAAGCTCGTCCCCTTCGACCCCAGCGCGGTGGCGAGGTCGCCCTTGGGCTCGACCTCGACCGCGAGCACCTGCTTGCCCGCCCGGGCGGCGAGCAGCGCGATGGCCGCGGTGACCGTTGTCTTCCCGGTCCCACCCTTGCCGGCAACGAAGATGATCCGCCGGGCGAGCAGCGCGTCGAGACTGCCCGGAAGGGCGCTGACGGCGCGGCGTCTACGCGGCAGGGGTGGCCGCCTCGAGAACCGCGGCGGCGTGGCCGGCGGGCTTGACGGAGCGCCATTCCTTCTCGATCTCGGCCGCGTCCCCGACCAGGAAGGTGCTGCGCTCGACGCCCTGGTATGTCTTCCCATACATCGACTTGTCCACCCAGAGATCGAGCGCACCGATGAGCACGTGGTCGGGGTCGCTGATGAGCGGGATGCCGAGCTCGCACTTCGCGGCGAAGCGGTCGTGGCTCTCGGCCGAATCGGGGGAGACGCCGTAGACGTCGATCCCCCGCGTCCGGAAGTCGTCGAGCAGGGCGGTGAACTCGTGCCCTTCGATGGTGCAGCCGGGGGTGTCGTCCTTGGGATAGAAATACAGGACGGTGCGGCGTCCGAGCAGGTCCTGGCGGCGCAACCGCTGCCCTCCGCTCACGTCCAGGTCGAAGTCAGGCAGCACCGGTGTCGTCCCCATGTCCATCCTCCTCGTGCCCGACGGCGTCGCCGCCGGCGTCGTGAGTCTAGTGTCGGGGCGCTCACCGGGGCCGCAACTGAGCCTGCCTATACTCGGCGGCGGATGAGCAGCCGGACACCGCGGCGCAGTCGCCGCCCCGACGCGTCGAGCAAGCCCGCGGTCCCCGCGGCGCTCGCCGAGGCAGCCGACATCGTCATCAACGCCACACCACCCCCGGCCGCTCGACGGACCGCGACCGGCCTCCTGCTCAGATTCATCTCGTGCGGGGTGCTGGCGCTCAGCTTCGGCGCCATCTGGCGGTTCACGCTCGCCCCCGCGGTCATCGGCCCGGCCAGCGCGTTCGCCGGGATCTTCTTCCTGCTGCTCGGCTTCATCGCCGGCGGGATCACGTGGTACCTGCGCGACGCCCGGCGGCGCCGCGTCGACCCCGACTCGGTGAGCGACGAGCGCCTGGTGTTCTCGTTCGTCGTCTTCGCGGTGATGCCGTTCGCGGTGCTGCTGTTGGTCGGCCTGGTCTGGCTGGTGGCGCTGCTGATCGGCGCGTCCTGAGGTGGTACGGACTAGTTGAGGGCAGCGCGGAGCCTGCCGGTGACCTCCTCGACCGCGACTCGGTCGGACGCATCCGCAGGCGCGAGGTCGAGGTAGTACCGCAGGTCGGTGAGCGCAGCGCCGTTGTGTCCCGCCCGCCAGAGCAACAGGCCACGATCACGCCGCTCGGCGGGCTCGTCCGGGAGCAGGGCGACGCATCTGTCGGCGGCGCGGAGCGCCATGTCCCAGCGTTGCATTGACGAGTAGCAGCCACGCAGGTTGCGAGACATGCGCGCAAGCATCACCCGAGAGCTGACGGGCTCGAGCCATGACCGCTGCAGCTCGACCGGCTCGCTGCCGGTCGCCGTGGCCACCAGGCGGCGCGCTGCCTGCTCGTCCAGCACGTCGCCGTCGGATGGTTCGGCGAGGACACCGTCCACGCGGACGCCGAAGTGACCCGGCAGGCCGATCCCCTCGACGTCGAGCCCCGCACGCCGGCCGACGGCGATCCACACCGCGGCGCAGCTGATGGGAATGCCGGCGCCGCGTTGCAGGACGGTGTGCAGGTAGTGGGCACGTGGATCGCCGCCGCCGCTGCGGCGCAGCCCCACGCGTTCACGGAGCACCGCATGGACGATCCCGATCGCGTCGCTGCCGCGGCTTCCGTTGAGCCGGGTCCTGGCGCCCGCGGCGAGCTCGTCGAGCACGCGAAGCGCCCCCGGCACGTCAACCTCCGAACAATCCTCGGCAGCGAGCCAGAGGGCCCCTTCGGCGATGTCGCCACGTGGGTTGGCGGCACAGGCGAGGAGCGCACGGCGCGGATCCGGTTCCATGACGGCGCAATGATGCACCGTGACGCACCCACGCCCGCTGCCGTTCGCAGGAGGGTTACATCGCAACCGTTGGTAGACTGGGCCGATGCTCCTCGAGGAGATCTCCGGCCCGGAGGACCTCCGGGCCCTCGGCACCAACGATCTCGATCGACTCTGCGCTGAGATCCGAGAGCGGCTGATCAATGCCGTCGCCCGCACCGGCGGTCACCTCGGTCCCAACCTCGGTGTCGTCGAGCTCACCGTGGCGATGCACCGCGTCTTCGACTCCCCACGCGACCGCATCGTCTTCGACACCGGTCACCAGGCGTACGTCCACAAGATGCTCACCGGCCGAGCCGATCTCTTCGACACGCTGCGCCAGCACGGCGGCATGAGCGGTTACCCGTCGCGTGCGGAGTCCAAGCACGACATCGTCGAAAACTCGCACGCGTCCACCGGCCTCAGCTACGCGCTCGCCCTGGCGACGGCACGAGAGTTGCGCGGGGAGCACGGCAAGGTGGTGTGCGTCATCGGCGACGGCGCGCTCACCGGCGGTATGGCGTACGAGGCGCTCAACAACATCGGCCAGCGTCAGCCCGAGATGATCATCATCCTCAACGACAACGGTCGCTCCTACGCGCCCACCGTGGGTGGCATCGCCGAGAACCTCGGCCAGCTGCGCCTGTCACCGAAGTACGAGCGCGCCAAGCTGGCGGCGGGCCAGACACTGCGCCAGCTCCCGGTGGTCGGCCAGTCGGCGTATGGCGCGGCCAAGCGGATGAAGGACTCGCTGAAACAGCTGGTGAGTCCGATCTCGATCTTCGAGACACTGGGCCTCAAATACGGCGGCCCGATCGACGGCCACGACGTGCGCGCCCTCGAGAAGGCGATGCGCGATGCCGCCGCCTACCAGGGTCCGGTGGTGATCCACGTCGTCACCGACAAGGGCCACGGCTACGCGCCCGCGGTTGACGATGTCATCGACAAGTTCCACGGCGTGTCGAGCTTCGATCCCAGCAGCGGCAGCTTCTCCAGCAAGCCGCCCGCCTGGACCGACGTGTTCGGCGAGGCGCTTCTCGAGGCTGCCGAAGAAGATGACCGCATCGTGGCGATCACCGCGGCGATGGCGTCGTCGACGGGCCTGCTGCCGTTCGCGGCCCGATTCCCGGAGCGGTTCTTCGACGTCGGCATCGCCGAGCAGCACGCGGTCACCTTCGCCGCCGGTCTTGCCATGCAGGGCATGCGACCCGTTGTGTGCATCTACTCCACCTTCCTGCAACGTGCGTTCGACCAGGTCACCTGCGACGTCGCCCTGCACAAGCTGCCCGTGACGTTCGTGCTCGACCGCGCCGGCATCACCGGCGACGACGGCGCCTCACACCACGGCATGCTCGACCTCGCCTACCTGCGGATGATCCCGGGGATGACCGTCACGGCTCCGAGCTCGCCGGACGAGCTGCGGCTGCTGCTCGCCACAGCGCTGGCGCACGACGGTCCATTCGCGCTGCGCTATCCGCGAGGCGCGGCGCCGCATGCAGGGACGGCGCGGATGCGCCCGATGTCCATCGCCACCATGAACGTCGTGCGCCACGGCGACGACATCGCCCTGCTGGCAGTTGGCAAGATGGTCGGCGTCGCCACCGCGGCGGCGGAGGTGCTCAACGCTGAGGGCATCGCGTGCACCGTCGTCGACGCGCGCTTCGTCAAGCCTCTCGACCCGGGCATCGCCGCGCTGGCAGCGCGACACCCCGCGGTGCTGACCATCGAGGACGGCACCGTCATCGGCGGCTTCGGCGACGCGGTGCTCGAGGCGCTGGCGGAAGCCGGCCTGTCGGTTCCGATCCGCCGCCTGGGTCTGCCTGACCGCTTCATCGAGCACGGCGCGCAACCGTTGCTGCTGCAGAAGTTCTCGCTCGACGTCGACGGTGTCACCGGGGCCGTGCGTCAGATGCTCAGCGAACGCCGTCCCAGCGTCCTGGCGGGGTAGCGGCGGGTTGGCTCACGAGGACGCCCTCGAGTTCCTGCGCCACAACCGTCGAGCCGTGCTGGCGACCCATCGCCGCGACGGTGGGGTGCAGCAGTCGCCGGTGCTCGCCGCGGTCGACGACCACAACCGTGTTGTCATCAGCACCCGGACCGGGGCGGTCAAGACACGCAACCTCCGCCGCGATCCGCGCGCCAGCCTATGCCTTCTGAGCAGCGGCTTCTTCGGCGAGTGGTACAGCGTCGAGGGGCCGGTGGAGATCGTCGAGCTCCCCGACGCGATGGAACCGCTCGTCGATTACTACCGCCGGGTCACAGGCGAACATCCTGATTGGCAGGAGTATCGCTCCGCGATGGAGAGCGAGCGCCGTGTCCTGCTGCGCCTCACCGTCGAGCGCAGCGGCCCCCGCGTCCAGGGCTGAGCCACCAATCCTGGTGGCGGCTACTCTCGCAGAACCCTTCGGCGGTACCGTTGGTGCATGGAACCCGAAGAGGACGGTGGTGCCGAGCTCGCCGCCGAGGATATCCGGGCGGTGCTCGAGAGCAAGCGCGCGGAGTTGCTCCGCAGGATCGCGGAGTTCGGTGCTAGCGATCCCGCTGAGACCTCGAACCTCAACTTCGGCAAGCGGATCGGCGACGGCACGACGTACGCGGTGGAGCGGATGACGGGCGCCTACCAGGCGAGCACGCTCTTCGAGACCGTCAGGGAGATCGATAGGGCGCTTGAGCTGCTCGACGCCGGCACGTACGGCCGCTGCACTGCCTGCGGTCGGCGGATCCCCGAGGAACGGCTGGCCGCCCTTCCCTGGGCCGCGCTCTGCGTTCCGTGCCGCAGCGCGCGGCCCAGGTCGCCCTAGCGGGCTGCGGTGCGACGCCGCTCAGAGAGCGGGTGCGCGTAGGGGCGGCGGTTGCGTGTGGCGCCAGGTCGCGGCGCGACACTGGCCGTCACCAGAGCGGCGACGGCGCCGCACCAGTCAGCTTCCTCGTCGACCTGTCCCTCTGCTGTCGAGGCATCGACGAGGCCGCCTGACGACATCACTGCGGGCGGGTCGAGAAGATCGATGGGAACTGCCATAGGCTCCTCCGGTCGTGTGGGGGTGGGCTGCTACGGCTCCACCCTACGAGCGCTCGGGGCGCGAATGCAAACTCCGCGGACGCCTCGATGCCGACGGGTTTTCAGGATCCCTGGCTGGGCTTCGTACTCAGCACGCCGCTGTCGCGGCGTGCTTCGTGCGACGCCGTCGCTACGTCGGGATGGGAACCTTCGTTCCCGTCCCTCCTCCGCTAGGCGTCGTACCACGGTACGACTTGCTCGCTCGGTCGGTCGAAGAGCCATGCGGCTCTTCGACCTTCCTCACTCACGCGTCGTAGTACAAAAAGAACTCGTAGGGGTGCGGACGCAACGCGATGGGATCGACCTCGCTCTCGCGCTTGTAGGCGATGTACGTGTCGATGAGGTCGGAGGTGAAGACCCCGCCGCGGAGCAGGAACTCCTGGTCGCTCTCGAGAGCGTCGAGCACCTCGGAGAGGGAGCCGGGCAGGTCATGCACGCGTTCGGCCTCGCGACCTTCGAGCTCGTAGAGGTCCGCGTCGACGGGCACGGGTGGCTCGATCTTGTTCTGGATGCCGTCGAGGCCCGCCATCAGCATCGCCGAGAAGGCCAGGTAGGGGTTGCACATCGGGTCGGGCGAGCGGAACTCGAGGCGCCGGGCCGCCGGCTTGTCGCTGTAGGTGGGGATGCGAACACACGCGCTGCGGTTGCGCGCGCTGTAGGCGAGCTTGATGGGCGCTTCGTAGCCAGGCACCAGCCGCCGGTAGCTGTTCGTGGTCGGCGCGGCGAAGGCCAGCACCGCCGGCGCGTGCTTGAGCAGTCCGCCGATGTACCAGCGCGCGGTCTCGCTGAGCAATGCATAGCCGCCGGCGTCGTAGAAGAGCGGCTCGTCGCCGTTCCACAGCGACTGGTGGGTGTGCATCCCGCTGCCGTTGTCACCGAACAGCGGCTTGGGCATGAAGGTCGCGGTGTACCCCTCGCGATAGCACACGCTCTTGACGATGTACTTGTACTGCAGCACCTTGTCGGCCATCGACACCAGGGTGTCGAAGCGCATGTCGATCTCCGCCTGGCCCGCGGTGCCGACCTCGTGGTGATGCACCTCGATGTCGATCCCGGACTCGATCATGGCGAGCACGATGCGGCTGCGCAGGTCCTGCTGCTTGTCCACCGGTGGCACCGGGAAGTAGCCACCCTTCAACTTGGGTCGATAGCCGAGGTTGGCGGTGCCGTTCTTGCCGGTGTTCCACACTCCCTCGTCGGAGTCGATGAAGTAGTAGCCCTCGTGGGTGTTCTGGTCGTAGCGGACCGAGTTGAAGATGTAGAACTCGGCCTCCGGACCCCAGTAGGAGGTGTCGGCGATCCCCGACCTGCGCAGGTACTCCTCGGCTTTGCGGGCCACGTACCGCGGGTCACGGCTGTAGGGCTGCCGCGTGATCGGGTCGGCGATGTCGCAGACCACCACCATGGTCGGCACTTCCAGGACCGGGTCGAGGAACGCGCGGGCCGGGTCGGGGAAGAGCAGCATGTCGCTCTCGTGGATCTTCTGGAAGCCGCGAATGCTCGAGCCATCGAAGCCGATGCCCGCCTCGAACACGGACTCGGTGAGCTCGCTGACAGGGACGCTGAAGTGCTGCCACGTGCCGGGTAGGTCGGTGAAGCGGAAATCGACCATCTTCACCCCCAATTCCTTGGCGCGACTGATCACCTGCTCGGGACTGGGCGAGGAGACGGCGGTCGGGGACATCCTGGACGACACCTCTGTTGTGAACCTGGTGGCTACCGACTCGTCGATCGCCATGCGCTCCTTCCTCCGATGGTCGGCTGCCGGTCACGCGGAGGGCTGGGACCGCTGGGCGTGGGCCGGATTGTCAGGCTTCAGGCTAGCCTCATGACGGCGGTGGTCACTATGGACAGCGCACCCGAGAGGGGCAGCCGCGACCTTGTGTAGGGCGCACAAAGGCCCGGGCCGCCAGGTCGCGGCTAGGCCACCGGCTTGATCTCGTTCACCTGCTCGCGGGCGGCGCCCTTGTCCTTGAAGTAGATCTTGTTGATCAGGGTGAAGGGCTGCTGCGGGGCGGGCACGTCCTCCTCGGCGAAGATGGCGTCGACCGGGCACGGGTCGACGCAGGCTCCGCAGTCGATGCACTCGTCGGGGTCGATGTAGACCATGCGGTCATCGTCGACCTCGTGGATGCAGTCGACCGGACAGACCTCGATGCACGACTTGTCCTTGAGGTCGACGCAGGTCTCCGTGACGACGTAGGTCATGACTGCCCGAGTGTAACGCGAGCGATCCTTAGCCCGACCTAACCGTCAGCGCGAGGGGGGATGTGCTCCCCCCTCGCCGCTAATGGCCCCAGTGCTCTGGTGCCAGGTGGCGGACGATGGCGTCGCCGCGCTCGCCGCTGCGGATCCGCACCGCGTCGTCGACGGGGAGCACGAAGATCTTGCCGTCACCGACCTCGCCGGTTCCCGCCGCGCCGCTGATGGCGCGGAGCACCCCGTCCACCAACGAGTCGCCCACCACCGTCTCCACCTTGATCTTTCGCTGCAGTGAGATGTTGGCCCTGGCTCCCCGGTATGTCTCAGTGTAGCCTCGCTGCGCTCCGCAGCCCATCACCTCGGTGATGGTCAGCCCGGACGCGCCGAGCGCGTCCATGGCGTCCTGCACTGCCTGCAACTTCTCGGGCCGGATGATCGCCTCGACCTTCTTCACGATGGGACTCCATCTGCGGTGGGTACGTGGTCCTCCGAGAGTACGTGCTCGGCTGCGGGTGCGGGGTCTGTGCCGGGTGGGTGGTCGCCGCCGGCCACCAGCGCACCCACCAGGTGACGCGCCGGCTCGGCGACCGCGTCGGGGTGGATATACGCTCCCCCGGGCACCGGCATGAACTGCTCGGGGTAGCCCCACATGCCGTGCTCGCTGATGTCGAGGCCGTCGATCTCGTGGCGCTCGCTGACGCGCAGCCCGACGGTCTTCTTGATCGCCCAGAACAGGCCATAGCTGAGCGCGAACACGGTGACGAAGGCAGCGCCGACGGCCGCACCCTGGGCTCCGAGCTGCTTGAAGCTGCCGGTGTAGACGAGGCCGCCCTGGCCGACACCGTTGAAGGTGGCCAGCTGCGGGTCGGTGAACAGCCCGCAGGACAGCGTGCCCCAGATGCCGGCCAGGCCGTGAGCGCTCAGCGCGCCGACAGGGTCGTCGATCCACTTGTCGATGGCGATGACGCCGAACACCACGATCACCCCCGCGACCCCGCCGATGATGACCGCTGCCCACGGCTGAACGTACCCGCTCGGGGCGGTGATGGCGACCAGCGCCGCGATCGCGCCGTTGCCGATCATGCCGACGTCGAGTGCCTTCTGCAGCCGGTAGATGGTGGCCATCGCGGCCAGCGCACCGGCCGCCGCGGCCAGGTTGGTGGTGATCACGACGTCGGCGAAATGCAGGTTGGTTGCGTTCAGCGTCGAGCCGGGGTTGAAGCCGAACCAGCCGAACCAGAGGATGATCACGCCCAGCTGAGCCAGCGGCATGTTGTGCCCTGGGATCGCATTGGGCTTGCCGTCCCGCGAATACTTGCCGATGCGCGGGCCCAGGAGCAGAAGGCCCGCGAACCCCGCGGTGGCGCCGGTCAGGTGAACGACCGTCGAGCCGGCGAAGTCCTGCGCGCCGAGCGTGGTCATCAGCCAGCCGCCGCCGAACAACCAGTGGCTGATCATCGGGTAGATGAAGCCGGCAAACGGGATGGCAAAGAGGATGTAGACGATGAACCTGGTGCGCTCGAGCATGGTGCCCCAGACGATCGCCAGCGAGACTGCGCAGAACACGAACTCGAAGAAGAACTTCGCGGCCGCGGGGGCCGTGGACGCGGCGTTGAGGACTGGCAGGTTCATCGCCGAGCCGGGATGGAAGGACGGCGCGAAACCGGTCACCCCGATGATGCTGTTGGTGAAACCCGTGGCCGCCCCGAACGCGAAGGCAAAGCCGCAGACCCAGTACACGATCGAGCTGATGCTCAGGTTGACGATGACCTTGGCGACCACAGTGCCCACGTTCTTCATGCGGGTGAAGCCGACCTCGAGCATGGCGAAGCCGGCCTGCATGAAGAGCACGAAGCACGCCGCGACGATGACCCAGACGGTGTCCGCGGCGATCCCGGCGGCCTGGGTGGCGGTGGCGTCGGCGGCGTGCGCGGTCAGGGGCAGCGTGGCGAGCGCAGCCGCGGCCGCGATGGCGATTCTGATCCGGGTTCGTCGGTGCAACGGCGTCCTCCTCGGCGTAACGGCTTTGCGCAAGCCTAGGAAGGCCGGGTCAGATGGTTCGATGCGCGCGACGCCACAAGATTTGTGCCGCGCCCTTGTGCGTCGAGCCCAAGCTCAGTTCAGTGAGTCGCCGCCCTTGGAGCCGCCGACCCGGCGGGAAGCACATCGCGGATGCGCAGGCAGAGGTGCAGGTTGAGGCGCGTGGCCGGGTCGTCGAGATGCAGGCCGCCGATCTCCTCGATGCGGCGCAGGCGATAGAGGACGGTGTTGCGGTGCAGGTGGAGGCGCTGCGCGGTGTCGGTCGGCGAACCGTGGCTGTGGAAAAAGGCGTCGAGGGTCTCCATCAGGCCCGAGCCGGTGCGCTCGTCGTACGCCACCAGGGCCCCGGCGGTCTGCTGGTAGAAGTCCTCCATCTCGGCATGCTGGGTCATCGCCACCAGCAGGCGATGCAGGCCGAGGTCCGCGAAGGTTGCCACCGAGCGGGGCGCCGTGAGGCGAGCGCTGATGCGCAGCGCGTGCTCCGCCTCACGCTGCGACTGACGCACGCCCTGCGGACCACTCCGGGATCTCCCCACCCCGACGAGAACCTCGTCGCGCAGCGCGGCGGCACAGTCCGCCCTCAGGGCCTCGGCCACGCGCCTGGTGTGATCGACCACGTCGGCCGCCGCCTCGGCCAGGATGACGCATGCCGCGCCATCGTGCGCGGCCACCAGTGACCCCGGGGCGCTCCGCGCCAGGCAGCGTCGCGCTGCGACGGTGAGCGTATCGAGCGCCGCGGCACCGGAGTTATGGCTGCGTATGACAAGAACACTGAAGTGGCCGTCGAGGTCGAACCCGAGCCGGCGCGCTCGCTCGGTGGCGCCGGCCTCGGACCCGTATGAGCCGTCGAGCAGGGCGGCGACCAGCTCGCCCTCGAGATCGTCGCGCGCTCGCAGCACGGCACGTTCTCGATCGAGCTCGATGGCGCACGCTGAGGCGCCCCGCGCCACCCCCACCCGGTCGATCTGGCCGAGCTCGTGCTCCTCGCCGATCAGCGACACGAAGCCGTGAACGCCGTCGCGACCGGGGATGGGCGCGACCAGCCGGGTGCGCCCTCGGGGCAGGCCGAACTCATTGACCGGCGGGTCGGCCGCCGGCACCACCTGCCCAGCAACCCAGCGCAGGAGCTCCTCGCCGTTGCCGAGCGCCTCGAGAACGGCGCCGGGGAGCTGCCCGGCAACACTGCGCAACCGGCCGCTGGCATCGTGCCACGCGACCACGCGGCCGGTGACCTCGCCCAGCCTGGCGACGATCGCGTCGGCGCCCGCTCCACCCAGGGCGAGCTGCATCAACTCCATCTGGAGCAGCTGGGCCCGCTCGTGCAGCACGGTGCGCTGCTCGACGATGAATCGCACCACCGACTGCTGGATCTCGGTGACGTGAACGCCGTCCGGCAGCCGGAGCAGCGGCATGTGGCGCCGCTCGGCCACACCGAGGCTACCCGGCGATGCGTCACCGACAACCGCGACCGCGACCCCGCCCTTCTCGGCGAGCCCGGTCATCACGTCCGAGAGGTCGAGACGTTCGTCGAGCAGGCGGATCGACGCCACCGGGACCAGGGCCATCTCCCCGCCCTTGATGGCCTCGAACGCCGGTGGTCGCGTCCGGAGTGTCGTCGCCCATTCGACCCGGCGCTCCAGGCCGGCGCCACCGCCGAGCAGCTCGGAGCCCTCGGGCAGGGCCCCACGCCACACGTCGCGCACGGTGATCAGCGCACTCTCCATCAGGGTGAACCGGGGGCGCGTTGTGGCCGCACGCTCAGGCTCGCTCCAGGTATCGCTCCAGCTCCCACCCCGTGACCTGACCACGGTATTCGCGCCATTCGGCGCGCTTGGCCTCGAGGAAGCGATCCGCCAGGTTATCGCCAAGAGCGTCACGAACAACGTCGTCGTCGGCGCAGGCGTCGACCGCGTCCTTGAGGTTGTCAGGGAGCAGGCCGACGTTGCGGCGCTCCAGCTCGACCTCGTCGAACCCGTACAGCGCCTCCTCGACCGGTGGTGGCAGCGCCAGCCGCCGCTCCACGCCGTCCAGCCCGCAGCGGAGCATGACCGCGAATGCCAGGTAGGGATTGCACGAGGGGTCGGGACTGCGCAGCTCCACACGCGCGGCCTGAGTGCGCGACACGTGGGGGACGCGGATCAACGCACCTCGGTTGGTGCGCGCCCAGGAGAGAAAGATCGGCGCCTCGAGACCACGGACGAGCCGTTTGTAGGAGTTGACCAGCGGCGCCAGCACCAGGCACATCCCCGCAGCGTGGTGCAGCTGGCCGGCGATGAAGTGCTTGGCAACATCGCTGAGCCCGTAGTCGTCGGCACCCGCGAAGGCGTTGCCGCCACCACTGCGCCCGAGGCTCTGGTGCACGTGCATACCGCTACCCGGCTGATCGTTGAACGGCTTGGGCATGAAGCTGGCGATGAGGCCGGCGCGTTGGGCAACCGCCTGCATGGCGAGCCGGAAGGTGACCACCGCATCGGCCGCGGCAAGAACGTCGCCGGCGCCGAGGTCGACCTCGTGCTGGCCGGGCGCAACCTCGTGGTGGGCGCTGTTGACCTCGACGCCCACCGCCGCGGCGGCGGCCAGCATCGCCTGGCGCAGGTCGGTGGCACCGACGCCGGTGACGTCGAAGTAGCCGACGGCATCGTCGCCGCGGGCAATCGGCTGGCCGTCGGGGCCGCGCTCGAGCAGGAAGAACTCGATCTCGGGCCCGACGCGGTAGTCGTACCCGAGGGTGGCGGCGTGGTCGACAGCCCGCTGCAGCGCGCCGCGTGGGTCGCCGGTGTAGGGCT
This sequence comes from Candidatus Dormiibacterota bacterium, assembly GCA_036276135.1. Classification (GTDB taxonomy): domain Bacteria; phylum Chloroflexota; class Dormibacteria; order Aeolococcales; family Aeolococcaceae; genus Aeolococcus. Next base: position 14,080 of record DATBEL010000060.1, read on the forward strand.
CACCGTCCGGCGTGCGGGCCCAGCAGATCAATCGGGCGGTCGGCTCGGCGGCCCACGGCAGCAGCTGGAGGGTTGCCGGGTCGGGCACGAGGTACATGTCGCTCTCGGCGGTACGGGTGAACCCCTCCACCGAGCTGCCATCGAACCAGACGCCCCGTTCCAGGGCGGCATCGAGGCCCGTGGCCGGGATGGTCACCGTCTTGACGGTGCCAAGGACGTCGCTGAACTGGAGGTGGAGGTTGCGCACGCCTGCGTCCGCGACGCGGGCGGCGAGGTCGGGGGCCCCGGTCGCGCCAGAGGAGGTCGCCGGTCGAGAGCTCATGGCATCCTCCTAGGGCGTGGCGCCCTAGAGCAATGGTCGATTTCGGGCATCGTAGCGTGTCCCGTCACTCCCCGCCACCTCCTTGGGCTCAGGGCTTGTGCTTCGCGCCTCAATCCTCGAGAGATCGTACGGCGCGGCCGCGGCCGGCCGCACCAGGTGCGTCCTGCAGATCTCGGCGAACACAGCCGCGCTGGGCTTGGGGATGCGTTCCATGGTCTGCCGGTCCACGGCGATGAGGCCGAACCGGCGCGAGTAGCCCTCTGCCCACTCGAAGTTGTCCATCGAGCTCCAGTGCAGGTAGCCGCGCACGTCGACACCGGCGGCCAGCGCGTCGCACACCGCCGCGAGGTGATCCACGATGAAGCCCGGCCGCAGCTCGTCGCGCTCGTCGGCGACCCCGTTCTCGGTGACGACGATGGGCCGGTGGAACTCCTCCCACAGCCGGGCCAGCGCCCGGCGGAGCGCGTCAGGTTCGATGGACCAGCCGAAGGATGAGAGCGGCAGGTCGGGAGCTGTGACGTTGTCGGCGAACAGCCCGCCCGGGTTGCGGACGTTGAACCTTACCCTCTCTTCGCAGTAGAAGTTGACACCGAGGTAATCGATCGAGCCGCGCAGGCCGGCAACCGGCCGGCCGGCGCCGACCGGCGGCAGCATCCGGCCGCTGACGCAGGCGCGCAGGAACCAGCGGTTGAACAACCAATTGGGGATCACCGTCGCGGCCCGATCCGCGGCGGAGCGCGGGTTCAGCGCGCGCAGCGGCCGCTCGTGGTGGGCGATGGAGACGCGGGCCGTCCACCCGTGGGCCGCGGCAACCTTGTGCACGGCCGTGTAGCCGGCCGCGTGCATCCGAGCCAGGCCGGCAAGCGCCGCCAGGAAGCCGCGCGTCCCCCGTCGCAGAGGCGGCCATTCGCCGTACAGGTAGCCGAAGACCGCGAGGACTGACGGCTCGTTGATGGTGATCCACCAGCACACCTCAGCTCCGATCGCCTCCGCGCACACCGCAGCGAAGCGCGCGAAGAGCCGCGCCGCGTCGGGGTCGAGGACTCCGCCGCGATCCGCGAGCCAGGTGGGCAGCGTGAAGTGGTGCAGCGTCACCACCGGTTCGAGGCGCAGCGCGCGACAGGTGTGGACGACGTCACGGTAGTGGCGGAGCTCGACAGGGTCGAACACCCCCTCGCGTGGCTCGACGCGTGACCATTCGAGGGAGAAGCGGTAGGCGTTGTGCCCCATGCCCGCGAGCAGCTCCAGGTCGGCTCGGTAGCGCGCGTGATGGTCACAGGCCACACCCGACACGCTGCCGTCCTTGATCCGCTCAGGGTGCTCGCGCTCCATGCGCGACCAGTCGTTGTCGAGCCCACCCTCGACCTGGTGGGCGGCGGTGGCGCAGCCGAGGAGAAAGGCGTCCGGCAGACGTCGGCCCCGATGAACAGGCACGTGCCCATAATGGCGCCCGTCCCGTTGGCGGTGGGTTCGGAGGCAGGATGAGCGAGAGCGTCGCGACGCAGTCGGGCGCAGGTGCGCAACCGCGCGTGCCCGGCACCGTGCAGTTGATGACCAGCGAGCCGATCTCGATGCCGGCCTCGGCCGCGGACGGGCAGAGCTCGCTGCGCGAGCAGCTCGAGGAGCGGCCATGGCTGCTCGCGGTCGGTTTCCTCGCGCTGGTGGGCTTCTTCCTGCTGCTGCGCGCGCGTCGCCCGGACTGATCGATCAGCCTCGCTTCGACGGGCGTCGCGACGGGGCCCTGGCTCGGCCGCCAGCGGCTGCCGGCGCCGGGGCGCCGGCGAGAGCTGCCGGCAGCGGGGGCGGTGGCACCGGCGGCGGAGCTGCGGGGCCGCTGAAGATGTCGAGAAAGAGCGTCTCGAAGGTCAGCCGCGGCTGCGCGTACTGGGATATCTCGGCGCGAGCCCGCAGCAGCAGACCGAGGATGTCGGTGAGCCGCGCCACGCCGAGGCTCTCCGCCCAGCGCTCGAGCGGATCGGCGTACTCGGTCCACAGGCGCAGCTGCGGGGTCGAAGCGGCCTGGCAGAGCGCGTCGCGGACGAACGACGACCAGACCGAGAGCAGCAGGGTGGCCCGCTCGCGGCCCTCGACCCCCGCGCCCGGGGTCAGCTCCGAGGCGGCGCGGAGCGCGCCCTCCATGCCACCCCCGGCGATCGCCAGGAAAGCGTGCAGGGCCTCCACCTCGGCCACCATGACACCTGGCTGCGAGGCCAGGCGGTGGGCCCGGCCGGGACGGCCTCCGCTCAACGCCGAGGCGAGCGCCGCGACTCGCGTGTCGACGCCACGCTGCTGGAGCCACGACGCGATGCTCACGACGTCGACCGTCGTCAGCGCCACCTGCCGCGTCCGCGACAGGAGCGTGGCCGGCAGCGCCTCGGGGTTGGCGGCACAGAGGACGATCACGGTGTTCGGCGGCGGCTCCTCGAGCGTCTTGAGCAGGGCGTCGGCCGCCTGCTCGGTCAGCCGGTCGGCGCGTGCCACCACCGCAACGCGCATGCCGCCCGCGTAGGTCCGCAGCGACATCGCATCCTGGAGGCTGGGCCCGGCCTCGGCATGGGCGCCCGGACGAACCCGGTCGATGCCGATGCGCTCGGCGTCGGAGTCCTCCAGCCAGAGGTCGGGGTGGGCGAGCAACCCGCCGGGCCAGCTGTCGCCGTCGAGGATCGCGCCGGCGAGCTGGAGGGCGGTGGCCGTCTTGCCCACCCCGGAGGGCCCGGTGAGCAGCAGCGCATGGCCCAGGCGCCCGTCGGCGTGGGCGGTCACAAGGCGGGCGAACACCGCCTCGTTGCCAATCACCGGCGGGGGGGCGGCCATCTCGCGATTGTGCAGAATTGGGCCGCCCGTGCCCCTGCTCCCAGCGCCCCGGGGCGCCTCCGCCGCGCCCCTGCCGCAACGAGCGAACACCGCTCGTTACTGCCTCTGGATGGGCGCTCCGCTGGCCTTGGTGACGTTCCTGGCCTCGACGCAGAACGTCAGCGACCCGGCCGCTCGCGCCGCGTTGATCGCCGCGGCGTTGGTCTCACCAGTGGTGCTGGTCTACGTCGGCCTGCGCGTCAACGTCGACCACGATCCGGCGGCGCTGCCGGCCGCGCGCACCGGCGTGGGGCGGGCGGGCCGCTGGGATTGGACTGACGTCATCGCGTTCCTACCGGCGGCGGCTGCCGCCGTCTTCGTCACCGCCAGCCTGGTGGTCGGTGTCACCCAGGCCGCCGACCGCTCCCTCCAGCCGTCAGCACGGACGGCGGTGGAGGCCTTTGCGGGCCAGGCCGCCTCCTACGCGGCGGCGCTCACCGCCCTGCTCGTGCTGCTGCGGCTGCGCCGCGGGTTGAGCCTCACCGACCTGGGCTGGCGGCTGCCGCGAGCGCTGGGCCGCGCCGGGTGGCTGCCCTGGCTGGCGATCAGCCTGGTCGGCGCCATCGTCGCGCTCGAGGTGGCCGACTGGCTGGCGTCCCTCGCCACCCAGGTGCTCCCCAACTCACCGAACAGCCAGTGCACCACGGTTCGAGACCAATACGGGGGGTACCTCGCGGTGGCCATCCCGCTGGTGTGCCTGATCGCACCGCTCAGCGAGGAGACCATCTTCCGGGGCTTCATCTACGGGTGGCTGCGGCGCCGCCTGCCGGTGCTTCCCGCCGTCGGGATCAGCGCCGTGGTCTTCTCGGCCGCACACCTCGTGCTGGTGCTCGCCCTGCCGCTGTTCGCTGTGGGCGTGATCCTCGCCCTGCTCTACGAGTACTCGGACTCACTGCTCCCCGGCGCGCTGGTGCACGGGCTCTTCAACCTCGTCGGCATCCTGGCAATTCTCGGAGCCACCACCAGCTGCTGAGCGCTGCCTCAGAGGGACGACTGGATGAGGCCGCCGTCCACCGCCAGGGTCACGCCGGTGATGTAGCTCGCGCCTGGGGAGCTGAGGAACACCGCTGCACGCGCGAACTCGGCGGGGTCACCGAAACGGCCCAGCGGCACCGTCTTGGCTTCCTCTGCGATGGCCTGCTCCAGGTCTTCGTGCGGGTGACGCTGGCGCATCAGCGACTCCTGGCGGCCGGTGCGAATCCGTCCCGGCATGATCGTGTTGACCCGGATCGGCGCAAGCTCGCCGGCCAGGGTCTTGGCCAGCCCCGTGACCGCGGCGCGCAGCGAGTTGCTGAGCAGCAGACCAGCGATCGGTTGGCGGACGGCGGACGAGGTCACGAAGAGGATGCTGGCTGCGTCGGAGCGGCGCAATGCCGGCAACGCGGTGCGCACCAGGTGCACCGAGCTCATCAGCAGAAGCTGGAACGTCTGGTTCCACTCATCGTCGGCGACGGAATCGAAGGTCCCGGTCGGTGGGCCGCCGGCGTTCACGATGAGTGCGTCCAGCCTCCCGGTGCCGGCCACCGTACGTTGCACCGCGGCCTCCACCGCAGCCTCGTCGGTCACATCGGCAACCGACGGGATGGCGCGGGCTCCGGTTTCACGGATGCTCGCGCTCGCATCCTCGAGCGCATCGGCGTCGCGGGCGCACAGCCCGACATCGCTGCCCTCGGCGGCGAATTGGAGGGCGATGGCGCGGCCCATGCCACGGCTGGCGGCGGCGACGAATGCGGTGCGCCCTCTGAGTCCCAGGTCCACCGGTGTGCTCCTCTCTGATCCGCGGCACACACTACTCGACGGCGCCGGCTCAGGCTCGCGCGGGGGTCACGTGTCGGCCGGCGCGGTCTTCAGGGACTGGCGCCAGACGAACCAGATGCGCTGCACCGCGGTGACGTTGGTGAGCACCGCCAATGCCACCAGGCAGCCGAACAACAGTGGAGGCACGAGCAGGCCGACGACGGTGAGCACCACGCGCTCCGGCCTGGCGAAGATGCCTCCGTCACACACGAAGCCCAGCGACTGCGCCCGGGCGCGGACATATGACACCAGCAGCGAGCCGGTGAGCGCCAGGATGACCAGCATCGGTTCGACAGCATGGTGGCCGGGCAGCGTGATCGTGAAGTACCAGAGCAGGGCGATGTAGGTGAACGACTCCGCGTACCGGTCGGTGGTGGAGTCGAGGAACGCGCCGTACCGGTACACCTTGCCGGTGACCCGCGCCACCGCACCGTCGAGGATGTCGAAGGCGCTGGCGAGCAGCAGCAGGATCCCACCGGCGATGAGATAGCCGGTGGCGACGAGCACCGCGGAAGCAGCGCAGATCGCCAAACCGATGAGGGTGAGCGCGTTGGGGGTGAAGCCGAGGAGCCGCAGCGCGGGCACGATGCGCCGCGCCCCGGCCCTAACCCACTCCTGAAACCTGGCGGTGAACACCGGCTGCCACCGTGTGCGCGCGCGATCGCCCGCGCGCCTCCTCGTACACGTCGAGGACCGAGTCCGCGACGCGATGCCAGTCGTACTGCTGTGCGGTGCGCACGCCGTGGGCGCTCATCGAGCGGCAGAGGTCGTCGTCGTTGAGCAGGGTGTCGATGGCCTGAGCGAGGACACGGGGTTGCTTGGGCGGCACCAGGAGACCGTCCTTGCCGCCCCCGATCACCGCCGTGAACCCGGGGATCGCCGAGGCGAGCACCGGGACGCCGCTGGCCATCGCCTCGAGCAGCACGATCCCGAAGCTCTCGCCACCAGTGGCCGGGCTGCAGAAGATGTCGGCGGACGTGTAGTACCGCGGGAGCATCTCGTTGCTGATCCGACCGGCGAACCACACGTCGGGGATGCCGAACGAGTCGACCTGACGCTCGTATCCCTCTCGCTGCGGTCCATCGCCGACGGCGACCAGGCGCACGTCAGACCGGCGCCGGCGCAGCAGCGCATACGCCTCGAGAAGGATGCCGAAGCCCTTGCGCTGCTCCATGCGGCCGACGAAGAGGATCGTCTTCATGCCGGGGCTGCGCAGCTCGGGGACGGGTGGGCGGTCAGGGGAGAACCGCGTCGTGTCGATGCCATTGGGCACGATGCGGTAATCCCCTGGGAAGTAGCGCGAGATGAATTGACGCGCCGGGACGCTCACGGCGATGCATGCGTGCAGTCGCCTGAAGTAGCGAGCGAGGAAGGGACGCCCGTAGTAGTAGCCGAGGTTGCGTCGCGCATGGGTGTGGAAGGTGGCGACATTGGCGCCGCGATGGAAGCGCAACACGGTGATGGGCAGCGACGGCACCAGCGGCTCATGGTAGTGGACGACATCGAAGTCGCTGTCGTCGAGCAGCGCGCGGACACGTCGCACCAGGTGAAAGCTGAGCGCGATCCGTGCCACCGAGCCGTTCGACTTCACCGGCACGCTGCGCCCGATGCGCACATACCCGGGGATGCCGTGGTCATCGCCGACCTTGCTCGACGGCGCCAGCACGGTCACGGTGTGACCGCGCTCGCGCAGCGTGTCGGCGAGGTGCCTGACGTGCTCGGTCACGCCACCCGGGTGCATGTAGTCGTACGGCGAAACGAGGCAGACCTTCACCGCGCCGGCTCCGGCCACACCCTGTCGAGCACGTGCCACTGGTCGGGGTACTTGCGGATCACCGGCTCGAAGGTGGCCAGGATGTGCCGTGCCACCCGCTCGGTCTCCTGTTCGCGCGGGGCCTGCGCGTCGTAGGCGACCTCGGGGAAGACCATGCCCTCGACGCCCCAGCTGGTGCGGCGCAGCGCGATGGGCACGACCGCCGCACCGCTGCGCATGGCGACGTCGACGACACCGAGCGGGATGGCGGCAGGACGTCCGAAGAAGGGCAGCATGGTGCCCGTGCCGGTGAGATCCCGGTCGATCGCGATGGCGATGCCGCCACCGCTGCGCAGGTGCTTGAAGACCTCGCGCATGGCCCCGGCTCCGATCCGTCGTGCCGTCTTGATGTCGCCGCTGAGCATCGCCTCGATGTCGATGGGGATGACCTTGACGCCGAGCGCCCCGCGCGCGCCCGCGATGGCCTCGAAGAGCTTCTGCGGACGGAGTTGCTCGGCGAGCAGCGCGAGGCGGCCGCCGCCGCCGTTCCATGCCGCCAGCCCCGCCTCCCAGGCCCCGAAATGCATCGAGACCACCACGACGCCCTGGCCGCGCGCCAGTGCGTCGGTGTAGTGGTGCAGGTCGACCTCGCGCAGCCGGCGCGTCGTCTGGGATGGATCGAGCGGGATGGCGATGACGTCCACCCAGCTGCGGGTGAGGTCGCGCACGTTGCGGCGGACGATGCGGCGCATCTCCGAGTCGGTGGTCTCCGGCAGCGCGTGGCGCAGGTTGTCGCGCAGCGCGTCGAACTTCCTCGGGATGGCGGCGAGGAGCACGTCGGCGACGCGGTCGGCGAGCACGAAGCTGGCGCGCCGCGGCAGGACGCGCACCAACCCCGACGCCAGCCGATATCCGTGGTACGGGAGCATCGACTCACGCCGCCGCCGCCACCAGAGAACACGCGAACGGGCCGGGAGGGTCTCCCGGCCCGCATCGACCACCTTGTGACCCCGACTCAGTCGGCGGCGGAGGCGACCGGCTGCGCGACCGGGTCGGTCGCACTCATGTTCTTGTGGCCCCGACCATTGCCACCGTTGTCCGGGACGCCGGCGATGAACTGCTCGGTGAGCTCACGCGCCAGCGAATCCGACACCTGGCGGGGTGGCGACTTCATGAAGTAGCTGGACGGGCCCTCCAGCGCTCCGGACAGCCCGCGATCGATGCCCAGCTTGCAGCAGCGCACCGCGTCGATGACCACCCCGGCGCTGTTCGGTGAGTCGTGCACCTCGAGCTTGAGCTCCATGTTGAGGGGCACGTCACCGAACGACTTGCCCTCGATGCGGATGTACGCCCACTTGCGATCGTTGAGCCACGGCACGTAATCGGACGGGCCGACATGGATGTTCCGCTCCGCCATCGGCTGGTCGAGCTGGGAGGTCACCGCGTTGGTCTTGCTGATCTTCTTGCTCTGCAGCCGTTCGCGCTCGAGCATGTTGAGGAAGTCGGTGTTGCCGCCGAAGTTGAGCTGGTACATGTTCTCGATCTCGACTCCGCGGTCGCGGAAGAGCCGGGTCAGAACGCGATGCATGATGGTCGCGCCGACCTGCGACTTGATGTCGTCACCGATGATGCAGCTCCCCGCCTTCTCGAAGCGCCTCTGCCAGTACTCCTCGCGCGCGATGAAGACGGGCATGCAGTTGACCATCGCGCAGCCCGCGGTGAGGATCTGCTCGGTGTACCAGCGGGTGGCCTCCTCACTGCCCACCGGCAGGTAGTTGACGACCACGTCGGTGTTGGTGCTCTTGAGCACCTCGACGATGTCGACGGTTGACCCGGGGGCCTTGGTGATGACCTCGGAGAGGTACTTGCCGAGACCGTCATGGGTCATGCCGCGCTGCACGGGCACGCCGAGGTGAGGCACGTCGCTGAACTTCACGGTGTTGTTCTGGCCGCTGAAGATGGCTTCGCTGACGTCCTTGCCGACCTTCTCGACGTCGATGTCGAAGGCCGCGGAGATCTCGATGTCGCTGATGTGGTACCCGCCGAGGTTGACGTGCATGAGGCCGGGCACCACAGCGTCGGCGTCGGCGTTCTTGTAGTACTCGAGGCCCTGGATGAACGACGAGGCACAGTTGCCGACGCCGATGATGGCCACTCTGACCTTGTTGCTCATGAGATTCCCTCACTGATTGGCTGGACACTCTGGGCGAGCGCGTCGCTGCCCGCATCGGTGCGCGCGGAGACGAGGCGGACGAAAGCGTGGAGGTGCGCGGCGATGGCGTCGCGATCGAGGCGGCAGAACACCTCACGGCCGTCACGCCTGGTTCGGATGATCTCAGCCTTGCGCAGGATGCGCAGGTGCCAGCTCATCCGCGGCTGCGACACCATGCAGAGGTCGGCGAGCTCGCTGACGCGCATCTCGACGGTTCCGGCCAGGCTTTCGACGATGCGGAGCCGGGTGGGGTTGGCGAGGCCCTCGAAGGCGACCGAGAGGTCGCTGGCGCCGGCTGCGATGCTCCCGGGGATGGCGCGCCGGACGGCCCGGCGGGCGGGGTCGGGAGCGCGAACAGGTACTTGCATAACGTTTCCTTTGATAAAGGATACATTATGCATCGACCTCCGCGTCGAGCTGGGGCTGATCCGTTGCGGAAGCCACCTCCTCAGGCGGATGGAGACGGTCGGCCGCCTCGGCGCCGGCGTCGCTCGACGGCAGGATCAGCTGGAGCAGTGCCAGCACCCCGGCACAGACCAGCGCCACCACGAGGAACCCGGCGGCGCCGAGGCCGAGAAAGAGCAGGACGTCGATCGCGGAGACAGCGAGGCCGGGCACGGCTGCACCATGGCAGAGACGGCTGCGGTGCCGACCCTGCGTACGATGCCGGCGTGAGTGAGGCGCGCCCGGCGTCGCCGGCGCCGGTTGGCGAGGGGGATCGGCGCGGCGGTGGAAGGGTTGTCTTCCGGGCGCGCCGCCCCGCTGTGCTGGTGATCCCGCTGGCGGCTGTCACCGAGACGGCCGGGGTGCTCTTCCTGCTCAACGGCGCAACCATCGGCTGGTTCGTGTGTGCCGCTCCCGCCGTCGCCCTCGTCGCCACCGGGCTGGTCCTGCGACCCAGCCTCGAGCTCACCCGCGAGGGCCTGCTGCAGCGGCAATACCCGTTCAGCAGCCTCACCCGCTGGGAGGTGATCGACGCCATGGGGATCACCCGCGCCGGCAACCGGGTGGTGCTCGCCTACCGCCTGGTGGCCGGCATCCCCCCGCCGCGCCGGCAGCCGGCGGCCTCGCTTCTGCGGGCGGCGCAGCGTCCGTACGACGGTGGCTACTTCGTCGATTCGCTGGTGGGCGACCCGGACCGCATCCTTGCCACCGTCGAGGAGTACCGGGCCAGCCCAGAGCTGCGCGCCGCGTTGCCGCACGCCCAGCGCTGAGGCGTCACGCGCCGAGCGTACGCAAAGCGTCGAGGTAGGTGGCGCCAACCTTCACTGATTCGAACCGGTCCGTCAGCCCGGGGTTGACGGCGGCCGCGGCCTGCGCAACCGCGGGATCCAGCGACGCGGAGATGGCGCCGGCCAGCGCGGCCACGTCGCCGACGTCGACCTGCTCGGCGATGGCGCCCGCGCAGAGCTCGGCGACGGCGGGGGCCGCCGCCACCACCAGCGGCAGCCCGGAGGCCAGGCCCTCGACGACGGAGTACCCGAAGGTCTCGTGCGCGCTCGCCGACACCAGGAGGTCGGCCCGCGCGTACATCGCCCGCACGCGTTCCGGAGCGACGTGGCCGTGGATGCGCACCCCGTCGACGCCGGCCGCAGCGCGCCGCAGCGACGGGCCCGCCGGACCGTCACCCGCGATGTCGAGCAACGCATGGCGATGGACCCGCCGGACCGCGGGCCACGCGGCGACCACATCGGCTACCCGTTTGCGCGCGTACAGGTGGGCGACGATCAGCGCCCGCCGGCCCTCGCGCCCGGCCGCGGGCGCTGCCGACCGCCATCGCGCCGTAGCGAAGGGCTCGGGGATCACCTCGATGCGCGACCAGGGCACGCCGAAATCGTCGTGCACCACACCGGCCGCGAAACGCGACGGAACCAGCACGAGCGAGGCGGCGACGGCTGACCGCCGTTCCAGGGCCGCATGGCGGTGCAGCAGCAGCCGGGTGACGCCCCCCTCGTGGGCCATGACGCTGCCATACAGCGCCTTCGGCAGGGCCACGAAGGGAAGGCGGCCGCGAGCTGCCATGACCTGACCGTCGCCGCCGATGCCCAGCGCAACGTCGTACATCGACGCGTCACACCATGCCGTGCGGTTGAAACGGGCGCGGGCCACGCCATGGCCGAGCGCGTTCTCGCCACCGCGAAAGACGGTCAGCTGCACGCCGTTGAGCAGGAATGCCTCAACCAGGTTGGCGGCGGCCACGGCGGTGCCCGATCCGCGGCGGATGTCGGCGGCCTCGCTGGTGAGCAGGGCAGGGTGCATTCGCCGAGAATAGGCGGCCATGAGCCGCGCAGCCGCGCCAACGCTGCGCCGGCGCGCAACCGCCGACGACGCCGGCATGCGCATCGCGCTGCACCGCCTGCTCAACGCGGTGGACCGTGAGTTGGAACGGCGCCGCATCGATGCCGACCTCGAGCCGGCACGCGACGCTCCGGTGGACATCGCCCGTCTCAGCTCGCTGCGACGCGGCCTGCCGGACCTCGCGGCGCTCAGCGCCAACGCCCTGCGCCGCCTTGCCGCGGTCGACAGCGCAGACGTCACCAGGACCATCCGGGCTGCGTCCGACCTGCTGTCAGCTCACGCTGACCTGGCCGCCAGGCGGCGCCACGGCGACGCTTCAGTCGATGACTTCGGTTTCGACCGTGAGTGGACGGAGACACTGGAGCCGCTGTCGGCATGGGTGTACCGACACTGGTGGCGGGTGCGGGCCATCGGCGTCGAGAACGTGCCCGCCACCGGCCGGGCACTGCTGGTATCGAACCACGCGGGTGTCGTCCCCTACGACGGCGCCATGGTCCGCACCGCCCTCCTGCTCGAGCACAGCCGGCCACGGCACGCACGCGCGCTGGTGCTCAATGGCCTGTTCGCGATGCCGGGCGCGTCCTGGTTGATGCGCCGCACCGGGAACACCCTCGCGCACGACGCCGATGCACGCATGCTGCTCGAGCGTGACGAGCTGGTGCTGGTGTTCCCCGAAGGCGTCAAGGGGACGGGCAAGGCGTACGCCGACCGCTATCGCCTGCGCCGTTTCGGCCGCGGCGGCTTCGTGGAGGTGGCGTTGCAGACCGGCAGCCCGATCGTCCCGGTCAGCATCGTGGGCAGCGAGGAGATCCACCCCAACCTCGCCGAAATCCCCGGTGCCGCAAAGCTTCTCGGGCTTCCGTACCTGCCGGTGACCCCCACCTTCCCGTGGCTCGGACCCGCCGGGCTGATCCCGTTGCCATCCTCGTGGATCATCGAGTTCCATCCACCGATCGATGTCGCCGCGAAGAGCGCTGACGACGCCGCCGAACCGAGCCGCGTGCTCGGCATCTCCGACCGGGTGCGCGACGTCATCCAGGCGGGCGTGTACCGCAATCTGCAGCGGAGGCAGTCGATTTTTGCGCTATCCTAGCGCGCCCCCAGGGTAGCCAAGCGGCTAAGGCAGCGGTCTGTAAAACCGTGTATCGATGGTTCGAATCCATCCCCTGGGACGGCTGCGCCGCGTTCGGCATCTGGCGTCAGAAGTTGCGGTCTTCGGTTGTCGTGGTCGTGGTTGTGCCGGGCGCAACCGGCGCGCCGGGAGCCACTGACGTGGTGCTGGTGCGGCTCCGGCCACCGAATCCGCCCCACGAGGACCAGAAGAACATCGACAGCAGCGTCCCAAGGGCGCCGACGATGAGAAGGATGATGCCGATCGTGTGCAGGTTGACCCCGCTGCCTGTCGTGTCGATGCTGACCGCGAAGGCCAGGATCGCGCCCACCGCGATCAAGAGGATCCCAACTCCGATACCCATGGCGATGCGCCTCCATAACACGGGGTGAACGCCCACCCTACAGCGATACCGGCTCGCCCTGTGCCCGGCGGCGCACCGACCGCGCCGGCCGCCGGCGCGGATGTCAGGGAGTCAGCACCACCTTCATCGCCTCGCGCGCGGCGAACAGCTCGTAGCCGCGCACCGCGTCCTCCAGCGCCATCCGGTGGGAGATGATCGACGCGGGGTTGGCGGCGCCGGACGCGATCAGGGCCAGCGCATCGTCCCAGCGTCCGACGACGTTGGCGGTGCCGCAGAACTTGAGATCGATGCCCTTGACGAAGGTGAGGTTGAGCGGGAACTCCATCTCGGGCTCGGAGTAGACGCCGATGACGCTGATCCTCCCCCCGGCGCGGACGATGTCGATCGAGCCGGCAAGGGCCGGGATCGCCCCGACACATTCGAGGAGCACGTCCGCGCCCCGCCCGCCGGTGTGGTCCTGGATGTGGCTCGGGACGTGCACCGCAGACGCGTCGACGGGCACGGCGCCGAAGCCCTGGGCCATCTCGAGACGCTGCGCGACCGTGTCGACGGCGTAGATGACGGACGGTTTGAAGGTGCGGGCTGCCTGCACCGCCATCAGTCCCACCGGCCCACAGCCCTGCACCACCACGACGTCGCCCTCTTCGATGCGCGCCTCGACCGCGCAGTCGTACCCCGTGGTGAAGATGTCGCCCGCGAACAGCACGGTCTCGTCGCTCAATGAGTCGTCGACGACGCGCAGACAGATGTCGGCGTTGGGCACGCGCACATACTCCGCCTGCCCGCCGTTGAGGTCGCCCAGGAACATGCCGTAGCCGAAGACACGCTGGTCGGGGCAGCGGCTGAACAACCTCTTGGCGCAGAACCAGCACACGCCGCACGGGATCATGAACGAGGCGAGCACCCGGTCGCCCGGCTTGACCGAGCGCACGTCCGGCCCTGCCACCTCCACCACCCCGACGAACTCGTGGCCGAGCACACCACCGGCGGTCATCCCCGGGATGCGCCCGTGCAAGACATGGAGGTCACTGCCACAGATCGCGGTGGTGGTGACCCGGAGCACGACGTCGGTCGGCTCCTCGATCGCGGGTCGGGGGACGTCGGCCATCTCGACCCGCCCGATGTCGACGAACGTCAGTGCGCGCATCAACAAATTCCTCCAGCCGGCGGCGTCACCGGTCCTCTCAGCTCTCGTTCTCTGCAGCGCGACGTTGGGTGACCCGGTCGCGCAGGGACTCGTCGATCTCGCCCTTCTGCCCGGCCTCACGTCGCAACCAGAACGGCAGGCCCTCGGCATCATGCTCGGCGGCCCGGCGGCGGATCTCGATGAGGCTCCGCAACGCCTCCTCCACCGTGGTCTGCAACGGCTCGTCGCCCCCCTTCAGCTGGACCACGATGTCGTCAGGGATGACCACGGTGTTGGTCGGGGGCGGCGGCGGGGCGGGTTTGAACAAGCGGCCCAGCCAGGACATGGCGCGAGTGTAGCGGTCGCCAGGCGTCGATCTGGCTGCGAACGGCCGCCGGACGTCCTCCCGTTGGCGCTACGCTGCAGGCATGGCGACCAAGACCGCAGCCCGTACCAAAGTGCAGATGGAATGGACGGGCAACGCGGAGGCGGACGCCCTGGTGGCGCGGGATCCGCTGGCACTCCTCATCGGCTTCTGTCTCGATCAGCAGATCCCGGTCGAGAAGGCGTTCCTTGGCCCTCTCGACATCAAGCGCCGCCTGGGGACGCTCGACGCGCGACGGCTTGCCGCCATCGAGCCCGGTCGCTTCGAGGCGGCATTCCGCGAGCGCCCGGCGATCCACCGTTTCCCGGCGAGCATGGCCTCACGGGTCCACGCCCTGTGCGCCGTCGTCGCCAACGAGTACGGCAACGACGCCGCCGCCATCTGGACGGGCGCCCGCGATTCCGCCGACCTGCTCGCCCGCCTGCGTGCGCTGCCAGGCTTCGGTGAGATGAAGGCGCGCATCGTGCTCGGCGTGGTCGGCAAGCACCTCAATGTGAAGCCCGAAGGCTGGGAGGCGCTCGCCCCCGACTACCCGACGCTCGCCGATGTGCACACCGTGGCCGAGCGCGAGGAGTACCAGGCGGGCAAGCGAGCGTGGAAAGCGGCGATGCGCGCCGAGGCGGGCAGCGCCACCCCGGCAAGCGGCAGGCGGCGTGGCTGACCTCACCGTCCACGAGGCGGGAGGCGTCCGGATCGTCAGGGTCGGGCCGATGGGTCCCTACGGGAACAACGCGTACATCGTTCGCGACGTGCAGGCCGGGGTGTCGCTGCTCGTCGACATGCCCTTGGAGGAGGGGCCGCTGCTCGAAGCCATCGCCGCCGAGGGAGGCGTTCAGCGCGTGATCGCCACCCACTGGCATCCCGACCACTGGGCGACGTACGACGCGGTGCGCGCCGCCACGGGCGCGCCTGTGCACGTCGGCGCCGCCGAGGTGAACATCCCTGAGGAGCGCATCGACGGGCGCCTCGACGACGGTGCCGAGGTGCGGGTCGGGTCGGTGCGGGTCGACGTCCTGCTCACCCCGGGCCACACGCCAGGCAGCATCTCGCTGCGGGTGGGCGATGCGCTGATCAGCGGCGACACGTTGTTCCGTGGTGGCCCGGGCAAGACATTCGCCGCCGGCGACCTCGAGACCATCGTCGCCAGCATCGAGGCCCGGTTGCTGCCCCTGCCGCCGGAAACGGTGGTGCTTCCCGGGCACGGCGCCGACACCACCATCGACGCCAGCCGGCGCGGGGTTGCGGCCTACCGCCGCTCGCCGAAGCCCGCCGGTTTCTTCGGCGACGTGGAGTGGCCGGCCGGCTGAGCCAGGCCCGGCGACAGGGTCAGCGGCCGAGCAGGCTGAACAGGGTCACCGCGAACAGCGTCAGGGCGAAGCATGCGATCACGGTGATGCCCAGCCAATCGCGCACGCGCAGGACGAGCCGGCGGCGTCGGGCGGCCAGACGACGGCCGCGCAGGTGGGCGACGCGATGAGCCTGCGCGACGGCCGCCGCAGGGACGGTTCTGTCGAGTTGTTGGGTCCCTGTCAGCACCGTGTTGCCTCCCGAATGAATCGCGCACCTCGTGGGGTCGAGGCCACGTACCTTACAGTATCACTATCAGATTATGCACGAATGGACGCTCCCTGTATCGGGGTGAATACGGAGGGCCGCCGATGTGGTCACGGAGGTGTATCGCGCGATCTCGAGCATCAAGTGCCACTTGACACTTGACATCCTCGGGTCCGACCATCGAGGACCATGCCAGCCACCCTGCATCGGATGCGCGACCTCGTCCGTCTCACCGGGGTGAGCGCCCCGACCATCCACTTCTACGCCCAGCAGCGCCTGCTTCCCCAGGCGCGCAAGACGGCGGGCAACCAGGCGCTCTACACCGACTCCACGACCACCCGGATCCGCTGGATCCGAGCGCTGCAGACCGAGCTCAACCTCTCGCTGCGCAGCATCGGACGTGTACTGGAGATGCGTGGTGAGCTTCCCGTGGAGGAGATCCGCGCTCTGCAGGCGCTCGGGGCGCTCCTCGACGAGCCCGACCCCGCAGCCGGGGCGGCCGACCTCGCCGCCGTTCGCCAGCGGCTGTGCGTCGATGACGTGGCCAGTCTGCAACGCCTCGGGCTGATCGGTTCGACGGGAGCGATCAGCAGCAGCGACCTCCGTCTGCTCGACCTCGTCGCGGCGATGCGCGCGTCGGGCTTCACCGAGGAGTCGGGGTTCTCCATCGAGAACCTCGCCGTGTACCGCGACGCGGTCGAGCGCCTGGTCGCGGACGAGCTGGCGCGAATCGTCGAACCGGTGCTGCACCGCCACGACGCACAGACCCTGCGCGACCTGGTGCATCGCGGCCTTCCGCTCACCGACCGACTCGTCTCGCTGCTCCACCAACGCGCCGTTCGCGGTGAGATGCAGCGCTGGCTCGACCTCGCACCAGAAGCGGCCGCAACCGCGTAGGAGTCTGCCATGAGCACGCGCGTCTACACCCTGCCCGTCGAGCAGACCCGTTGGAGCGTCGAGGGCGGCGCCGAGACGGTCTTCACCTGGGAGTACGACGAGGGGCGCGACCGCCTGCTCAACCTGTACGAGAAGGGCAAGAACAAGCAGTGGAACAGCCGGGATCGCATCGACTGGTCGATCGACGTTGACCACGACAACCCGCTCGAGGCTCCGGAGTACTACGTGCCGATCTACGGCAGCGACACATGGGAGCGGATGGGCGAACGCGACCGCCACCAGGTCGTGTACCACCTCGCCTCGTGGCAGTTCTCGCAGTTCCTGCATGGCGAGCAGGGCGCGTTGATCTGCGCGTCGAAGATCGTGCAGACAGTTCCCGACATCGACAGCAAGTTCTACGCCGCCACCCAGGTGATGGACGAGGCGCGCCACGTCGAGACCTATTCGCGTTTCCTGCACGAGAAGCTCGACATGGCCTACCCGATCAACCCGCACCTGAAGTCACTCCTGGACAACGTGGTGTCGGATTCGCGGTGGGACATGACCTACCTGGGAATGCAGGTGTTGATCGAGGGGCTGGCATTGGCGGCGTTTGGACTGATCCGTGACGTCGCCGAGAACCCGCTGGCGCGCGCCGTGTCGGCGTACGTGATGGAGGACGAGGCGCGCCACGTTGCCTTCGGCCGCCTCGCCTTGCGCGACTTCTACCCCCAGCTGTCCGAGCGCGAGCGTGACGAGCGCGAGGAGTTCTGTGTCGAGGCGTGCTACCTGATGCGTGACCGCTTCCTCGCCCACGAGGTATGGGAGAACCTTGGGCTCCCCGTCGAGGAATGCCTGCGCTTCGTCAACCAGTCGGAGTCTCAGGTCCACTTCCGCAGCCTTCTCTTCACCAGGATCGCGCCCACTCTCAAGGACATCGGCCTGTTCGGTTCGCGCGTGCGGTCCGCGTTCGCCGACATGGGCGTTCTCGGCTACAGCGACGTGGACCTCGACGCCTTGATCGTCGACGACGAGCGCACCGCGGGCGAGATCGATGCCGGGCGGCGCGCCCAGGTGGACCAGACGATCGCCGCCGGAGCCGCGGGAGCCGCCTGACCGCAAGCGCGGGGTCATCTCGCCTGCCGCGGGCGTCACGACCCTGTACCAAGCTGAGCAAGCAACGGATTTGTCGTGCCTGGCTGGAGTTGGACGCACACATACTCGGTTCACGCGCGCGAGCCGCGTCCCCGCCATGGGAGTCGCCACCATGCAGACCGAAGCTCTCGACAGCGCCAGCGAGTCCTCCACGCAGCCAGCCGCCACCCGATGGTTTGGCGTCGGCCGCTCCTCCGACACGGATTCCGCACGAGCCGGCGCGCAGGCGGCGGAGCTGGCGATGCGAGGCGCGGAGGGGAAGCTGGTTGTCGTCTTCGCGTCGGAGACACACGACCTTGCGGCGCTCCTCGGCGGGATCAGAACCCGGACATCCGAGGTCCCGCTGATCGGCTGCTCGACCGCCGGCGAGATCGCCTCTGACGGCCCCGGTGACGAGGGGGTCGTGGTCGTCGCCCTCGGCGGCCCCGGCTTCGTGGCGCGTACAGCGGTCGCCCGGGGGGTGGGGGTGCGGCTTCGCGACGCGGGTGCGGAGGTGGCGGCCTGCGCAGGCACCGCATCGGGACACGGCCACCAGGCCCTGCTCCTGCTCAGCGACGGGCTGGCCGGCGACCAGACGGAGATCGTGCGCGGCGCCTATTCAGTGATGGGCGCGGCCACTCCGCTGGTGGGCGGTTGCGCCGGCGACGACCTGCACATGCGGCGCACCCGCCAGCTCTACGGCGGCGAGGTTCTCGATGACGCTGTTGTCGGGGCCTGGCTGGCATCCGATGCACCGCTGGGCATCGGCGTCCAGCATGGGTGGAGGCGCGTCGGCAATCCCATGCTGGTCACCGGCTCCGAGGGCAGCAAGGTGCTGTGCCTCGACGATCAGCCTGCTCTCGACGTGTACATCGAACGGCTGCAGCCGCCGGCCGAGGCCCAGGGTTCCCCCGAGGCCTTCACGAACTTCGCGCTCACCCATCCCCTGGGGTTGAGCCGTCGCAGCGGTGAGGAGGTGCGCTTCGTCGCCGGCGCAGACTTCGATGAGCGCTCGCTCAACTGCATCGCCGCGGTCCCACAGGGCGCGCTGGTGTGGATGATGGAGGGCGACGACGACTCGGTTCTGGCGGCGACCGACGCCGCCTGCCACGAGGCGCTCGGCGCGCTGGGCGGACACACGCCGATCGGCGTGCTCGCGTTCGACTGCATCGCCCGGCGCGGCGTGCTCGGCGACGAGGGCATCAAGCGCGAGGTGGATCGGATCACCGGCCACGCCGGTGGTGGCCCTGTCGCCGGCTTCTACACGTACGGCGAGATCGCCCGCACGCACGGCGTCAACGGGTTTCACAACCAGACGCTGGTCGTCCTCGCGCTCGCGTGAGGCATGGAAGCCGCTGACCGCTGGTCCACCCCTCGCCTCGCGGAGTTCGTTGCCGCCGTCACCGGCGCTCCCGACGAGGCATCGGCGACGCGACGCGCCGTCGACTGGGCCACCGAAGCGCTGGAAGCCGAGATCGGGCTGGTCGTCGAGGGCTCAACCGCCCTCGCGTCGGTCGGTTTCCCTCACGGCGACGCGCCCGCGCAATTCGTGGCGGAGGCCAGTGCGGGCGATCGCGACGTGCTCGATGTCCCCGGGGTGGGCACGTGCCGGCTGGCATCGACACGTCTCGACATGGCGTTCGCGGTCGACATCGTCGTCGCCCGAGCCGGCATCGATGCGTTCAGCCGCGAGGAGATCGGGCTTCTCCGAGCCGCGGCCCGGTCGCTGACGCTGACGCTGCGTCTCTTCCGCGCGCTGGCCGCGGAGCGATCCATGAGCGACAACCTCCAGAAGCGCCAAGCGTTGCTCGAGCGACTCTCCGGCATCCAGCGCAGCATCACGCGCCGCGTGCCGCTGGCGGACGTGTTGAACACGATCACCGCCAGCGCCCGCGACCTGCTCGATGTCGAGATGGCGACGCTGCGGCTGATCGATCCGCAGTCGCCGCAGGAGATGCTGATGGCAGCGCAGGATGGCCTGCCGGCGCACATCGCCAGGTCCATCCATCGCACCAACGTCGGCGAGGGGGCCAGCGGCCGTGCCTTCGCCGAGGAGAGGCTGATCATCGTCGAGGGCGAACACGTGCTCGATGCGCGGCCCGAGCTCTTGGGTCAGAACGTGGAGTCCGCCATGGCAGCCCCGGTCCGCGACGGCGACCGGGTCACCGGGACCATCCTGGTTGCCACCACGCAGGCGGACCGTCATTTCGGAGCCGTCGAGCAGGAGGTTCTGATCGCGTTTGCCGAGCACGCCAGCCTGGCGCTGACCGACGCCAAGCGTGTCGAGCACATCCGCCAGCTCGCCTTTCACGATGAGCTCACCGGGCTGCCCAACCGCGGGCTGTTCATGGAGCGCCTCGAGCAGGCGCTGATCCGCTCGCGCCGCCGCCGCGGCCACGTGGCCGTGCTGTACCTCGATCTCGACCGCTTCAAGACCATCAACGACAGCCTGGGGCACACCGCGGGGGATCAGCTGCTCGTCACGGTCGGAGAGCGGCTGCGCCACTGCCTGCGCGACGAGGACACCGCCTCACGACTCGGGGGCGACGAGTTCGCGATCCTCGCCCATTGCGACCGCGCCGGGGCCATCGAGATCGCCGCGCGCGTGCTCGCAGCGATGGAACCCTCGTTCATCATCGAGGACCGCGAGGTGTCTGCCGCCGCGAGCATCGGCATCGCGCTTGACCGGGGTGGTCGCGCCGACGCGGGCGGGATGCTCCGCGACGCGGACACCGCGATGTACCGCGCCAAATTCGGTGCCGGCAATGGTTTCGTGGTGTTCGAGCCCAGCATGCACGCCGCGGCGATCGCCCGCATCGACCTCGAGGCCGATCTGCGCCGAGCCCTGCTCTGCAACGAGATGCGCCTTGACTACCAGCCGATCATCAGGCTCGTCGACGGGGAGATCATCGGGCTGGAGGCGCTGATCCGCTGGCATCATCCGCTCCGCGGGATCATGAACCCGCTCGACTTCATCCCGCTCGCCGAGGAGACCGGCCTGATCGCGCCGCTCGGCCGCTGGATCGTCAGGGAGGCGTGCGATCAGGCGCGGCGCTGGCAACGCAGCGATGTTCGCCGTGGCCGGCTGTCGATCTCGGTGAATGTGTCGCCACGTCAGCTCCAGGACACCGGGTTCGTGCAGGAGGTCGCCGACGCGCTGACGGGCTCCGGACTTGATCCGACCGACCTCGTCCTGGAGATCACCGAGGGTGCGGTGATGGCAGACGCCGAGAGCGCCATCCGCCAGCTGCACGCGCTTCGCGCGCTCGGTGTCTCACTGGCCATCGACGACTTCGGCACCGGCCACTCGTCGCTGGCGCTGCTCCGCCGCCTCCCCGTCGACATCCTCAAGGTCGACAAGATGTTCGTCGACACCATCGTCACCGACCCGGTGGCTGCCGCCTTCCTCGAAACGATCGTGCGCATGGGCGAGATCCTGTCACTGAGCGTCATCGTCGAGGGCATCGAGTCCGCTGCCCAGGTTGCCCTGATCGCCGGCTACGGCGGGGTGCTCGGCCAGGGGTACCAGCTGGGACGACCGATGGGCATCGCCGCGGTCGACAAGATTCTCTCCGCCGGCAGCCCCACCATGACGGGCTCGATCGCGGTCTGACCCAGCCGGTTCAGTCAGGGGGCCGAGCGGGCGATCGCCGCGACGACGCTCGGCGGCACGGGCAGGGCGGCGACGTCGTCGGGCACGAGCATCGGCTGAAGCAGTCGCGTCGACATCGGCACGACGCCCGACCACACCTGCGCCTTGCGATCGGCCGGGGTATCGATCGATCCACCGCTGCGCACCTTCGCGGTGGCCCGGTCGATCGGCAGCCACACGATCTCGGTGGCGCGCAGCTCGGTCGACGACGGCTGGCGCACCTCTGCCCAACGGCCCGGCAGAACGTGCTCGACGATCGTGCGCATCGCCGCGAGCTTGTCGGCCTCTTCCCGGATGGACGTGGCGATGCCGAAGACCATCGCCGAGCGATAGTTGAGGGAGTGGTTGAACGCGGAGCGCGCCGCGACGATGCCGTCGATGGCGGTGACGGTCACGCAGACGGGAATCCCGCGGGTCAACGCACCGAGCATCCTGCTCAGCGTCGAGCCATGGATGAGCAGTCGTCCGCCATCGCGTGCGTGCACGGTGGGCACGGCATAGGGCCAGCCGTCGACGCTGAAGGCGAGGTGGCAGGTGAGCTGCGAGTCAAGGATCTCGTTGATGACCTCGATGTCGGTCACCCCACGTTCGGGGTGGCGATCGTGCTGGAGATTCGGATCGGCGGTCATGCGGTCTCCTGGGGCATGCGTTCGGCCGCGCGCATGGTGGCTGGTGCAGCATCATTTCAGGCGGCGCGGCACGCCCGCATCGTCTAGCGGTCAGGACACCACCCTTTCAAGGTGGTAACCGGGGTTCGACTCCCCGTGCGGGTACTATGCTGCGGCAAGCATGGAGACACGGATGCCAAGACTGCGCGCGCACAACCTCGCCATCTCACTCGACGGGTACATGGCAGGACCCGACCAGAGCATCGACGACCCCCTCGGGGTTGGCGCGATGCGGTTGCATGACTGGGTGTTCGCGACCCGCAGCTTCCGACGAATGCAGGGGATGGATGGCGACGACGGCGAGGCGGGGCTCGACGACGACTTCATCGCCCAGGGCGACGACGGTATCGGCGCCACCATCATGGGGCGGAACATGTTCGGTCCGATTCGCGGAGCCTGGGGCAGCGACGACTGGAAGGGTTGGTGGGGAGACGACCCGCCGTTTCACCACCAGGTGTTCGTGCTCACCCATCACCCGCGCCCGTCCATACCGATGCAGGGCGGCACCACCTTCCACTTCGTCGACTCCGGGATCGAAGCCGCGCTGGAGCGAGCGTTCGACGCTGCCGAGGGTGGTGACGTCAGGCTCGGCGGCGGCGCCGCGACCGTTCAGCAGTACCTCCGGGCCGGCCTGATCGATGACATCCACGTGGCGATCGTGCCCATCCTGCTCGGCGCGGGCGAGCGACTCTTCGACCACGTCGGCGGCGCTCCGGCGAGCTATGAGTGCGTCGAATTGGTCAGCTCGGCCGCGGTGACGCACGTGCGTATGGCCCGAGTGACAGGGTAGGAGCCGCCGCGCGCTCCTTCCCTATACTCGGCGGCGTCGTCGTCCACCCTGCGGGAGCTCCATGTCCTTCCGAGAGATTGCCGGCAAGGTGATCGGCTTCGGCCTCACCGCCATCGCCCTGATCGGGGGCGGGATCCTCGTGCTCATCGGTCCCCACGCCTACAACGACTACCTCAATGTCGCGCTCGGCGTCATCCTGATCCTCTTCGGCCTCGGCGCCGGAGGCTTCGGGACCATGGTCATCGCCGGCGTCGTCCTCGACGAGCGTGCCCGCCTGCGCGAGGACCGGCTGCACGTGACCCCCCGCAGCGGTCCGCCGGCGCCCCCGCCGGCGTGGGGCATGGGTGACATCGGCAGGCCGGGCGCAGGTGGCGTGGCCCACGTCGGAGAGCCGCCGCGCGGCGGCGGGACGGTCAGCCTGGTCAGCGTCGTCGCACGGAACTGGGATGGCCCGTTGCTGATCGTCGGGCTCATCGCGTGGACGATCGTGGCGCTGCTCATCGCCGCTCCGAGGTGACCGAAGGCCGCACCCCGATGCGGACCCGATTCGCGCCCTCACCGACCGGTCCCCTCCATTTCGGCTCGGTGCGCACGGCGCTCTTCGCCTGGCTGGCCGCGCGCTCGAGCGGTGGTGCGTTCGTGCTCCGCATCGAGGACACCGACCAGGAGCGCTACCTCGAGGACAGCGAGGCGCTGATCATGGAGACACTTCTCTGGCTGGGCCTGAACTGGGACGAGGGACCGGAGGTGGGCGGACCGCACGGTCCCTACGTGCAATCACAGCGCACCGACATCTACCGCGAGCACGCCGAACGTCTCGTCGCCGCCGGGGCGGCGTACTGGTGCACATGCAGCCCGGAACGGCTCACCGAGATGCGCGAGCACCAGCGAGCCGCGCACCAACCGACGCGTTATGACCGGCGCTGCCTGACCCGCCAGGAGGAGGTCCTCGTCGAGCGCGCGGCCGGTGTGCCGGCGGTCCTTCGCCAGTACATCGAACCGGGTCGCACGGTCTGGGATGACCTGATCCGAGGCGAGATCTCCTTTGACAACGCCGACATCGACGACCAGGTGCTGCTCAAGTCCGACGGCTTCCCCACCTACCACCTCGCCGTCGTGGTCGATGACCACCTCATGGACATCAGCCACGTCATCCGCAGCGACGAATGGGTGCCGTCGACGCCCAAGCATCTCGCTCTGTACAAGGCGTTCGCGTGGACGCCACCGCGCTTCGCGCACGTCCCGCCCGTGCTGGGTGAGGACCATCACAAGCTGAGCAAGCGACGTGGGGCGCGCAACGTCCTCGAGTATGGTGAGCTCGGCTACCTGGCACCCGCGCTGGTCAACGCGATGGCTCTGCTCGGCTGGTCGTCGGGGACTGAGCAGGAGGTGTTCACCCCGGAGCAGCTGGTGGAACGGTTCTCCCTGGACCGCGTCAACGATTCTCCCGCGGTGTTCGACCAGAAGCGACTCGACTCACTCAACGGGCTGCATATCAGGCGTCTGTCCACCGAAGAGCTCGTCGAGCACCTTGAGTTCTGGCTGCCGGGCACCAGCAAGGAGACACGGCGACTGCTGGTGCCGATGCTCCAGGAGAGGATGGTGGTGATGCGCGACGCGACCACGCTGGCCGGCCCGCTGCTCGGTGACGCGCCGTGGGACGACGGCGTGGAGTTCCCACCACGCAAGGTGGACGCACAGACGGCGATCACTCTCCTCGACGCGGCCTGCGCCGACGTGCAGCAGGGCGGCCTCGACGACGTGACGGCGATGCGCGAAAGGCTCACCACCCTGCTCGGCGCCCGTGGCGTCAAGGCACGCGACGGCTTCCGCGTTCTCTACATCGCCATCCTGGGCCGGCCGCAGGGTGTTCCGGTGTTCGAGGCCATGGCATTCGTCGGCCCTGACGTGACCGTCCAGAGGCTGAGGGCCGCCCGCGCTCGGCTGGAGACGTAGCCGTCAGCTCGCGGCGCGGGCCCGCACCGGTTCGGTGGCGTTGGGCGACGGGCGCAACGGTCGGAGCGCGAGATACACAACCGCTGTCACCACCGCACCCACCACAAAGCTGATGTCGCCGAACTCCGGGTGGTTGGACGGCACCACCCCGACGAACAGCGACTGGTTCCAGAAGGGAAACGAGGACACGATCCCGGCCACCATGGCGGCAAACGCCTTCCAGCCGCGGTGGCCACGGTCGAAGAAGAGCCGTGCTGAGTAGCGTCCGCGGCGCAGAGCGTGGTCAACCAGGACCACGGTGATGAACGGCACGATCCAGTAGGTGTTGAAGAACAGGAAGGCCTCGTAGTTGCCACCCGGGTTGGCATAGCCGGCCACGCCGACGAAGTACCCGACCACGCCGAAGAGCACCGCGACGATCGCACGACGCCGTCGCAGCGTGAGCCGGATGCCGAGGGTCAGGAACGACATGGCCGCGCTGTAGAGGTTGAGCACGTTGGCCGCGATGGCCCCCACCGCGATCGCGATCGTCGAGACGATGGCCAGCGCGTCGGGGAGCGGCTTGACGAACTGGCTGGTGGGGTTGTCATGCGGGCCCCACGATGTCCCGGCGACTGTGGCCAGGCCGGCGCCGGCGATCTCCAGCACCGCGCAGGAGATGAACAGCCCCGCGCCGGCGCACAGAGCGACGCGGACCGCGCTGGTGGTGCGCGGCAGGTAGCGCGAGTAGTCGGCGCCGTAGACGTTCCAGCTGACCGCGTACGCGTACGCGAGGAACACCGCCAGGATGAAGGCGCCGGTCGGTCCGCCGAAGGCCACGGGGGCCGCGCTGTTGAAGCCCTGCCCCGAGTTGGTGTGGGCAAAGATGTACACGCAGCACAGGCCGAACACCACGGCCAGGAATGGGAAGACCACCTTCTCGAACTGGTGAACCATGTTGTAGCCGATGAAGGCGATGGCGACCTCGACGAGGATGACCGCCAGCAGCGCGAGCCAGAACGGCGGCACCGGCCAGCCCACCTGCGCGCAGAAGGTCTGCACGGCGAACGCGCCGCTGACAGAGTTGACCGCCACCCAGCCCGCACCCGAGGTGACCGCGTTGAGGAAAGCGGGGAGCAGGTTGCCGGCGAAGCCGAACGCCGCGCGGCTCTGGATGAGCTGCGCGACCCCATACCGTGGGCCGAAGGTGGACAGCAGACCATGCGTCAGCGAACCGAGCGCAGTGCCGACCAGCAACCCCAGCGCTGTGAGCCAGAAACCACCGCCGAACACCGTGATCGGGAGCACGCCGACATACACCGTGGCGAACTCGAAGTTGGGCGACGTCCACGTCCAGAACAGCTGGCTCGGCCCACCGTGCCGCTCCGCCAAGGGGATGTACTCGACGCCGCCCGGTTCCACCGCCACCACGGCCTCGCCATAGGTGCCCTCACGAACGGGAACGCCGGTCTCCGCCTCGTCGGCGGGTGTCGCGATCATCGGGGGATGGTGCCTCCCTGCAGCGGCGTCTGTCGGCGCCGCATCGTAGCGATGCCCACCTCGGCGGTGCGTCGGAGGTGGTAGATTGGTGGCACCGGGGTGCCCCATGCGGGGCTGAGATCACACCCGCGAACCTGATCTGGGTCATGCCAGCGTAGGGAGTGCACGTGAGACCAATCGCTCGGGTCCTGAGCATCGCTTCGTCCGATTCCGGCGGCGGCGCGGGCATCCAGGCTGACCTGCGCGCGTTTGCGGCAGCGGGGTGCCACGGGAGCAGCGTCATCGTCGCTCTCACCGCGCAGAACACGCGGGAGGTACGCGCCGTGCACGCTGTTCCGGCGCCGTTCATCGAGGCTCAGCTGAGCGCGGTGTTCGACGACATCGGCGTCGACGCGGCCAAGACGGGGATGCTCTTCTCTGCCGAGACCATCGAGGTGGTCGCCGCTTTCATGGCCGCACACCGGGTGGCCCTGGTGGTCGACCCGGTGATGGTGGCCAGCTCGGGGGCGAGGTTGCTGCGCGAGGATGCCGTCGGCGCGATGGTTCGCCGGCTGTTCCCGCTGGCAACGCTGGTCACCCCCAACCTCCCCGAGGCGCGAGCGCTGACCGGCCGGCCCAACGCGTCGCGGCGCGAGCTGGCCGAGCGGCTCCACGCGGTGGGTGCTGCAGCGGTGATCGTCACCGGCGGCCATGGTGAGGACGCGGTCGACCACCTCTTCGACGGCCGCCGGCACATCGAGATCGCCGTCACACGCCACCACGTGGCTGCCACACACGGCGCCGGCTGCACGCATTCGGCGACGCTGGCGGCGCTCATCGCCCAGGGATGGCCGCTCGACGACGCCGCCCGGTACGCCGCCGACGTGTGCGCGGCGGCGGTGGCTCGCGGTCTCACCGAGATCGGCGCCGGCGAGGGCCCGGTCGATGTGCTCGACGTCCGCAGCCGTGTCCCATCGCGACCGCTGGTGACCAGCGGAGGGGGCAGATGACGGCGGACCACGCAGCCACCACGGCCGCCGCCTCCATCGCCACCGGGGATTCCCTGCGACGGCTGCGCGAACAGCGGCCGCTCGTGCACCAGATCACCAACTTCGTGGTCATGAACGAGACCGCCAACGCCACCCTCGCCATCGGCGCGCTGCCGGTGATGGCACACGCACCCGAAGAGGTGGCGGAGATGGCCAGCGTGGCGGCTGCGCTGGTGCTGAACATCGGCACCCTCACGCGGGAATGGGTCGAGTCGATGATCCTCGCCGGTCGGGCCGCGGATCGCGCCCGCGTGCCCGTTGTGTTCGACCCCGTCGGCGTCGGAGCGACGACGCTGCGCACCGAGAGCGCGCAGCGCATCCTGCACGAGGTGGCGGTGGCGATCGTGCGCGGCAACTCGGCGGAGATCGCCACCCTGGCGGGCCGCACCGCGCAGATCCGTGGTGTCGAGGCCATGGCTGCCACCGACGACCTCGGCGAGCTGGCCAGGGCCGCGGCGCGCACGCTGGGTTGCACGGTGGCGGTCACCGGCCCGGTCGACGCGGTCAGCGACGGGGTCACCACTCTGCTGGTGGCCAACGGTCATCCGCTGCTGGCCACAGTCACCGGCACCGGCTGCATCGCGTCGGCGATCACGGGTTGCTTCGCGGCGGTCAATCGCAAGCAGCCGTTGCGGGCCGCCACCGAGGCGCTGGTGGCGCTCGGCGTTGCCGGTGAGGATGCTGCCGAGCACAGCAGCGGCCCGGGCACCTTCCACGCCGCCCTCTACGACGCGCTCTACGCGCTCTCGCCAGACGCCGTGGACGCACGAGCGAAGATCAGCGCGCGATGAGGCTCCACGCCATCGTCGACACCATCGCGGCGGCTGAGCGCGCGGTGGCCGGCGGCGCCACCGTCGTCCAGGTGCGGCTGAAGGACTCCGGCACCGCCGCGCGCGCGGAGCTGGGGCTGCGACTGCGCCATCTTCCAGCCATGCTTGTCATCAACGACGACGTCGAGGCCGCCCTGCGCTGTGGAGCCGACGGGGTGCACCTCGGCCAGACCGATCACGGCGCCGAGCGGGCACTCTCGCACGGCCTGGTGCTGGGGATCAGCGCGCGGGAGGTGGACGAGGCCGCCGCTGCGCGCGCGCTCGGCGCCACCTACATCGGGGCTGGGCCGGTCTGGACCACGCCGACCAAACTGGACGCGGGCATCCCGATCGGCATCGAAGCGCTGGCCGCGGTGTGCGCGGCCGTGGACATCCCTGTTGTCGCCATCGGCGGCGTCAACGCGACCAACGCCGCACGCTGCATAGCTGCGGGCGCGGCCGGCGTTGCCGTGGTGCGCGCGGCAGCCGATGCCGCCCAGGTGAGGCTCGCCGTCGACGCGGCGCTGGCGATCAGCGCGTACGCCTAGCGAACCCCGGCGGCTGGCTCAGCCCGAGGCGACGTCCTTGTCGTCGAGCGGCGGTGCGTTGGGCGCCACGGAACGGAAGCGGCGGACGATCTCGGGGAGAAGGTTGACCGCGACGACCGGGTTCTCGATGAGGAATTGGCGGAAGCCGCCATCGCCGAGAGTCAGGCAGCGCAGTCGCGTGGTCGCCTTGACGCTGGCGGTGCGCGCCTTGCCGTCAAGCGCCGCCACCTCGCCGAAGAAGTCGCCAGCGTGGAGGTGGTGGACGACGTTGCCGTCGACGATGACGTCGGCCTCGCCCTCGAGGATGATGAAGAAGTCAGGCCCGGAGAGCCCCTCGGTGAGGATGCCGTGGCCGGCCAGGTAGGTCGACTCGTCGAAGTGCTCCGCGGCCTTGCGGATCTGGTCTTTGTCCAATCCGGCGAAGAGCGGGCTGCGCTCCAGGCTGGGAATCACGTCCTCGCGGACAGTGGCCATGGCAATCTCCCTCCACGTGGCGCGAACCGCGCCGTTGTGGCCAGTGTAGCCCGGTGGTCAGTCGAGAAAGTCGGCGAGCCGGCGGCTCCGCGAGGGATGACGCATCTTCCGCAGTGCCTTGGCCTCGATCTGGCGGATGCGCTCGCGGGTGACGCCAAAGCGGCGGCCGACCTCGTCGAGCGTGCGCGGATGGCCGTCGACGAGCCCGAAGCGGAGCTGGATGACGCGCCGTTCGCGTGGCGTCAGGGTGTCGAGGATGTCCTCGACCTCGACACCGAGCATCGTGCTCGCTGCTGCGTCCTGCGGACGGATCGCACCTGTGTCCTCGATCAACTCACCGAGCTCGGCGTCGCCATCATCACCCACCGGCGTCTCGAGCGACACCGGGTCCTGGGCCACGCGGCGGATCTCCTTGACACGCTCGGGTGTCAGGCCGAGCTCTTCGGCGATCTCCTCATCGTCGGGTTCGCGGCCGAGCTCCTGCACCAGCCGGCGGGCGACGCGCGCCTGGCGGTTCACCAGCTCCACCATGTGGACGGGGATGCGAATGGTGCGCGCCTGGTCCGCGATGGCACGGGTGATCGCCTGCCGGATCCACCATGTGGCGTACGTGGAGAACTTGTAGCCGCGGTGATAGTCGAACTTGTCGACCGCGCGGAGCAGGCCGAGGTTGCCCTCCTGGATCAGGTCGAGGAAGGGCATCCCGCGCCCGAAGTACTTCTTGGCGATGCTGACCACCAGCCGCAGGTTGGCTGCGGCCAGCAGGTGCTTGGCGTCGTCGTCGCCGGCCTCGATGCGCTGTGCGTAGAGGACCTCCTGCTCCTTGGTCAACAACGCAACCTCGCCGATCTCGCGCAGGTACATGCGCACCGGGTCATCGAGGGAGACCGCGGTGCTGACGTCGACGAGCGCGGGTGTGTCCTCCTCCTCGTCGGCGTTCTCGACACCCTCGCCGGCGATGGCGATGCCCATCTGCCTGAACGAGTCGAACAACCGCTCGAGAGCGTCAGGCTCGAGCTCGAGGTCTGGGAAAGCCGCGATGATGTCGTCGGCAGGGATCTCCCCGTGCTCCTTGCCGCGCACGATCAGACCCTCGGCGGCCACCACCAACGGATCGACCGCCGCGCCTGTGGCGCGTGTCTGCGTCAACGTTGCGGTTGGCATGCTCTCAGTGTCGCTCCCAGTCCCAGGTCATCAATGCGATGTTCCCTCCCAAAGATACAGCCTGACGGTTTTGGTCTCGGTTCTGCAGCGCACACCGTCTGCGGCGGCCCGATGTCACCAGCCCAGGTGGCGACTGGAAGGCGTCAGCCTGGGGCGCTCGCGACTGCGGCGGACGCGGGCTCGGCGTGGAGCAGCAGCCCGTCCCGGTCCATGGCGGCGGGGCGACCGAGATGGTACCCCTGTCCGAGCTGCACGCCTGATGCGGCAACCGCCCGCGCCATCGCCTCGTCCTCGATGCCCTCGGCGATCGGCGTG
The DNA here is from genome assembly GCA_036276135.1 of Candidatus Dormiibacterota bacterium. GTDB lineage: Bacteria > Chloroflexota > Dormibacteria > Aeolococcales > Aeolococcaceae > Aeolococcus. The sequence goes on from DATBEL010000060.1 coordinate 44,748, forward strand.
GGGCCGCCCAGCCGGGCGCGCGCCGCGCAACGCTCAGCGAAACCGCGCGACGCCGGGTCGGACATCGCGGCCACCGTCGGACGGGACAGCTTGATGAAGTCCGGCTGCTCGTTCGAGGCCAGCAGGGATTCCTCGTCGGTGGGATCGACAGCGATGGCGACGCGCGCGCCGCGGCGCCGGTACGGTCGCAGCAATTCCATCAGCGTGGCCACGTCGGGCACGGCCGGGGGTCGGACCACCTCGATGACCACTCCGAGGACCGGCCGACCGGCATCGGCCAGCAACTGCGCCAGCGAGTCGGCGTCGGATTCGCCGTTCTGCAGCGCGTCCGGGTTGAGGTTCAGGGAGAGGAACGGTCCGGCTGCCATGCCGCGTGCCCCGTCGAGGGCAGCACGACGGCAGAGCCAGTCCAGGTCCCGGGTCACCCCCTGTGCGCGGGCCGTCCGGAAGAACTCCTCGACGCTGCCGTCGTCGGCGACATTGGCGGGCCGCGCCAGCGCCTCGTAGCCGGCCACGGTTCGCGAGTCGAGATGGAGGATGGGCTGGTAGACGGCGCGGACGTGCTGACGGGTCAGCACCCGGGCAAGGACACCGTTCCAATTCGCCGCGCCGCGCTTCTTGATGTGTGGACCTCCGTCCGAGAGTCAGTGGCCTCGCTCGTGCTCCAGGAGGCGACGCTTGGTATCCAGACCGTAGTAATAACCCCCCAGTGACCCATCACTGCGCACAATGCGGTGACAGGGCACGAACAGACAGATGGCATTGCGGGCGCATGCGGTCCCGGCGGCTCGGGTGGCCCGTGGCGCCCCGGCCCTCGCAGCGAGCTCCGCATAGCTCACCGTGGTGCCTGGGGCGACCTCCCGCATCGCCGCCCAAACCCTTGCGTGGAAAGGGCCACCGGGCTGACTCACGGCGACGGTGGTGAGGGCGCCGACGTCGCCGGCGAAGTAGGCGCGCAGCGCCGCGGCCGCGCTGGTGTCGCCACGCGCCAGCGGCTCTGCGCGGAGCGACGGCTCCAGGCGCTCGCGCAGCCCGCCGACGTCGCTGGTGAATGACGCGACGTGCAGGCAGTCCTGCGTACCGATCAGCGACATGTCGCCGAACGGGGTCTCGATTGTGCTGGTGATCAGGGTCACAGGGACGTCTCCTTGGTGCGGACGGGATGCGACAGGTGGTTCCAGAGTTGCACGGTGGCGTACGCGCGCCAGGGTCGCCATCGCTCGGCTCGTGCGGCCAGCGCGGCGCCGCCGTCTCCCCCGCCGGCCCGCGCGAACGCGCGGCGCAGACCCAGGTCACCCGCCGGGAATGCGTCGGGGTCGCGAAGACCGCGCATGGCGATGTAGGTGGCTGTCCACGCGCCGACACCGCGGATCGCCACAAGCCGGCGCGCCGTCTCTGCGACGTCGGCGGCCGGCGTGACGTCGATGTCTCCACGGGCCATCGCCAGCGCGAGGGCGCGCAGCGTCGCGGCACGCTCGGGCGTGAGGCCGAGCTCCTCGATGTCTGCCTCAGCGATCGCCGCCGCCGTCGGGAATGTCCGATCCACGCCGTGGCGCGGCTGCGGGAGGTGAGCACCCAGCTGCTCGGTGAGCCGGGCCGCGAGCGCGGTGGCTCGGGCAACGGAGACCTGCTGGCCGAGCACGGCCCTGATCGCGATCTCCTCGGCGTCGACGCACCCCGGCACACGCAGCCCCGGCCGCTCACACACAAGGGGCGCCAGCAGCGGGTCGGCTCCGAGGACGGTGGCGATCGCGTCGGGGTCGGCGTCGACGTCGAAGAGGCGGCGACAGGCGTCCACCGCAGCGCTGAGGTCACGGACGTCGTCGAGCCAGAGCCGGACCACCAGCTGGGTCGCCTGCGGCTCGAGCTCTACCACGGCCGCGCCCCTGGGCAGCGAGATCGACCGGGTCAGGGTGGTGGACGAGCAGCGCTCCACCCCGCGGACGGCTCGCTGCGCGAAGAAAGCCAGCAGCGAGCAGCCGTCGAAGGGAGGCCGGACGCCGAGTCGGAGAACGATGGCGCCCTCCCCGTCGTGGCCGGCGGAGCCGCGGCGACGCAGCTCGGTGGGGGCTCGGCCGGTCCCGGCTCGCACTTCGCTGTTGAACTGGCGGAGCGACGAATAGCCGGCGCTGAAGGCGACGTCGGTGATGGGCATGCCGGTCTGCTCGATCAGCGTTCGGGCGGTCTGGAGGCGGCGCATGCGAGCCAGCGTCAGGGGCCCGGCTCCGACCGTGTCGGACAGGACCCGGTGAAGGTGGCGTTCGCTGACCTCGAGCCGGCGGGCCAGGGTGGCGACCCCGGCCCCGCCGTCCGCGGCCCCGGTGGCGATCAGCCGCAGCGCCCGGTCGACAACGCGATCGCCACCCGGTGGCTGGACCGGTCCGGGGGCGAGGTGGGGGCGGCAGCGCAGGCAAGCGCGGAAGCCGGCGGCCTGCGCCGCCGATGCGCTCGGGTAGAAGCGCACGTTGGGCCGCCTCGGTGTCTGAGCCGGGCAGATGGGACGGCAGTAGATGCCGGTGCTGGTGACCGCGGTGAAGAACCTGCCGTCGAAGCGTGCGTCACGGCTGAGGATGGCTCGGTAACAGGCCTCGAAGTCCTCGTGCATGAAGAGCAGCATGACCACCGACGCGGGGGCTGTGCTGGCGGTTTTCGGACCTACCCTCACAGGGTCGAGCCCGGGCGGAGGTGGCGACTCAGACCGTGAGCACGACCTTGCCGGTGGCGCGTCTGCCCTCGATGAGCCGCAGGGCGTCCGCCGCATCGGCGAGCGCGAACGTTGCCCCGATCGGCGGCACCACCCGACCGGCCTCGATCATCGGCTGCAGCGCGGCCGCCGTCTTTGCGAAAAGAGACGGGTCGCCGCCCAACCACGCGCCCCAGGCGGCGCCGACGATGGAGATGTTGCGCAGCAGGAGGCGGTTGGCGGCCACCGTCGGGATCCGGCCATCGGTGAACCCGACCACCACCAGGCGGCCGCCGGGAGCGAGGCAGCGAAGGCTTTCATCGAACCGATCGCCGCCGACAGGGTCGACGATCACCTCGGCGCCGCGGCCGCCGTTCAGACCTCGCACCTCGGCCGCCCAGTCTCCCCCGCTGTCGATGACGGTGTCGGCACCGGCGCCGCGGGCCATCTCGGCCTTGTCCGGGCTGCTGGTGACCGCCACCACGGTTGCGCCGAGCACCTTGGCGACCTGGACCGTGGCCGTGCCCACCCCGCCCGCCGCGCCGTGGACGACGACCGTCTCGCCAGGGGTCACGCCTGCTCGCCGGGTCAGCGCGAAGTGGGCGGTGTGGTAGTTGAGGAGCAACCCCGACCCCTGCTCCATGCTGAGCCGCTCCGGCAGCGGGCAGGTCAGGGCGGCCGGCGCCACCGCCACCTCGGCAAAACCACCGAGCATGGTCAGCGCCATGACGCGATCGCCCGCGGCGAACCCGCAGCCGTCAGGCGCGCTTCTCACGGTCCCGGCGACCTCGACGCCGGGCACGAAGGGCAGCGACGGCTTGGTCTGGTAGAGGCCTCGGCTCATCAGCACGTCGGGGAAGCTGACACCGGCGGCGGCCACGGCGATGACCACCTGGCCGTCGCCGCCGGGCTCGGGCACGTCGGCGAGGCGCAGACCGTCGGGGCCGTCGAGCGATTCAATCCGCTGGGCGCGCATCGCCGGGCATGGTAATGCTCTCACAGGAGGCGGGCAGATCCCGCCTCCCCCCGCACTGCCGCCCCGGCCGCCCACACCGGGCCGGGTGCAGTGAGCGACAATTGAGGAGCACGTCGGCGTTCCGCGGCTGGAGCGCCCTGACGAGCCCGTCCACGCCGCCGCCGCGGACCAGGAGGACCTCATCGTGATGGAGATGACACCGATCGCCGCCGACACCGACGTGCCGCCACGGAGCGCGTCCTTCGAGGAGAAGATGGCGTACTACCGCTCGCAGCACACCACCGTGGGGGTCCGCGCCACCCACCTGGTGGGGATCCCGGCGGTCACCGCCTCGATGCCGCTCATGGTCGCCCGGCCACGGGTGGGCGTGCCCCTGTTCCTGGCGGGATGGACGCTCCAGGTGATCGGCCACAAGGTCTTCGAGAAGAACAGCCCAGCCCTGTCGAAGGGCTTCTTCACCTACCAGTTCTGCGGCCTGGCGTTCTGGTGCGAGGAGATGGCGGACCTCATCGCCGGCCGCTCGCCGCTGAGTCGCGGCCGAGCAGATCTCTCCGAGGACGGTGACGACGTCGCCGGCATCCCGATCGGAGACTACGCCGAGGCGCGCTGAGCACCCCTCCCTCAGGCCGCGATGAGCGCGACCGCTACAGCCGCCAGGACGAGGCCACCGAGCTGCCCGCGGGCAAGGCGCTCGCCGAGCACAGCCCTGGCCAGGACCAGCGTCGCCGCCGGGTAGAGCGAGCTGAGCACGGCGACCAGCGCGAGCAGGCCGCGATGGGTCGCCAGCACATAGGTGAGGTTGGCGACGAAGTCGGTGATCCCCGCGACGATGGCCAGGCCCAGGGTGCGCCCCCGCGGCAGCGCGGGTGTACCGCGCCGCACCGCGACGCCGGTGAGGCCGAGGAGGATGGCCACCGAGGCCGCCCGCTGCCCGACCAGCGGCCAGGCACCGCCATCCGACCCCGTCTGGGCGAGCAGCACGTAGAAACCTCCGAAGCTGAGCCCGGCGGCGAGCGCCGTCAGCAGCGCGCCACGGCTCACCGGTGCCGCGACGAGCGCATCCGATTCCCGCCCGATCAGCACCATCGCGGGCAGCGCCAGCACCACGCCGCACAGCGCTGCCGCGCCGGGGCGCTCACCACGAAGCACACCCACGACAACGGGCACGATGGCACTGAGCACGGCGGTGAGCGGAGCCACCACCGACATCGGTCCGATGGCAAGTCCGCGGTACAGCAGGATCACTCCGACCACGCCGACGGCGCCCGCAGCGAGTCCCCAGGACACGTCGCCGAGGTGGTACACCGACCCGGGCAGCAGCGCCACCGCGAACAGAGCGATGACCAGGGTCAGGCTGTTGCTCACCAGCACGATGGCGATGGCCGGCGCCCGCCGCGAGGCCAGGCCACCGCTGAAATCGCTGATCCCATAGCCCACCGCGGAGACGAGCGCGAGGAGTGCGGCCATGCGGGGGGACTCTGCAACGGCTCACCGTGGTGCGGTGCGCTCCCGCCGGCCGTGGGTGTTCAGTGGCGCAGCGCGCCGATCAGCACCCCGCTGAGCCCGGTCACCAGCGCCGCGGTGGTGAGCGTCATGGCGGCCCGTCCCACGGCGGCGAGGAAGCGAATACGGTTGGAGCGCGCCCAGAGCACGGCTCGGGGGAGCGCCACCAACGCGATGGCGGCGATACCCGAGCCGACGGCCGGCCGGATCCACCAGTCGGGCGCGGTGGTGAACGAGGTGATGCCGAGCCCCCAGCCGCTGATCCCCGCTGCCGTCAGCGCGGCGCAGAAGAGCGCGATGAGCAGCGGTGCGTGGCGGAGCCGCGACAAGCCGGTGCGCTCCGGGGCCCGCGCCGGCCAGATGGGGTCGAGCACGTGCCACTGGTCGGCGTTCTGCTTGATCACCGGCTCGAACGCAGCGAGCACGGTGCGCGCAACACGCTGAACCTCAGCCTCGCGCGGAGCGTTGGCATCGTAGGGAATCTGCGGCATCGCGGACAGGCAGAGCCTGCCGCCGTGGCGCACCGACCACGCCGGGACGAGCGCGGAGTTGCAGCGGATCGCGATGTCGACGACGCCGAGCGGGATCGGGGTGGGCTCGCCGAAGAACTGCATGGGCACACCGGCCCCGGTGAGATCGCGGTCGATGGCGATGGCCACGGCGCCATTGCCGCGCAGCACCCCGAACACCTGGCGCAGCGCTCCGGCCGCGATGCGCCGGGCGGCGTCGGCCTCGGCGACGCGCATGGCGGCGACGTCGATGGGGATCACGCTGACGCCCAGCCGCGCCCGACCGCGGCGGAGGTGGTCGAACAGCCGCCGCGGATGGACCACCTCAGCAAGGACCGCCAGAGTCCCGGTGCCCGAGTTGAAAGCGACCAGTCCGGCATCCCATGGGCCGAGATGGCTGGCCACCATGACCACGCCCCGGCCGCCGGCCAGAGCGTCATTGAGGTGATCGAGGCCCTCGAGGTCGAGTCGTCGCGCGCAAGAGCTCGGCCGCGACATGCGCAGCACATCGACCCAGGACCTGCCCAGGTTGCGCGCGTTGGCACGCACCAGCGCACGAAGGCGGCGCGGCGGAAGCTCACCGGCGACGTGGGTCAGGTTGGAGCTGAGTCCGACGAATCGCCCGGGTGACAGCACGAGCATCACGTGGACCGCGGCGATGGCCAGCGCGTACGCGAACGCCAGGGGCATCATGTTGGCGAGCGCCTCGACGACCCGGTACGCCCAGTATTTCCTCACTGCATCCCTCGAGAACAGGTGGTGCTGACCTCAACTGGAACATCGGAACCCGGTGAGCCGGCGGCTCATCGTGACCCGCAGGCCATCAATCGTCTGCCCGGTGCGTGACCAATCATCGCGTGCAATGGTTGCCGTGGTTGCTTTCGCGACAGCCGCGTTTCGCCGCGAGAACGCCGCCGCATGGTAGGGTGTCAATTGACTGCGGCGTTCGTTACATGCGTCGCTGCCCTTCTTGCGGTTCCTCTCCCCGTGTCTCACGGGTTCCCCAAGCCAGGCACAACGACCAGAGCTTCGAGGGGAAGCGCAGAGCCGTCACGGCTCGGGAGACTCATGACATCGTTCGCTGACATGGGTGTGCGTCCGCGCACACTCCAGGCCTTGCAAGAGGCGCACATCACCACACCGCTGCCCGTCCAGGCCGAGGCAATCCCGCCTCTGCTCGCCGGCCGCGACGTCGTTGCCGAGGCCCCGACCGGGTCTGGCAAGACCCTCGCATTTCTCATCCCCATGGTCGAACGACTCGCCGGCCACCGCCGCGACGGCGGAGCGCGCGCCCTCGTGGTGGCGCCCTCGCGCGAGCTCGCCAACCAGATCGGCGCCGTGCTGAGGGGCATCGACAAGGGTCTGCGCGTGGCCATGGTCTATGGAGGTGTGGGCTACGGCGGCCAGCTCAACGCGCTTCGCTACAGCCCCGACGTGGTCATCGGTTGCCCGGGTCGCATCCTCGACCTGGCCAGCCAGGGCAAGGCGAACCTCTCCGCCGTGGAGTACCTCGTCCTCGACGAGGCGGACGAGATGCTCGACCAGGGGTTCGCGCCTGACGTCGAGCGGATCATCGCCATGACCCCCGGCGACGGGCCGAGGCGCCGCCAGACGGTGCTCACCTCCGCGACGATGCCGGCTTGGGTGCAGCGCATGATCGACCGCCACCTCGTCGAGCCCGCGATCATCCGCGTGGCCAGGCAGGGCGAGCCGACTCTCGAGCACGCCATCCTGCACATGGAACGCGCCAACAAGGTGGACACGCTGTCACGCCTGCTCCGCCGACACGACGGATCGGCGCTGGTGTTCCATCGCACCAAGCACGGTGCCAAGGGCCTGGCACGCGACCTCAACGCACGCGGTCATCGCAGTGTCGAGCTGCAGGGCAACCTGTCGCAGAACGCGCGGGATCGTGCGGTCGCGATGTTCCGCAGCGGGCAGGCCGACGTGCTCGTCGCCACCAACGTTGCCGCCCGGGGTCTCGACATCAGCGGCGTCGCCGTGGTCGTCAACTACGAGCTGCCCGAGACCCCGCAGTGGCTCACTCACCGAGTCGGCCGCACCGCGCGCAACGGCGCTGCCGGGCGGGCCTTCACGTTCCTCACGCGTGAGGATGCCGAGAAGTGGCGCAAGCTGCGCCGCCTGGGCGCTCCCGAGCTGCCCGGGGCCGACACCGATCACCTGCTCAACACCGGCGACATCCGCTGGATCGCCGCCCCGCCGATGGGCCTCGCCGACCGTCGACCGAACCACCGCCCGCAGCGCCCCGGTGGCGCCGCCGGCTTTCGCCGGCGCAGGCCGCGTCCGGCGTCTGTTCGCTAGCGTTCGGGTAGGCTCTCTCGATGGCCGAATCGTGCAGCCATCTCGACACCATCACCGACGCCCCGCCCACGGCGGCCGGGTGCGTCGAGTGCCTCGCCGTCGGCCAGGCGTGGGTGCACCTCCGGCGGTGCACCGTGTGTGGCCACATCGGCTGCTGTGATTCCTCGATCGGCAAGCACGCGACCAAGCACTTCAAAGCGACGACGCACCCGGTGGTTCAGTCGTTCCAGCCCGACGAGAGCTGGTACTGGTGCTACGCCGACGAGGTCATGTTCGAGCTCGACTGACCTCCGCGCTTGCGGATCTTGTTGCGCTCGTCCGCGTTGAGCACGCGCTTGCGCAGCCTGATCCCCTTGGGCGTCACCTCGACCAGCTCGTCGTCGTCGATGAAGTCGAGGCTCTCCTCCAATGACATGGTGCGAGCCGGCACCAGCCGGACGGTGGCGTCCTCGGTGGACGAGCGGATGTTGGTCTTCTGCTTCTGCTTGGTGACGTTGAGGTGGAGGTCCCCGGGACGGCGATTGAGCCCGACGACCATGCCCTCGTAGACAGCCGTGCCCGGGCCGATGAAGGGCTGGCCGCGCTCTTGGAGCCCGAGGAGGCCGTAGGCCACCGCGGTGCCCGGCTGGCTGGCGGTGAGCACGCCGTTGCGTGTGGTCGGCGGCAGGGTGCGCCAGGGCTCCCAGCCGAGCAGGCGGGTCGACATCACCCCGGTGCCGCGGGTCAGGGTGAGGATCTGGCTGCGCAGACCGATGAGCGCCCGCGTCGGCGCGTGGTGGATGAGCCGCGCTCGGCCGGCGGCGTCGGTGCGCATCGACTGCATCTGGGCGCCGCGCGAGCCCAGCGTCTCGGCGATGGCCCCCACGGCGGCGGCGTCGCAGTCGATGATGCACTCCTCGACGGGCTCGTTGCGCTGACCGTCGATCTCCCGGGTGATCACCGCGGGCCGGGACACCTCGAACTCGTATCCCTCACGACGCATGGTCTCGATGAGGATGGCGAGGTGCAGCTCACCGCGGCCGCTGACCTCGAAGATGTCGGCGGTGGGACCGTCGGCGACGCGCAGCGCGACGTTGGTGAGCAGCTCGCGCTCCAACCGAGCGCGCAGCTGGCGCGACGTGCTGCTCAGCGTCGCCTCGCGCCCCGCCAGCGGTGACTGGTTGACCGAGAACTGCATGCGCAGCGTGGGTTCACCCACCTCCGGGCGGGGCAGCGGCACGGGATCGTCGGCGTCGGCCACCGTGTCACCGATGGCGACATCCGCGAGGCCGGTGATGTAGACGATCTCGCCGGCCGCGACCTCATCGACGGGAACACGCTGCAGCGCCTCGACGGTCAGAACGGTGTTGATGCGCTGCCGCGGTCCGATACCGTCGGCGGCGCACACCACAACCTGCTGACCGACGCGCAGGATGCCCTTGTTGATCCGGCCCAGGGCGAGGCGACCACTGTAGTTGTCGTGGTCGAGGTTGCTCACCAGCATCTGGAACGGCGCGTCCGGGTCGGCCGGTGGCGGCGGGACGTGGCTGAGGATGGTGTCGAGCAGGGGCTCGAGGGTGGTGCCCTCGTGCTTCAGGTCCATCGTCGCCGTGCCCTCGCGCCCATTGGTGTACACCACCGGCGCATCGAGCTGCGTGGCGTCGGTGGCCAGCTCGAGCAGGAGGTCATGGGTGAGCTCGACCGTTTCCGCCGGGCGCGCGTTGGTCCTGTCGATCTTGTTGACGACGATGATCGGACGCAGGCCGAGCGCGAGCGCCTGACGGAGGACGACACGCGTCTGCGGCATCGGTCCTTCGACGGCGTCGACGAGCAACAGACAGCCGTCGGCCATGCCCAACACGCGCTCGACCTCGCCACCGAAATCGGCATGCCCCGGTGTGTCGATGATGTTGAGCTTGACCCCGCGATAGCGGATCGAGGTGGTCTTGGCAAGGATGGTGATCCCCTTCTCGCGCTCGAGGTCGTTGCTGTCCATGATCAGCACGCCCACCTGCTCGTGAGCCGCGAAGACGCGTGACTGTTTGAGCAGAGCGTCCACCAGCGTCGTCTTGCCGTGGTCGACGTGGGCGACGATGGCGAGGTTGCGCAGGTCGGCGCGGCGGGGCATGGGGTCCTGGGCGGATGGCACGGTGGTTATGGTGGACGACTCGCTAGCATCCGCGCCAGATGAGTGAGATCGTCGTCGAGGTCACCGACCTGCTCCAGCGCCTGATCCGCAACGGCTGCGTCAACGACGGCACGCGTGACTCGGGGCAGGAGGTGCGCAACGCGGAGCTGCTGGCCGACCACCTCCGCGTGCCCGGTGTGGAGTTGACGACATTCGAGTCGCATCCCGGCCGGGCGTCGCTCCTGGCCCGCGTCGAGGGCGCCGATCCATCAGCCCCCACACTGATGCTGATGGGGCACACCGATGTCGTCCCGTTTGCCGCTGAGGGCTGGCAGCGCGATCCCCTGGGCGGCGAGCTGGTCGACGGAGTGGTCTGGGGCCGCGGCGCCATCGACATGCTCAACCTCACCGCCTCGATGGCCGTCGCGACGCGCCGCCTGGCGGCTTCCGGACGCCGGCCCCGGGGCACCCTGCTGTTCCTCGCCGTCGCCGACGAGGAGGCGGGAGGTGCTCTTGGCGCCGGCTGGTTGATCGAACACGCGCTGGACGCCGTGCGCTGTGATTTCGTCATCACCGAGAACGGTGGCGTGCTGCAACACACTCCCGCCGGAGAGCGGATCGGCATCACCGTTGGTGAGAAGGGCATCTGCTGGCTGCGGTTGCGCGTCCACGGCACGCCCGGGCACGGTTCGCGTCCGCTCAACGCCGACAACGCGCTGGTGAAGGCCGCTGAGGTGGTGACCCGGCTCGCCCACCACCGTCCCACAGCACACATCACCGATGCCTGGCGACGCTGGGTGGCCGCGATGGGTTTCGAACCGTCGGTCGCGGCCGCGCTGGTGGATCCGTCGCTCGCCTGGGAGGGGATCGAGAAGCTGCCGCGCGACCTGGCGCCGACAGCGCACGCGCTCACCCACCTCACCGTCAGTCCCAACGTCATCAGCGGCGGCAGCAAGACCAACGTGATCCCCGGCCGGGTCGACCTCGAGGTCGACGTCCGCAAGGTTCCCGGTCAGCACGACGCGGATGTCCTCGAGATGCTCGACACCGCGATCGGCTCGCTGCGCGGCGATGTCGAGGTCGAGATCATCCAGCGTGACGAACCCAGCGAGTCGCCGATCGACACGCCCCTGTGGGACGCGATCAACCGAGCCGTCACAGCGGTCTACCCGCAGGCGATGTGCGTGCCATCACTGACCACCGGCGGCACCGATGCGCGCTTCTTCCGCTCGCTGGGAATCCCCGCCTACGGCATGGCGCTGTACAGCCGGGCGATGTCGCTGGCGCAATACAGCTCGATGTTCCACGGCAACGACGAGCGCGTCGACCAGGAGTCGCTGCGGCTCACCGTGGAGCTGTATGGCGCCGTGGCTCGCGATCTTCTCGGCTGACAGTCGCCGAGCTCAGCCGGCCAGGCGCGTCACGCCAACGCGCTTGCTCATGGTCAGGACACCGGGGTGGGAGGCCAGGTAGGTCCCTGACACCGGAGCAACGTGAGCATAGTCTCGGCCGACGGCGATGGTGAGATAGGTCATCCCGGTGACGCGACCATGGGTGGGGTCGAGCGAGAGCACGCGCGCGTGCCCATCGGGGGTGGGCAGCAGCACCTCCACCCAGGCGTGTGACCCGCCGGCGCCGAGCATCTGTCCGGACACGTAGCGCGACGGCAGCCCGAGAACGCGGGTCACCGCGAGGAGGACGTGGGCAAAATCCTGGCAGACTCCCGACCGTTGCGCGAAGGCCTCGGCGGCGGTGGTGTGCACGCCGGTGACATCGGTTGCATACCTCATCAGCTCGAACACCCGCTGGCACGCGGCCCTCGCCAACTCCTCACCGGTGAGCCCCGTGATGCGCAGTTCTGAGGCAAGCTGACGCAGCGCATCGTCGGGGGCAGTCAGCGGCGTTGGCTCGAGCAGCCGCGGATCGGTCAGGGACGTGGCCGCCGCGAGGTGCGGTCTGTCCGCCCATCGCTCGACGACGCTCCACGATATGAAGGTGACGCGCTCGGCCACGTAGGGAATGTCGATGTCGACGACGTGGTTGCCGAAATCGTCTCGGCGGCTGCGGACGCGGCGCGGGGCGGCGTCGACGACACGCACCTGGCGTGCGACGCGCCGCTGGTCACCGTGTGACTCGCGCGGCTGCACCATCAGGCGCTGGCGGAGGCGTCGCACCGGACCCTCGTACGCGTAGGTGATCTGCTGATGAATCACGTAGGCGCCGCGACGCACCAGGCTCCAGTCGACCCCTGTTGTGTCGATGACGGGGAGGCGGTCAGGCGTGTCAGGCTCGTCGTCGAAATCCAGCGGCAGTCTCATGCCATCGAGTCCGCGAACGCGCCGAGCACGGGGGGGTCCGCGCTCGACCACGGCGGCGCGTCATCCGCCTCGGCGACAACCCGCATGGCCACCAACGGAGCCAGCCCGTACGTTGTGAGCATGGCCGTGTCGAGTGCGTCGCGGCCGCGGCCGATCACCACACGCCCCGCTCGTCGCGCGTTGTTGCGTGGGTCGAACGTATACCAGCGCTCGCCGATGAAGGCCTCGAGCCAGGCCGCGAAATCCATCGGCTCGGCTGTCGGGGGCACTTCGATGTCGGGCAGGTAGCCGAAGCAATAGCGTGTCGGGATGTTGAGGGCGCGCAGGAACGCGACGGCGAGCTGGGTGAAGTCGCGGCAGACGCCGCGTCGCTGGATGTAGATGTCGGCGGCGGTGGTGTCGGGGGTGCTGCTGCCATGGCTGAAGGTGATGTTGTGGTGCACCCAATCGACCACCGCCTGCGCCCGTGACCACCCGGGCGGAGTGTCGCCGAACAGGGCCCAGGCGGTGTTGGACAGCGTGTCGGACTCGCAGTAGCGGCTGGCCAGGGTGAAATGCAATGTGTCGTCAGGCAGATCGGCCACCGCCGCCTGGGCCGCGGCGGGCTCGGCGGCGTCGACGCTGCCCTCCACCTCGACCAGCGCCTGATAGCGGATGTGTGTGCGTCCCGGGCCCAGGGTGAAGCGGGCGCCGACGTTGCCATAGAGGTCGATGAACCGGTGCATCGCAACCGGAGGGTCGGTGCGCAGCTCGGCAGCCGTGGAGGCCAGGATCGCGTCGGGCCGGGGCTCGACCTGGAGAACCATCGCGACCGGCCACTTGAGGTCGTGGACGAATTCGCAGCCGACACGCAGCCGACGGCGGGAGTCCGACACGACCCGAGTCTAACGCTGCCGCGCGCTCTCGACCGACAATGCGTTGATGAAGCCGCCGCGTCTGCTCTCACCGGGTGCCGACGAGTGCGTCGAGCCGGATGGCCGCGCCCGCGGTCCCTACGCGGCGGTTCTCGACGAGGTCATGGCCAAGCCAGGCGAGCTGGTCAGGATCAGCCGCAGGGCACAGGACTGGTTCGCAGCACGGGATGTCACCTTCGGCATCCCCGCCGACGGGGTGGCGCCCATCTTCCCGTTCGACCCGATCCCCCGCATCATCGGTGCGTCGGAGTGGCGCAGCATGCACCGTGCGCTCTCCCAGCGGGCGATGGCTCTCGACGCCTTCGTCTCAGACTGCTACGGATCGCAGCGGGCTCTGCGGCACGGAGTCGTGCCGGGCCGCCTGGTGTACAGCAGCACAGGGTACCTGCGCGACATCGTCGGGGTGCGCCCACCCCGAGCCACGTGGTGCCACGTCTGTGGGATCGACGTTGTGCGCGTCAACGGCGAGTTCTGCGTCCTCGAGGACAACGTCCGCGTGCCCAGCGGGGTGGCCTACGCGCTCGAGGCTCGGCGCGCCATGGAGGAGCTGGCGCCCGGCTGGTTCACCATCAATGCGGTGCGGCGCATCGACGAGTACACGACACGTCTGCGACGCATCCTCCAGCGCATCGCTCCGCGTCCCTGGGAGGCTGCCATCGTGGTGCTGACCCCGGGCCCGTACAACGCCGCGTATTACGAGCACAGGCTTCTCGCCGATCAGATGGGCGCGACGCTGGTGGAGGGATACGAGCTGATCGTCTCGGAGGACGAGGTCTACCGCCGCGCTGCAGACGGCGGCATGCACCGCGTCGACGTGATCTATTCGCGCGTCAACAGCGAGTGGATCGACCCGCTGGTCTTCCGCAGCGAGTCGATGCTGGGCGCGCCCGGCATCATCGAGGCGTGGCGCCGGGGCAACGTCGCCATCGCCAACGCACCCGGCACCGGCGTCGCCGACGACAAGGCGATCTACCCGTTCGTGCCGGCAATGATCCGCTACTACCTCGGTGAGGAACCGCTCATCGACAACGTGCCGACCTTCGACCTGAGCGACCGTGTCCAGCGCGACCACGTCATCGCCAACCTCGACCGGATGGTGCTCAAGCCGGTGGACACCAGCGGCGGCTACGACATCCACTTCGGCAGGCTCGCCAACGCGCATGATCGCGCTGAGATCGTGCGCCGGATCGAGGCCATGCCCCGGCACTGGCTTGCACAGGAGGAGGTTCCGTTGAGCAAGGCGCTCTGCCTGCGCGCGGACGGCGAGCTCGAACCGCGCGCGGTGGACCTCCGTCCGTTCGTGCTGCTCGATGAGCGCCCGTGGATATCACCAGGCGGTCTGACCCGGGTCGCCGCCGATTCACAGACATTGGTGGTCAACTCATCGCAGGGCGGAGGCAGCAAGGACACATGGGTTCTGAGTCGCTGACCTACGCGGTCTCGCACCGCACCACGCTGCGCTACACCGAGTCCGTGGGGATCTCGTTCAATGAGGTCCGGATGCGGCCGCGCGACCGTGGCTCGCAGCGGACCCTGACGTTCTCGTTGCTGTGCAACCCCGCGGCGGTGCCGCGCAGTCGCGTCGACTATTTCGGCAACTATGTGCACCGCGTAGACGTCACCACACCGCACGACGTCCTCGAGTTCAGCATGGAGGCCGTGGTGGAGAACAGCGAGCCGCGACGGCGGCGGATGCCCACGTGGAACCCTGACGTGCTGGCCGGCGACCCCCGGCTGGAGTTCGCCCTGCCCAGCCCGCGGGTGCCCGTCGGAGCGCTGACGAACGACCTGTGGCGAGCGTGGAACGGCGAGGACCGCGGATTCGATGCCGTGCTGGCCACCGCGCGGCGCATCCCCGAGGAGTTGCGCTACGTCGCGGGCGCGACCACGGTGGAATCAAGCATCGAGGATCTGCTCGAGGGCGGAGCCGGCGTGTGCCAGGACTTCACCCACCTCTTCCTCGCGATGCTCCGCGGGGCGGGATGGCCGGCGCGCTATGTCAGCGGCTACCTGGGCCCGTCCGGAGAGGCGACGGTGCTCGAAGGCCAATCGCACGCCTGGGTGGAGGTGTGTGGGGCCGAGGGGCGATGGGTCGGCCTCGATCCAACCCACGGCACGTACATCGGCCCACACCATCTCCGTCTGGCCGTGGGTCGTGACTACGGCGATGTCGCCCCCCACCGTGGGCTCTTCTACGGGACCTCCGCGGGCGCGGCCCCCGAGGTCACGGTCCGGGTCACTCTGCTGTCGCATCAACAGGCCGAGACCGTGCAACGCGGCGCCGCGGTGCACTGGCAGCAGCAGCAGCAGCAGTAGCGCGGGCGACCTCGACACACCTCCGTCTGGCGTTCACACCGTCTGCACAACCGGCGTCCATCCTGCTTGACAGATCAACCGTCACCCTCAAGGGAGATACGTCATGCAGAACCGTCAAATCCGCGGCCTCTTCGGGCTCGTCGCCATCGGCGCCGCAACCGCTGTCGGGATCACCACCCACGACGCCGGCTTCACCGCACTCACCTTCATCGGGGCACTGCTGGTGCCGCGCATCCTCGGCATCAGTGGCCGTCACCGCCACGGTTTCGGCTGCGGCGCTCGGGATGATGGCGGACCCGGCGGTCGCAACCACATGCGGGATCGCTTCGAGCAGCGGCTCGAGTCCTGGCACAGCCAGGCCCATGGCGGGTCGGGCGCCGACCCGGCCGCATCCAGCACGCCAGCCGGCGCCTGATCGCGCTGCGAGCCGGGACCATCGCGACGGTCCCGGCTCGGTCGCAATCACAGGTCTAGGATGGCTCTCCCGTGAGGAGCGTGCTCGTCGTCGACGACCAACCCGAGATCGTGCGGATCTTGCGGGACTACCTGGAACGCGCCGGTTTCAGCGTGCTCACCGCCGCCGACG
Source organism: Candidatus Dormiibacterota bacterium (assembly GCA_036276135.1). Classification (GTDB taxonomy): domain Bacteria; phylum Chloroflexota; class Dormibacteria; order Aeolococcales; family Aeolococcaceae; genus Aeolococcus. The sequence goes on from DATBEL010000060.1 coordinate 60,982, forward strand.
GTGCGGCGGCCGTGGTGATCGCGCGTCGCGACAGGCCCGACCTGATCGTGCTCGACCTCACGCTGCCCACGATGGACGGACTCGACGTCGCTCGCGCGCTGCGGCGTGAGGGGGAGGTGCCGATCATCATGCTGACTGCCCGGACCGAGGAGGCGGACCGGGTTTCCGGGTTGGAGCTCGGCGCCGACGACTACGTCACCAAGCCCTTCAGCCCGCGCGAGGTGGTGGCGCGGGTGCGGGCTGTGCTGCGTCGTACCGAGGCGCGCCGGGTGCAGGGTGACGTGGTCAAGGTGGGCGAGAGCATCGAGCTCGACGTCCCTCGCATGGTGGCAATGGTTGACGGCCGGCGCATCGAGCTGACCGCGACGGAGTTCCAGCTCCTGCTCTGCATGGCACGCCAGCCCGGTCGGGTCTTCACCCGGGCGCAACTGCTCGACGCCGTCCATGGCGTCGCGGTGGAGTCCTACGAGCGGGCCATCGACGCACATGTGAAGAACATCCGCCGCAAGATCGAGGTCGACCCGCACGCGCCGCGACACCTCCAGACGGTCTTCGGGGTGGGCTATCGGCTAACGGATGGCTCGGGGTGAACCCGCGTCATCGGGGCCGCCCTCGCTGGGGCGACGGCGGCGGGCGCCCCCCGTGGTGGCCGGAGAACCGCCCCTGGCCACCGCGCCAGGGCGAGGACTGGCGGCGGCAGGGCAGGCACATGGCGCGGCGCGTCGGCTGCGCCGCGCTCGTGTTGATCGTCGTCCTGGCGGGCACCGGGACCGCGCTGGTCTGGTTGTTGCTGAGCGTCACCGGCGCGGTGAGCTCGCCGCCGTTCGCGCGCGTCATCAGCGGCGTGGTCCTGCTGCTCGGCATCGGCGCGGTGCTCCTCGCCGCGGTCGTCCTGCGCCGGTTGACCGCTCCGGCGGCGCGCATCGTCGAGGCTGCGCAGCGCATCGAGGCCGGCGACTACTCCGCGCGGGTGCCGGTGCGCGGGCCCAGCGAGCTGCGCATGGTGGCGCGGGCATTCAATGCCATGAGCGGCCGGCTCGAGGCCGACGAGGCGCGCCGCCGTTCTGTCCTCGCTGACGTGGCCCACGAGCTGCGCACCCCGATCACCGTCATCCGCGGGCAGGCCGAGGGGATCATCGACGGCGTCTACGCGGCGGACGCCGAACAGCTGCGCCCGGTTCTCGCGGCCACGCGCTCGCTCGAGGTGCTCGTCGACGACCTGCGCACGCTGGCGCTGGCCGAGGCCGGCGCGCTGCAGCTGTACAGAGAACAGGTCGACGTCGCCATCCTCGTCGAGGACACCTTCAGCGCCTTCCGCGACGCAGCCGCATTCCAGCGCGTCCAGCTCAGCGCCGACGTCGACCCCGCCGGCCTCACGGTGGACGCTGACTCGGTCAGGTTGCGGAGCGTGCTCGCCAACCTGGTCGGCAACGCGCTGCGACACACGCACGCCGGAGGCACGGTGCGCATCGTTGCGGGACGGGTGGGTCCCGACGTGCGGATCACCGTGCACGATGACGGCGATGGCATACCGGCCGACCTGCTGCCCCGCGTGTTCGATCGGTTCGTCAAGGGCACCGACTCGGTTGGGTCGGGATTGGGACTGTCGATCGTGCGCGACATCGTCGAAGCGCACGGTGGCGCGGTGACCGCGTCCAGCGGGGAAGGTGCCGGCACCGAGGTGACGCTGACGGTCCCGTCGCCCTAGGAGGCGTTGGCCCCGAGCCCGCGGCGAGCCGCGACCCTGTCCAGGTGCCAGTCGCCGCGGCCGAGGAGGTGTCCCGACGCCACCGCACGACGCAGCAACAGGTGACAGTCGTGCTCCCAGGTGAAGCCGATGCCACCGTGCACCTGCAGGGACGCCGTCGTGGTTCGCCACGCACCCTGTGACGCCGCCACCTTGGCGACGGACGCCGCGAAGGGCAGGGAGCCGGCGTCGTTGTCCGCCGTCCAGGCGGCGCAGAGAACAGCGGAGCGCGCGCTCTCGACGTCGATCAGCATGTCGGCGCAGCGGTGCGACACTGCCTGGTACACACCGATGGGCCGGCCGAACTGCTCACGGGTGCGCGCATGCTCGACGGCGAGATCCATCGCGCGGTTGGCCACGCCGACCAACTCCGCGCTGAGTGCCACCTCGACGCGGTCGACGGCCGCGTCGACGTCCCCGCGCAGGTCATCGGCGGCCCCGATGGTGACCCGCGTCAGCCGCCGCGTGATGTCGACGCCGTCGGTCTTCTCGAAGGTGCAGGCGTCGGCGGCGACGACCGCCGCCCGCCCCGGCTCGACCAGCAGCAGCGCCGCGGCACCCTCGGCGTCGTAGGCGAGTGCTGTGCCATCGGGTTGCCAGGTGCCCAGCGCCCCACGCGCCTCACCACTGGCGAAACCGGGCAACCAGCGTCGCCGCTGCTCGTCGTCGCCGGCAGCGGCGACGAGCACGGCCGCCGCGGCGTTGCCGAAGAAGGCTGACGGCGCCAGCGCGCGGCCGAGGCCCTCGCACACCAACGTCAGCTCGACAGTTCCCAGCCCCTGGCCGCCGTGCTCCTCGGACACCGCGATGCCCGTCCACCCCGCCGCGACGAGCTCGCGCCACAGCGCTGAGTCGTCGCTGGTCCCGGCGCCGTACCCGCGGGCGGCCGCGGAATCCCAGCGCGACCGGCAGAGCTCGTCGATGGCATCGCGGACCGCGCGCTGGTCGTCGGTGAGGTCAAAGCGCATCCGGTGTGCTCAGCGCATCCGCGGGAGGTTGAGCACCCGCTCGGCGAGGATGTTGCGCTGGATCTCCGACGTGCCTCCCTCGATCGAGTTGGCACGAGCGCGCAGCATCGAGTGCGTCCACACCGGGTCGGTGACCAGCGCCTCAGCCCCGAGCACGTCCATGGCCAGCTCGCCGACGCGCTGGTTGATGTCCGCCCACTGGATCTTGGCCATCGACCCCTCGGGGCCGGGCACGCCGTGTTCGATCACCCGCGACAGTCCGCGGTAGCCGTTCAGTCGCATGGTCTCGGTGGCCACCACCAACGCGCCCAGCCGGCGACTCAAGGTGACGTCGTGCTGCTCACCGCGTTCGCGGATCAGCTCGGCGAGCTCGTCGAGCTTGATCTGGATGGCGAGCGCTGACGCCGCGCTGAGGCCGGCGCGCTCGAACATCAGGGTGGTGATGGCGACCTTCCAGCCGTCGCCGACCGCGCCGACGACGTTCTCGTCGGGCACCACCGCTCCGTTGAAGAAGATCTCGTTGAACTCGGAATCGCCGGTGGCCTGGCGGAGCGGCCGCACCTCGACGCCGGGCTGCTTCATGTCGCAGATGAAGAACGTGAGATTGCGATGACGATCGTCGCCGCCTGTCTTGGCGAGCAACATGCACCACTTGGCCCGGTGCGCGTACGAGGTCCACACCTTCTGGCCGTTCACCGTCCAGCCGCCGTCGCCGCGCACCGCCTGCGTGGTCAGCGCAGCCAGGTCGCTGCCGGCATTCGGTTCGCTGAACCCCTGGCACCAGATCTCATCACCGCTGAGGATCGGCGCCAGGAAGCGGGAGCGCTGCGCATCGGTGCCCTCGTTGATGATGACCGGGCCACCCATCACCAGCCCGATGATGTTGGCCGGCGACGGCGCCCGGGCGCGCACCAGCTCCTCGTTGAAGATCGCCTGCTCCATCAGCGTGGCGCCCCGCCCCCCGTGCTCGCGCGGCCAGGAGATGCCGGAGTACCCGGCGTCGAAGAGCGTCCGCTGCCAGCGCAGCCGGTGCTCGAGAGATCCCTCGGGGCTCGCGGGTTCCACTCCAGGGTGGTTGGCGACGAGCCACTCGCGAAGCTCGTCGCGGAACGCCACCTCGGCGGGCGTGAGGCTCAGGTCCACGGCGCCGCAGCGTACCTCATGGCCGGCGCATGGCTCAGCAGGGCACCGCGACCAGCTGGCGGAGCGCCTTGCGATCCAGCTTGCCCACGCTGGTCAGCGGCACGCTGTCGACCACCCGTATCTCGCGCGGGTACTTGGTCGACGCGAGGTGCGTGCGCGCAAACGCCACCAGGTCGCCGGCGTCAACGGTCGCACCGGGACGCAGGCTCACGAAGGCGACCACCTCCTCGCCCAGCCGCGGGTCGGGGCGGCCCACCACGCCGGCCATGGCGACCTGGGGGTGGGAGAGCAGGACGTCCTCGACGTCTCGCGGAAAGACGTTGAAGCCGCCGCGCAGGATGAGGTCCTTCTTGCGGTCGACGACGTACAGGTAGCCATCGGAATCGAGGTGGCCGATGTCACCGGTGTGCAGCCAGCCACCACGAAGCACGGTGGCCGTCTCCTCGGCGGCGTTCCAGTATCCCGCCATGACGAACGGGCTGCGCACACAGATCTCGCCGTCCTCGCCAACCGCGAGAGCTGCGTCGTCGTCGTCCACGATCTGCACGACGCACCCGGCGATGGGGACGCCGACGCTGCCGAGCTTTCGTCTCCCCGGCGGTGTGGACGAGATCACCGCGGACGTCTCAGTGCATCCATAACCCTCGAGGATCTCCGCGGATGGCACGCGGCGCTCGAACTCGCGGAGCACATCCATCGACAGCGGAGCCGCGCCGCTGCTGACATAGATGAGGGAGCTGAGGTCGGCGTTCTCGAGCGGTTCGCCGAGCAGCATCTGCACCATCGCCGGCACCAGGGCGGAGCGCTGCGCCCTCCATCGCTGTGCCAACGACACCCACTCGCCGGGGTTGAACCAGCGCTGCACGATGGACAGCCCCGGTTCGACGGCGTGCATGCCGACGACGGTCACGATCATCCCGTACGCATGCGACAGCGGAAGTGGCACCAGAATGCGGGTCAGCCCGGGAACGTACGACGTCTCCCACGAGCTCCTGGCGCAGGCCCAGAGGTTGTCGTGGCTCAGCGCCACGCCCTTGGCGCGGCCGGTGGTGCCACCGGTGTACATCAACGCCGCGAGCTGGCGGTCATCGCGCTCGACGCGCGGGCGCTCCGCGGCTCGCTCGAGATCGCTGAAGTCGAGCACGCGTGGGCCGGCGCCGGCGGCGTCGTTTGGTGCCGCGGGCAGACCGGCGACGACGACGTGGCGAACCGCGCCGACGTCGTGTGCGGCGTCCAGGACGGTTGCCAGCAGCTCGCCGGTGGTGACCACGACGACCGCGCCCGAATCGACGAGGATGTGGTGCAGCTCGGCGGGCGTGACCAGGAACACGACCGGGGTGACCACCGCACCGGCGCGCCACACCGCGTTGTAGGTGACCAAGACCTCGGGACAGTTGGCCATCACCACGACAACGCGGTCGCCGGGCGTCACACCGAGCTCGGCGAGCCCACCGGCGACGCGACGCGCCCGTTCGGCCAGCTCCGCCGACCGGAAGGTGCGCTCCTCGAACACGAGGGCGTCGTGGTCACCGAGCCGGTCCTGCGTGCTCTCGGCCAGCAACGCGAGGTTGTGCGACTCAGCCACGCGCGTCCTCGGGCGGTGCTCCCGTCGCGTCCGGCGCCGCATGCCGGCCGAAGGGTCCCCCGTCGGGGAGCACCAGCTGCGTGCACCTGCTGGTCGCCAGCAGGCGGTCGTCGACGCCGAACATCTCGGCCGAGCAGAACACCACCCGCCGGGTGCGACGGACGACCGCTCCCACAGCCCGGAGAAGCTCAGGCCGGGACACGCGCAGGAACTCGACGCGCAGGTCCGCGGTGAGGAACACCTCATCACTGTTCAGCACCGTCCAGCACGCGCCGCCCATTGCCGAGTCGAGCAGAGCTGTCACCAGGCCACCCTGCACCACCGGTCCGTCGGCGGTGGGAAAGCAGTAGTCGGCAGTGGCCTGCCATTCGATGGTGGTCGACCCCGGCTGCCAGTCGACGCGGCGGTAGTCGAGGGTGCGCCATACGTGCGGGCCCGCGACGTCGCTCGATCCCCACGCCCGCGCGTCGTGAAAGCGGTCGCCCGGAGCGATCCCCTCGCTCATCCGCGGGTGTTCAACTGCGCAGCGCCGCCGCGAAGATGCCGGGAACGTGCCGGACCGAGCGGTGTGCCTCGAACCGGGTCAGCCGTTCACTGACCAGGTGGGCGCGACGGTGGGTCACGAACCACGGCGGCGTCGGCAGCAGCGTCGTCCGCCCGTGAGCGAGGCTGCGTGGGTAGGGGTGGAACGGCGCTCGCACCACGCTCTTCTGCGGCCTGTCGAACAGCAGGCTGTTGTGGACCACGCCAACCCCACTCTGGATGTCGTCGACCGTGTGACCGGGGAATGCGCCCCAGCTCGCCTGGGCGAGGAGGAAGCCCACGCCGGTCCACGCGTTGACCCCGATGCAGCCGTAGCGAAGCCGGGCGATGGCGCGGTCCAGCGCCGGCGCGTACAACCGCGCTGTGGTGGGGTGGATGATGATGTTGGCGCCGAGCGTCCCCCACAGCGTGTCGTTGCAGAAGTCCACCGCTCGCTCGAGGAAGTCGTCGACGTCCGCGCCATTGAGGCTGGTGGCGGTGAGCACGCCGCCGAATGCCTCGGTGCGGAAGCAGGTCTCCGCTCCGTCGGCACTGTCGAGATCGGTGATGAGCGTCGCCGGGGCGGTGTCGTCGCCACCCAGCGGCCGCGCGCCGGGGTGAGCGCTCGCCATCGCCTGCTGACGCTGACCGGCGCCGGGGTAGTAGGCCGGCCGGTGTGGGGCTTTCGACATCGCCGCGGCCACCTCGCGCAGCAGCGGTTCGCTGAGACTCCAGCCCTCGTGGGTGATCAGCACCTGCGCGGCGATGCAGTTGAATCCCCCGTTGTGCAGCTTCTGGGTGGCGATGTGCGCCGCCTGGAAGCGGAGGTCGCGCGGCGACCACGGTCCGGGCACGACGATGGTGGGGCTGACGTTGCCCAGCTCGCTGGTCATACGCTTGGTGCTGACCGGCTCGCCGCGTGCCTTGCGCGCCGCGCCTTCGACGCCGCTGCCGAACACGATGGCGTCGTGAGTGCGGCTGCTGCCGGTGATGTGGATCTCGTCGATGTCCGGGTGCCGGGTCAGGAGTTCGCCGGTGCCCGCCCCGCCATACGCGAACCTGACGAATCCCGCGGCGACGAGGTCGGCGAAGATGTCCTCGAAGATCGGACCGAGGTATTCGTTGACGGGGTTCATCTTGAGCAGGCAGACGCGGCCTTCCGCGAAGAGCTTGTAGAGCACGTCGAGCGGCGGGATGCTCGCGATGTTCCCGGCCCCGAGCACCAGCGCCACCGCACCCCGGGGGTCGCGTTGCCTGTAGAACACCGCCATCGTCTGCGGAAGGTTGCTCGCGTTCACCCCGGGCTGCATCCAGACCTCCGCACCGACGCCGCTGAGGAGGAGCCTGTCCCAGGCGCTCTGCGGAAAGACGTCGACGACGACCTGGCCGTCAGAGCGGGTGTGCACGCTGCCCCGGCGGAGATGCGGCGTGCCGGTCTGCGACACGGCGGTGAGGGTTTCGATCAGCCGGTTGATGCCGAACAGCAGCGCCCACGGCCCCGATGTCCACTCCTCTCCCGCCAGCTGGGAACGCGTTTCCAGACCCTTGGCCCCGCAGGCAGCCCGCACCCAGCGGTCGGCCTGCACGGCGGTGTTGGTGGCAAGGGTGCGCAGGTGCTCGATCTTGGTCGCCACCGGCAGCCGTGCCCAGCCGTGCTTGGCGGCCGCGAGCATCGCCACGTCCTCCTCAACGGCGGAACGACGTTCGGACTGCGATGCTGCCCGGGACGGTGTCTGCATGTGAGTGCTCACGTCTCTCTCCTCCTGTCCGGGCAGAGACAATACCGGAGGCAGCCGGTGGGATTCCCTACCGGATCAGCGCAACGGCAGTCCGCCCCGCCTCGGACATCGACGGGTTGAGCTGGTAGAAGGCCCAGATCCCACGCTTGACGCTGGTCACGAGCCCGGCCTCTCTGAGCTTGGCGAGGTGGTGACTGATGGTCGGCTGGCCGAGGTCGAACGCGGCGGTGAAGTCGCAGACACAGACAGGCTCGGACGCTGCCGCCAGGATGTGCACCATCTGGATGCGGGTCGGGTCGGCCAGCGCCCGGTGCATGCCCGCGAGCTCGGCCGCGCGCTCGTCGGCCAACGGCGGTGCCACCACCTGGCAGCAACCCTTGACCCGCTCCGGGACGGTGACGTCCTCGGTGAGGCGCCGAGCGACCGGCGTCACGGCTTGCGCCGCTCCATGAACACCACGTCGCGCCACGTGCCGTCGAGCTGACCGAGGCGCTCGCGGACCCCGACGACGCGAAAGCCACAGCGCTGGTGCAGCTCGATGCTGACCGCGTTCTCGGGAAAGATCCCGTTCTGGATCGTCCAGATGTCAGCGGCATCCGCGCTTGTGATCACGGCCTCGAGCAGCTGCCGCCCGACACCCTCGCCGCGGGCATCGTCACTGACGTACACGCTGTCCTCGACGACGCCGGCGTAGGCGCAGCGGTCGGACACCGGCGCCAGGGCGACCCACCCGACCACCCTGCCGCCACGACGCGCGACGAAGCGGTGGCCACCGAGGTGGGACGCGTCCCAGCGCTCCCAGTCGGGCGGCTCGGTCTCGAAGGTGGCGTTGCCGGTGGCAATGCCCGCGGCGTAGATCTCGCGGACCGCGGGCCAGTCGTCGGGGCGCATCGGCTCGACGTCGACCGCCGTCGCCGGCTGAGGGACCGCATTCATGCCGCCAGTATACCCATTGACAGATGTCGATGGAATGCCGTACGATCGCTCGCAGACATCGATATCCGTCGATAGGAGGAGTTTGACCATGCCCTGTGACTGCCCGTGTGGAACCTGCCCGTGCGGATGCGGGTGCTGCTGACGTGTCGCGAGTGCAGCTTGCCCTGAACGTCGGTGACCTCGACGCAGCCGTGATCTTCTACGAGAAGCTGTTCGCGGTGGCGCCGGCCAAGCGGCGGCCTGGGTATGCCAACTTCATCGTCGCCGACCCGCCGCTGAAGCTCGTCCTGTTCGAGAACCCAGCGCACGCCGGCACGCTCAACCACCTCGGCGTCG
>DATBEL010000061.1:0-27491 GCA_036276135.1 Candidatus Dormiibacterota bacterium
TCCGTGACGCCGCCGTCCCCTCTTCGGTAGCTGCTCGTCGCTCAACTCGCACGTCTGCCCCGGCGCTTGCACGACCGAGTCGTGCGGGTACCTGCACCAGCCGGGAGGCGGGGTGGCATCGTCACGAAGGGAGCATCCGCAGCAGCGACGAGACCGACTCGGCGCAGCCGAGGGGCTCCGAAGCGTCCGCGAGGACAAGCGACCGGAGTGACGCTGCCCCGCCCCGGCCCGCGCCCCGCCGTCCCTCGCCGCCTCGGCCTCGGTACTACCCGGAGAAGCGGTAGCCGATCCCCGGCACGGAGTGGATGTACGTCGGCTTTTCTGCGTCCGGTTCGATCTTGCGGCGCAGGCGGTAGACGTGGGCGTCGACGGTGCGGGTCTCGATCTCCACCTCGTAGCCCCAGACCCGGCGGAGCAGCTCGCCGCGGCTCATCACCTGGCCGGGGCGCGATGCGAGCAGGGCCAGGAGGTTGAACTCGGTGAGCGTCAGCATCACCTCCTCGCCGTCGCGGAAGGCCTGGCGGCGGCCGAGGTCGATGGTCAGGCCGGGGAACTCGAAGCGGTCGCGGGGCTGCTCCTGCGAGGAGATCTCGCTGCGACGCAGGTGCGCACCGATGCGCGCCATGAGCTCGCGCACCTCGAACGGCTTGGTCACATAGTCGTCGGCGCCCAACTCGAGGCCGACGACGACGTCGATGGTGTCGGCCTTGGCCGTTAGCATGATGATGGGCACGCGTGAGCCCTCGGACCGCAGCCGGCGGCAGACGTCGAGGCCGCTCATGCCGGGCAGGTTGATGTCCAGGATGATCAGGTCGGGGTTCTGCTCGCGCGCCGCAGCCAGGCCCTCGACGCCGTTGGCGGCCTCGAGCAGCGTGTGGTTCTGCGCACTGCATGCGAGCCGGACCACCTCGCGGCTGGGGGCATCGTCCTCGACGATGAGGATGGTCTTTCCGGCTCCGGTCATGAGGCTTCGGTCTCCAGGTATGTGGCGATCCGCTTGACGAAGCTCGCCACCTCGATTGGTTTTGAGATGTATCCCGAGCAGCCGGCCGCGAGTGCCTCCTGCTCGTTGCCCTTCATGGCGTTGGCGGTGAGTGCGACGACCGGGACGGATGCTGTCCGGGGATCCGATTTCAGCATCCTGGTGACCGTGAGTCCATCGATGCCCGGGAGCTCGATGTCCATCAGCACGAGATCGTAGATGGAACTCCGCGCCTTGTGCAGACCCTCGTTGCCGTCGACAGCGATGTCCACCTCGAAGCCATTGCCGGTGAGCACCATCGTGGCCAGCTCGCGATTGCTGCGATTGTCCTCGACGAGCAGGATGCGGTTGTGGCGGTGGCCGTCGCTGGTGACAAGGCCCGCCAGGGGCAGCCGGATGGTGAACACCGAGCCGACCCCGGGCTCGCTGGTCAGGCCCATGGTGCCACCGTGCAACTCGACGATGCGGCGGGTCAGGGAGAGCCCGAGGCCGGTTCCCTCGACCTGCCGTGTGGTGGCGCTGTCCACCTGGTAGAACTCGTCGAAGATCCGCTCGTGGTGCTCGCGTGGAATGCCGACACCCGTGTCGCCCACCTCGAGGCAGAGCATATCGCCCTCCTCGGCGCACGCCACCACCCAAACCTTCCCGCCCTGGGCGGTGAACTTGATCGCGTTGCTGAGCAGGTTGTAGAGAACCTGCTTGAACTTGCTCTTGTCGGCGCGCACCGTGAGCAGCTCGGGCCGGACGTCGATCGTCAGCTCGATGTCGCGACGCTCGCTCAGCGAGCGGATCACGTTGTGGACCTCGCGCACCGCATTGTTGACGTGGAAGTCGTCGTAGCTCAGCTCCATGCGGCCGGCTTCGATCTTGCTCAGGTCGAGCACGTCGTTGACCAGCTCGAGCAGGTGCTTGCCGGAGGTGTGGATGTTCTCCAGGCACTCGTGCCGTTGTTCCTCGTCGAGCGCCACGAGGTTGTCCTTGAGGATCTCGCTGAAGCCGAGGATGGCGTTGAGTGGCGTGCGCAGCTCGTGGCTCATGTTGGCGAGGAACTCGCTCTTCAGCCGCGAGATCTCATTGATCTGCGCGTAGCTTCGTTCCAGCTCGCGTTTCTGCTCAGCGATCTGGGCCAGCTGCACGGTCTGGCGCGCGTGCAGGCGGGCATTGTCGATCGATATCGCCGCCTGGTTGGCGATGACCTGCATGAGCGCCTGCTCGACGGTGGTGAATGGGCGCACCTCGCGACGCGCCATGGTGAGGGCGCCGACCAGCCGCTGTGGAGACTGCAGCGGCATGACCAGGCAGGAGCGAGGCGCGTGCGCCATGGGCAGGTTCTTGAAGCGGCTGTCCTTGGTGGCGTCCACGACCGAGACCACCTTGCGGCGCTGAGCGGCCCAGCCGACGATGCCCTCGCCGAGCTCGAAGGTGGCCACCTGGGCAACCGATTCCGTGAACGGGAAGGTGGCGATCGCGCTCAGGCTCTTGCCGTCGTCGTCGATCAGGAACACCGTCGCCGCGTCACAGGCCACCAGGTCGGAGGCGGCCTTGAGCATGAAGTCGATGGTCTCTTTCAGCTCCAAGCTGGAAGTGAAGAGATTGCCGACCTGGCCGAGCAGGTCGACAATGACCTTGTCGTCCATCGCCGGGCGAGTATACCGGCGTATTGGCCAAGGGAACCACTTCCCCGGATTTCAGCGACCGACAAACAACGAGGGGGCACAGGCGCCCCTGTTGAGTCAGCCCTTGCGGGCTTTGATCTGCTCGATCACCTGCGGGAGGATCTTCAGCGCGTCACCGACCACGCCGAGGTCTGCCAGCTTGAAGATCGGGGCATCGGCGTCGCGGTTGATCGCCACGATCGTCTTGGCGCCCTTCATCCCGACGGTGTGCTGCATGGCGCCGCTGATGCCGACGGCGATGTACACCTCGGGCTTGACGGTCTTGCCCGTCTGTCCGACCTGCATCGAGTAGGGCACCCAGCCTGCGTCGACGACCGCACGGCTGGCGCCGACCGCACCGCCGATCAGCGTCGCGAGCTGTTCGAGCACCTCGAAGTTCTTCGGGTCGCCCAGCCCGCGCCCTCCGCTGATCACCACCGTGGCCTCCTCGAGCTTGGGTCCCGAGCTCTCTTCGGTGCGGTGCTCGATGAGCCGTGCGCCACGGTGCTTGTCATCGATGGTCGCCGCGACCGGGCTCACCGTCGCCGCTCCGCCGCCGCCGCTCTCAGCGACGAAAGACTTCGGGCGGATCAGCGCGATGGCGGGCTTCCCGCCCTCGAAGGCCGTGGTCACGTTCTGCGTGGCGCCGAAGATGGATGAGCCGACACTGACCTCGCCGTCGCCGGACACGTCGAGGCCGTTGGCGATGACCGGGACGTCGAGCCTGGCGGCCAGACGGCCGGCGACATCGCGGCCGAGGTAGGTGGATGCGATGAGGATGAGGTCGGGTTTGTGCTCCCCGGCCAAGGTGGCCAGGGCGTCGGCCGCCGGTCCTCCCAGCACCAGCTCGCCATAGGCAGCATCGGTGCCGGCGTGCAGAGTGGTCGCGCCAAACTCGCCCAGCGTCGTCGCGGCGGCCTCGGCCTGCGGCGAGAACGCCACGGCCTCGACCGTCCCGCCCAGGGAGCGAGCCTTGGTGAGCAGCTCGAGCACCGCCGGGACCGGCTTGCCGTCGATGATCTCGGCGAACACCCACGTCTTTGCGACGGCCATCTCAGATCACCTTCTTGCTGGACAGGAAGTCCACGATCCGCTTGGCCGCCTCGCCGTCGTCCTGGAGGATCTCCCCGGCCGCCCGCTCGGGGGCGGCCTCGACGGCGGTGATCGTCTGGCGGGCGGACGCACCGCCCACGCCCTCGACTCCGAGGTCGGCGGGCGTCGGCCGTTCCATCGGCTTCTGCTTGGCGCCCATGATCCCTTTCAGCGACGGGTAGCGCGGTTCGTTGACGCCGGCGGTGACGCTCAGCACAACCGGCAGCTTGGCCTCGATGACCTCGATGCCCGTCTCCGTCTGCCGCTCCACCTTGAGCGTGTCACCCTCGTACGACACCGACTTGGCGAAGGTGATCGCGGGGATGTCGAGAAGGCCGGCAAGCATCTGCGGCACCACACCGGTGTAGCCGTCCGTCGATTCTGTGGCGGTGATGACCACGTCGAATTCCTGCTTGCCGATGGCGGCTGCGAGCACCTTGGCGGTGCTGAGCGCGTCGGATCCGCGCAGCGAGTCGTCGCTGATCAGGACACCGCGGGCGGCGCCCATGGCCAGCGCCTTGCGCACTGCGTCGAGCCCCCGCTCGGGACCCATGCTGATCACCGTGACCTCGCCACCGTGCTTCTCGGCCAGTTGGAGACCAGCCTCGACGCCGAACTCGTCGCCGGGATCCAGCACCAGCTCTCCATCACGCTTGAGGAGGTGGCTCGAGGGGTCGAGCTGGCCCGTGGAATTCGGATCCGGCACCTGCTTGACGCAGACGACGACATTCATGGGGACTCCTGAGTATCACGATCTGTGAGAGCCGCGGGGTAGGACTCTACCCGACCGTTTCCACTGGACGGTGGCGACTTCTCAGTCACGGCTAAGCCTCGGCGAGGGCATCCGGTGGAGAATGATGTCAACCGACGGACAGACAAACAGACAAACAGAGAGAGACCGCCGCACATGTTCACCTTCGTCCGCTCTGCCGCCCGATGGGTGGGCCGCCACGCATTTCCCGCCGCCGCCGCAACCGTGCTCGTGGTCGGAGCAGCTGCCGGCGGAGTCGGCTACTCGATCGCCGCGGGGCATGCTTCTGCCGCACCGATCTCGTCCACCGCGCCCTCGACCACCACCCACCCGCCCGCCGCAGGCAAGGCCAGGTCCCACGCCGGCACGGCAGCCAGCCGCAGCCAGGCGCTGATCAACAGGGCGTTGAGCATGCTGTCCAAGGAGACCGGCCAGTCCGTGGCGTCGATCCGTGCGCAACTGGCTTCGGGCAAGTCCGTTGATGCGATCGCCGGCTCCAAGGCTCCCGCGATCCAGGCTCAGATCCTGGCGCAGCTCACCAAGCTGGGTGACCGCGCCGTCGCGGCCAAGAAGATCACCGCCGCTCAGGAGACGATGTACTTCGCCCTCGCCAAGACGAAGGTGGCGGCGCTCATGGCCGAGCCGGGCACGCAGCTCATGCAGGACGTGCAGAAGTTCTTGCAGATGCTGGAGTTGCACCGACCGGCGGCTGCGACACCAGCACCGGCACCCGGTACCTGACGATCTGGGGATCCGGTTGAGCCGAGGGGAGGGCAGCGTCACTTCGGTCGCTTGTCCTCGCGGGCGCGGCGGAGCCGCCACGGGCGTCTCCCTGCTGCTGCGGATGCTCCCCACCTGACGCTGCCCTCCCCTCTCTCGGTCTTTTCCCGGCTTGCCGGTGCGGCCTCATCGGTACACTGAGTCGGATGCCAAAGTCCTATCAGCATGCCGAGCAGGTGATCGATCCGTCGAAGAAGTACACGGCGACGATCACCACCGACAAGGGCGAGATCGTCATGTCGCTCGACGCGGCGCGCGCGCCGAAGAGCGTCAACAACTTCGTGTTCCTCGCCCGCGACGGTTTTTACGACGGACTCACGTTTCACCGCGTGGTCGACGACTTCGTGATCCAGGCGGGTTGCCCCGAGGGAACCGGGCGTGGCGGGCCGGGTTACCGCTGGGACGACGAGCCGGTGCAGGGTGAGTACATCGCCGGCGCTGTCGCCTGTGCCAATGCCGGCGCCAACACCAACGGCTCACAGTTCTTCATCTGCACCGTCGACGATCGGCACAAGCTCGCCAAGTCCTACAACCTCTTCGGCCAAGTGGTCAAGGGCATGGAGGTGGTCGGCCAGATCCGGCAGGGCGACGTGATGCGGTCGGTGGCGGTCACCGAGGGATAGCAACAATGTCTGACGAGCTGCGCCTGATGTCGATTCACGCTCACGCCGACGACGAGACCATCACCATGGGCGGACTGCTGGCGACGTGCGCAGACCGCGGCATTCGCACCTGCAACATCTGCTGCACCGACGGCAAGCTGGCCACCATCGTGGCCGCCGACATGCCGGAGGAGACGACCCGCCCGCACCTCGCGGAGATTCGCCAGCGGGAGCTGCGCGCGGCCATGGAGGTCCTCGG
This sequence comes from Candidatus Dormiibacterota bacterium, assembly GCA_036276135.1. GTDB lineage: Bacteria > Chloroflexota > Dormibacteria > Aeolococcales > Aeolococcaceae > Aeolococcus. The sequence goes on from DATBEL010000061.1 coordinate 6,122, forward strand.
CGTCGACGAGGTGCAATTCCTCGGTTACGGCGACTCGGGCATGTGGGGTGCGGACACCAACCAACTGCCCGATGCGTTCTGGAAGGCGGACATCAACGAGGCGGTCGGCCGCGTCGTGGCCCACATCCGGCGTTTCCGTCCGCAGGTCGTGGTCACGTACGACGCTGCCGGCGGCTACGGCCACCCCGACCACATCCAGACCCACCGGGTCACGCTGCTGGCTGTCGAGGCGGCCCATCAGAAGGGGCTGTATCCCGAGGCGGGCGAGCCATGGCGCGTGCAGAAGCTCTACTACACGGCGTTCCCGCGCTCGTTCTTCAAGAAGGTCGCCGAGGTTGCCAAGGCAGCGGGGATGGGGCCGCCGTTCGGCGTCGAGGATCCCGGCGACCTCCCATTCCTCACGCCCGATGACTGGGTCACGACCACAGTGGACGTCCGCAACGCGGTGCGCCGCAAGCGTGCCGCGCTGCTGGAGCACCACAGCCAGATCACCTCCGACTGGCCGATGCTGGCCATCCCCGAAGACGTGAGCATCGAGCACTTCGGCATCGAGGCGTACCAACTGGTGATCTCGCGCAACCTGCCGAGCCTGCCGGAGACCGATCTGTTCGCGGGCATCGGGGCCGCCGAAGCCGTCGCCGTCTGAGCGGCGAGCGGTTGCGCATACGGCAGCCGTCACGCGCCGAGCGCGTCAGATCCGCTCGACCACCATCGCGATGCCCTGTCCGCCGCCGATGCACATGCCCGCAACACCGAGGTGGGCGCCGCGGCGCTGCATCTCGTGAAGCAGCGTGACCATGATCCGCGTTCCGCTGGCTCCGATCGGGTGGCCGATGGCGATGGCGCCGCCGTTGACGTTGAGCTTTTCATCGGGAACCGCGAGCTCACGGCCCACCGCGACCGACTGGGCTGCGAACGCCTCGTTGAGCTCAAAGAGGTCGATGTCCGTGACGGCAAGCCCGGCCCGCTCCAGGGCGGCGCGCACCGCCGGCACGGGACCCATGCCCATCACGCGCGGGGGGACGCCGGCGCTGGCGTAGGCGCGGATGCGCGCCAGCGGGGTACGGCCCTCGGCGCGAGCACGGGTCTCGCTCATCACGACGACCGCGGCACCGCCGTCGTTGATGCCGCTGGCGTTGCCCGCGGTGACGCTGCCCTCCTTGTCGAATGCGGGACGCATGGCGGCCAGCGCGTCGCTGGTCATCCCGGGCCGCGGGTGCTCATCGACCTCGACGGTCACCGTGTCCTTGCGCTTCTTGACAGGCACACCGACGATCTCGTCGCGGAAGCGGCCCTCGGCGATCGCCCGCTCCGCCTTCTGCTGCGACGCGGCCGCGAACGCGTCCTGGTCCTCGCGGCTCACCTCGTACTCCCTGGCGACGTTCTCCGCGGTGTTGCCCATGTGGCAGTCCTCGAAGGCGCACCAGAGCCCGTCGCGGATCATCTCGTCGACCAGCTCGCCGTGGCCGAGGCGGTAGCCGAAGCGACCGTTCTGCAGGAGGTAGGGGGCGCGGGACATGTTCTCCATGCCCCCGGCGAGCACCACCTCGGCGTCGCCGGCACGGATGGCCTGGGCGGCCAGGGCGATGGTCTTCAACCCTGAGCCACACACCTTGTTGACGGTCATCGACGGCGTCTGCTCGGCAAGCCCGGCCCCGATCGCCGCCTGGCGCGCGGGGTTCTGACCGAGGCCGGCGGAGAGCACGTTGCCCATCAGCACCTCATCGACGGCGTCAAGCCCGGCACGGCGCATCGCCTCCTGGGCGGCGATGGCCCCCAGGGCGGGGGCTGGGATGTCGACGAACGCCCCGCCCATGGTGCCGACCGGCGTGCGGACCGCGCTGACGATGACCGCCTCTTCCATCACCTCGAGTATTGCAGGAGGGGGGCGTGCTCCCGTCGGCGCGCCTCGCGCGCCGGCTCGGCATTCGCCTCGCTACGTCAGCGCGTTTCCGAACGACCTCGCATACCGGTCGGCGAATTGCTCGCGCGTGTAGCTGTGGCTCTGGGGGCCCTGCTGCTCGATGACGTATGCGGCCGCGAGCGCGCCCATGCGGGCTGCCACACCGGGGTCGCGCCCGGCCCGAAGCCCCGCGAGCAGCCCGGCGATGTATGCATCCCCGGCGCCGGTGGGATCGACCAGGGCCTGTGGCTGGGCGACCGGGATGCTGCGCACCTCGCCGCCGACGCGCAGCTCACTGCCCTGGCCGCCGCGGGTGAGCGCGACCATCGCGCCCCCACTCGCCAGCGCCTCCGGGTCGCGACCGGTGCGACGCTGGATGACCTGGAACTCGTAGTCATTGCCGACCAGCAGCCACGCCGCCTCGAGGCCGGCCACCAGCGTCTCGTCGCTCATCGAGCTCAGCTGCTGGGCTGGGGCGAACACCAGCCTCGCCTGGAGCTTGGCGGCCTGCTCGATGTGCAGGCCCATGCCGTCAGGCGCATCGGGGGCGACGACGACGTGCTCGACGCCCGACAGCACGGCGAGGTCGACGCGTGCGGCACGGCCCATCGCGCCGGCGTAGAAGGCGGTGATCTGGTTGTCGTCGGCGTCGGTGGTGATGAAGGAGGTGGCCGTGGGGATGTCGTCGAACATCAGCGCGCCGGAGGTGTCGACCCCGACCGCCGACAGGGCGGCCCCGTACTCCGCGAAATCGTTGCCGACGGCAGCGCAGAGCAGTGGCCGCTCGCCGAGCAGCGCCAGGTTGTAGGCGATGTTCGCCGCCGTCCCCCCGCGGCGCTTCTCGAGACGGTCGACCAGGAACGACACGTTGAGGATGTGCGCCTGGTCGCTGATGATGTGCTCGGCGAAGCGGCCCGGGAACACCATGATGGTGTCGAAGGCGACCGAACCGGTGACGGCGATGGTTCCCATGGACGGGCAAGCATAAGGACCGCCACCAGGGCCGCGACTGCGCTCCCAGAGCCGCCCCGAGCCCGGGGCGGGCGAGAATGGAGGCGATGGCACTCCCCACCACGCGGCCGATGATCGGCCCGGCGGCACAGCCCGCGCCCGCCACCGACGATGAGCTGCCCGCCCTCGCCGACGCGGTCGAGGTCTACCGACGCACCTACACGACCGTGCTGCGCAGCAGCGGCGAGACCCGCCTGCGGGTGCTGGAGACCTCGCACAAGGCGATGCACAGCAGCCTCCACTCGCTGGCCGATTCGCCCCTTCCGGACCTCGGCGCCTTCCTCTACGCCGTGCGTCGCCTCCCCGATGCCATCTTCGCCAGCCAGCTGGTGGTCATGGGGCAGTCGGCCGAGATCTTCCAGCGCAGCGGCTTCGGCTCGTTCGCGGGACTGACCGAGATCGGGGCCCCGGGCCGTCGGCGGCGCTGGTACGACGACGGCAAGGGCACCCTCGCTGTTCTCATCTCCTCGGCATCCGACGTCGACGACCTGGTGCCCACCCTGGTCGCCTTCCAGATCGAGTGGAACAAGGTGCGCACCGTGCTGGCCGCCGTGCCGCAGGACGATGGCACGCCCGCGGAGCTCGCCGCAGCCTGCGGCGGATCGGAGGACGACTGGACGCAGCTGCACGAGGTGTGGGGCTCCTCGTTCAGCACTCATCTGGCACTGATCCGGCGCCGCCGTCTGTCGCTGAGGTTGCGGATGCTTGGCGGCACCCAGGTCGGCTATGCACGGGTGACGCGGCGCTGGTGGCAGCAGGTCACCGGCGTGATGCGCTCGGAGGGGCTGCTCGATCGGCCGGTGTACTTCGTCAGCAGCAACTCGCACAGCCTCGGCAACCTGGCCACCGGGCGGGCCCGCCGCCACCAGGAGGAGCTGGTGGCATCCGTGGAGCGATTCGGGTTGCCGGAGTTGCGCGAGGAGCTGAACGCCTTCCGTGAGGGGCGCGCCGAGGGCAACTGGGACAACTTCCTGTACTTCGCGTCGCGGGTGTGGCAGCGCGCGTACGCCACCGATGCCGAACGCGCCGCGGTGCGACGCGAGGAGCGCGATGCCGGCGTCGTCGCCGTGGGCAGTCGCACCGCGCTCGACGTCGCCGCCCAGGTCATAGCCCTCGACAAGCTCGACCCCGCGGCCCTGGACGAACGCCTCCACCCGGTCGACGCGCAGGCGCTGCGGTCCAGCCGCGCGGTCATCGTCAACATCGACTACCCGCTCGGGCTGGCGGCATACAACATCCTGAGAGAGGTGGCCGAGACGGCCGCCGAGCTGCGTGGCGTCTACGTGCTGGGCAAGGCGGCCACTCTCAACGCCGATGTCGGCGACGTGATGATCAGCAACGTCATCCACGACGAGCACTCCAGCAACACCTTCTGGCTCGACAACGCCTTCCGGGTATCCGACATCGCGCCCTATCTGCGTTTCGGCAGCGGGCTGGACAACCAGCGAGCCGTGACCGTCAAGGGCACGTTCCTGCAGAACCGCGCGTACCTCGACTACTACCACCGTGAGGCGTTCTCGGTCGTCGAGATGGAGGCGGGGCCGTACTGCTGCGCGATGTTCGAGATGAGTGAGGCCGCCCGCTACCCGATGGGTGAACCGGTGAACTTCTCGCAACTGCCGGTGGACTTCGGGGTGATCCACTACGCGTCGGACACCCCGTTCACCCAGGCACGCACGCTGGGCGCGCGCGGCCTCTCCTATTTCGGCATGGACTCCACCTACGCCTCGTCGGTGGCCATCCTGCGCCGCATCCTGCGGTTGGAGGGTGCGCTCCTCGATGCCGCCCCGGCCGTGAGCGTGCCGGTCGTCGATGATGGCGACCAGCTCCCCGCCGGAGCGACCTCGTGACACCGCGCTGGTTGCTCGCGGTGGCGACCATGGTGCTCGTGTTCACCGCAGCGTGTGGCGGCAATGCGCCGGGGAGCTGCGCCGGCGCGGGATGCGCACCACCTCTGCAGGAGAACCTCAACGTGCAGCCGCAGAACAGCACGTTGTTGGTCGGCGTCAACCGCGTGTCGATCGCGCTGCTCGATGGCAGGCAGAGCCCGGTTGCCGCGACCGGCGTGAACGTCGACATCCTCAATCCCGCCGGCCAGTCGATCGGCACCCGCCCGCTGCAGGACATCGCCGCCGTCTATGGCGGCATCCCGGTCTACGTCGGCATCGCACGGTTCCCCACCGCGGGACAGTACGAGTTCGTCGTGACCGGACACGCGGCGGGCGGCACCGTCGACGGCCATGCCTTCGTGACCGTAGCGAGCTCAGGACCTGAGGTCGCCGTCGGTGCGCACGTCCCCGCGCTGCACCAGGCGGTCCTCACCGACCCCGGCGTCACCCTCGCGATGGTCGACAGCGGTGTGCCACCGGACACATGGCACGACCAGACGATCGCCGGTGCGCTGGCCGCGCACAGGCCGATGGTGCTGTTCTTCGGTCAACCCGGCTTCTGCCCCAGCAAGACGTGCGGCCCCACCGTCGCCATCCTCAAGCAGCTGTGCACCCAGTACTGCGGCCAGTTCTCCTTCCAGCACATCGAGACGGACTTCCCCGCATCCGCCAACCAGGTCTTCAACAACCCGGCCTTCCGCGCTTTCGGGTTGCCGAGTGACCCCTGGGTGTACTTCGTCAACAGCAGCGGCGTCGTCAGCGATCGCTTCGAGGGACCGATCACGCTGACCGAGCTCCAGGGTGCCGCAGCGGGAACACTCGCCGGGCACGTTCCTGCCGTGTCACTCAGCAGCTGACGACGGGCGCGGCTGCACCATGCCCCTGCTCTCTCTCGATGACGTGGCCATCGCATTCGGCGCCGAGGTGATCGTGCGCGGCGTGACGCTGCGCATCGAACCGCGCGACCGGCTCGCGGTGGTCGGCGCCAACGGTGCCGGCAAGACATCGGTGCTGGACGTGATCGCGGGGACGCTCGAACCACGCGAGGGCAGCATCGACCGCTCGCGCGGGCTGCGCATCGCTCATCTCCCCCAGGACGCCCCGGAACCCACCGGGACCACGGTTCTCGACGAGGTTCTCGAATCGCGCGCCGACCTGCTCGCCATGCACGCCGAGCTGACCCGCCTCGAGGCCGCCATGGGCGACGCAGCCGCGCACCTCGACGACGTGATGACGCGATACGGCGAGCTTCAGCATGCCTACCAGGACGCCGGCGGGTACGACGTCGAGGCACGAGCGCGTGAGGCGCTCGGTGGCCTCGGTATCGACGCCTCGCTGCAGGCTCGTGACCCCCGTCAGCTCAGCGGGGGACAGAAGCGCCGCGTCGAGCTCTCCAAGCTGCTGCTTGCCGACGCCGACCTGCTGCTCATCGACGAGCCCACCAACCACCTCGACCTCGCCTCGATCGAGTGGCTCGAGGATTACATGGCCGGCGTGCGCACAACGTTCGTGCTGGTGTCGCACGACCGCCGTTTCCTCGACCGGGTCTGCACGTCGGTGCTCGAGCTCGGTCACGGCGTCGCCGAGGAGTATCCCGGCAACTACTCGCAGTACGTGCGGTTGCGAGCGGAACGCCGCGCGCGCAGGGCCAAGGAGTTCGAGTCGCAGCAGGCGCACATCACTCACCAGGAGGAGTTCATCCGCAAGTACAAGGCGGGGCAGCGCGCCAAGGAGGCGCGGGGACGGCAGAAGCAGCTGGACCGCATCGACCGCGTGGTGGCCCCACCCCGCGATCGACGTCCGCGGCTGCGCTTCGCCGCCGCTCCGACCTCGCAGATCCTGCTGAAGACCGGTGACCTGCAGGTCGGCCGCGGCACCTCGGTGCTGCTGACCCTGCGGCCGCTGAGCATCGCCCCGGGCGAGCGCATCGCCATCGTCGGCCCCAACGGGTGTGGCAAGTCCACGCTGTTGCACACGCTCGCCGGAGAGCTGCGCCCCATCAAGGGTGCGGTCAACCTCGGTCCCCGCACCCATCGCCGGTTGTATCGCCAGGACCTGGGGCGCGACGGCGATGACGCGGTCACCAGCGCCTATTCGACCGACGACGAGCGCACCGTGATGGAGGACCTCCTCGCCGATCACCCCGTCGGCGCCGAGCGCGCTCGTACCGTGCTCGGCGCGCTGCTCTTCACCGGGGACGACGTGCACAAGATGGTCGGTGAGCTGAGCGGAGGCGAACGCGCCCGCCTGCTGCTCGGCAAGGTTGCCCTCGAGGAGACCAACCTGCTTCTGCTCGACGAGCCCACCAATCACCTCGACATCCCCGCCCAGGAGGTGCTGGAGAAGGCGCTGCTCGGCTACGGCGGCGCCATCGTGCTGGTGACCCACGACCGAGCCCTCATCGACGCCGTGGCGACGCGCACCTGGTCGATCGAGGATGGCGGCATCCGCGAGGTGCTGGGCGGGTACACAGAGTTGCTGCGCGCGCGCGAACGCGAGACGCGCGATCGTGAGCGCGAGGCGCAGAACGCCGCCACCGCGCTTCGCCCCGCAGCGGCCCGGCCGCCGGCTTCAGCGGCGAGTCCGTCCGGGGCGCGAGCAATCCGCCGCCTCGAGGAGGAGATCGCCGCCACCGAGGCGGAGCTCGAGCTGGCGCGCGGGCGGCTGCTCGACCCAGACACGTTCGCCGACGCACAGTCAGGCGCCGAGGCTGGCCGGGCGCATGACCGGCTCAGCGGTGCGCTCGCCGAGCTCTACGAGCGCTGGGAGGAGCTGGCCGGGTCCGCCTGAACAGTGCGCTTCCTACACTGTCGGCGATGAGCAGCCCGACGCCAGCACCCGGCGAAACGCTCGTCGAGTCGGCGTCAATCCGTCGCCGTGTGGCTGAGCTTGCCGCGGATATCGACGCCCACTACGGCGATATCGATCGCCCCGTCGTGCTTCTCTGCGTTCTCAAGGGGTCGTTGATCTTCACCTCCGACCTGGCGCGAGCGCTGACCATCCCGGTCGAGATCGAGAGCATCGCCCTGCGCTCTTACGTCACCGGTACCGTCAGCACCGGCCGGATCGAGCTGGTGAGAGAGCCGAGCACATCGATGACCGGCCGCGACGTCCTCATCGTTGAGGACATCGTCGACACCGGCAACACCATCGCGTACCTGCAGGCCCACCTCGCCGAGGAGGGCGCGCGGTCGGTGAGGGTGGTGGCGCTGCTCAACAAGACGGCGCGCCGTGCGCACCCGCTGGAGGTCGACTGGCACGGGTTCGACATCCCCGACCAATTCGTCGTCGGATACGGGCTCGATTACTGTGAGCGCTACCGCAACCTCGCTGACGTGCGGGCGCTGCACGACGTGTGATCGACCGCCGCGGAGCCCCGCTGGCGCTGGCTGGCGCGACCGTCGCTGTCTCGGTGTCGGCGATCCTGGTCCAGGAGGCGCAGACCGACGCGGCGACCGTGGTGTGGTTGCGCATGGCACTGGCGGTGGGACTGCTCGCGCCGTGGGCGCTGCCGCAGCTGCGCAACGGGGTGGTCGGCGGTACGCGTCGCGACCTCCTGCTGACACTGGTGGCCGGTGCGCTGCTCGCGGTGCACTTCCTCACCTGGACCGCATCGCTGGCCGACACCTCGGTGGCGGCGAGCGTTCTGCTGGTGTCGCTGCATCCGCTGGTGGTCGCCCCGCTCGGCGCCCGGATCCTCGGCGACCGGCTCGACAGTCGAATCGTCGCCGGCATCGCACTCGCCCTCGGCGGAACGGTGATCACCTGCGCGGGGGCGTTTGGAGCAGGCGGCAACGCGCTCAGGGGCGACCTCCTCGCCATCACCGGTGGCCTCGCGCTGGCCGGCTACCTGCTGATCGGCCGAGCCCGCCGCAGCCGCTCCGGTGTGGCCGCCTACTCCGCCATCGTCTACGCCATCGTCAGCGCCGCCGCCGTCGCAACCGCAACCATCGGCACCGGCCTGCACGCCCCCAGTGGCCGTGCCCTGCTGGCCTGCCTGGGACTGGCGGCCATATGCACAGTCGGCGGCCACACAGTCTTCAACTGGACGCTCCGCCACCTGCGCGCGAGCACAGTGTCACTGGCCTTCCTCGGCGAAACCCCACTGGCAGCGCTGCTCGCCTTCATGGTGCTGGGCCAGCACCCGGCGGTGTCCACAGTCGTAGGCGGCGTGCTCATCCTGGCCGGCCTCGCCGTGACACTGCGATCGGCCCCGCCGGCCATCGCAGCCGACGCAGTCGCCGAAGGCACCTAAGCGAGGCTATCCACTGCAGGCATGGCGGCAACGGCGACCGCCGCAGCGGCTGAAGGTAGCGGTGAGGGCGGGGACGGGAGGGACAGCGGCGGCAGCGAATCATGCAGCAGCCCGAGGAGTGAAGAGGTCGCCGGCGGCGACCTCGCAGCGACGCCAACGGCTGCGAATCTGAGCAGCCGGCGCTGTCCCTCCCGTCCCCGCCCGTCGCGCTAGAGCGGAACTCCAGTGAGCAGAAACAGCAGATGCGTAGGCACCATGCCCATGACCACACTGATGATCAGCACGTACAGCATCGCGGTGGCCGGCTGGTTGGCCCTGATCCGCGCGAAGTAGAGGGTGAAGGCGTTGACCGCCGCGGTGAACAGCACGCCGGCGCCGATGACGAGCAGCCAGAAGAGCACCGCCTGGTCGCCGGAGATGAATCGCTCGCGGCTGTTGCCGTGGCTGGCCAACCCGTAGGCGATCACGGCGCAATCGACGGCGACGGCGGCGAACACCGCGTAGATGGAGAGCCGCAGGGGCCGGAATGAGAGGCTCGGCGTCACCAGGTACCAGTGGCCGAGCAGCATGCCGGCCAGCGCGGTACCGCCGACCAGAGCCGCCGGCAGGAACACGAGGAGCGCGTCACCGCCACCGCCGACCGCGGGTCCGATGGCGACCGCCGCCGACACCAATGCGGCGACGCCAACGGCGATGGTGACAACAGCGACGACCCGTCGCGACACCTCGGTGCCGACGGCCGCGAAGAGCGTGTCGGCAACGAGGAGGGCAGCGAATGCCACGCACCAGTGCACCAGGTTGGCGACGGCGCCGGGATCGACGTTGCCGTGCAGCAGCGCACCGAGGTCTGACACCGCTGAGATCAGCAGCAGGTCGACACCCATGACCAGCGCGCAGATCGCCGCTGTGGTGCCCGCGAAACCGCGCCCCACCCTGCCGACCTGGTCGAGGGCGGCGCTGACCGCGACAGTGCCGACTGCCAGCTCGAGGAGCACGAGCAGCCCCGCCAGCGGCGCGAGGTCGGGCAGGGACGGTGGCACCGCGCGATGGTACGCAGCGGGCTGTCAGCGGGCTGGCGGCTGCGCTACCGTCGCGGTCGGATGAACGCCGATACCAGCGCGGCCGATGGTGACCCTGGGATGCCGGCCGCCGACGCGGACGCGCCCAGGCCGCCGCGCCCATGGAGCATCGCCGCAGCCATGGAGCCGGTGCCGCCGTTGGCGCCGCCGCCGGCCCTGCCCGGCCAGGGGGTCGTGGTGGCGACGACACCGCGGCCGGTCGAAGGTGCACCCGGCCCGCGGACACTCATCGCCTTCGCGGCGTTGCTGGCCGCTGTGGCCATCATCGTTGTCGTCCTGCTCGTCATCGGTCGCTGAGCGGACGACCGCGAGGCTCAGCGGGCGATGGGCAGCCCCGCCTCCTCCCAGGCCTCGATGCCGCCCGTCACGTTGATCGCCCGGGGACGGCCGTGTTCGCGCAGGAATTCGACGGCCTTGGCACTGCGGCCACCCACCCGGCAGTGAACGAACACGTCGCGGTCGTCGGGGATCTCGTCGAGTCGCTCAGCCACCTCGGAGAGAGGGATCAGCCGCGCACCGGGAACGCGCTCCTGCTCTGACTCCCATGGTTCGCGAACATCGATGAGCACGGCTGTGCCGGATGCCACAGCGTCATGTGCCTGCTGCGGTGTTGCCTCCGCGCTGGTGGACATGACGGCGAGTATACGAATCGCCCGCTCGCAGTCAGCACGCGGCTGGTAGTCTGCCCGCAGTGAGTGCGATGGCCGCGGTTCCGACCTCCGCCCCGGTGGACGATCCCTGGCTGAACGCGCAGCGACAGTTCGACAACGCGGCGCAGATCCTCAACCTCTCCCCCGGGCTGCGCGCCGTCCTGCGGGAGGTGCGGCGCGAGCTTCTCGTCCGTTTCCCGGTGAAGATGGACGACGGCTCGGTGCGTGTGTTCGAGGGCTACCGAGTCCAGCACAACACCACCCGCGGGCCCGCCAAGGGCGGCATCCGTTTCCACCCCGCGACCAACCTCGAAGAGGTCAAGGCGCTGTCCATGTGGATGACGTGGAAATGCGCGCTGATGAACATCCCCTACGGTGGCGCCAAGGGCGGGGTGGTGGTCGATCCCAAGCATCTCAGCCATCGCGAGCTCGAGAGGTTGACACGGCGCTTCGCCAGCGAGATCAGCCTCCTGATCGGCCCCGAGTCGGACATCCCCGCGCCGGACGTCAACACCAACGCCGAGGTGATGGCATGGATCATGGACACGGTTTCGATGGAGGCCGGCTACTCGATCCCCGCTGTGGTCACCGGCAAGCCGCTGGATATCGGCGGCAGCGAAGGCAGACCCTCGGCAACGGGGCGCGGTGTCTGCATCTCAGCCCTCGAGATCTGCCAGCGGCTGGAGCGGGATCCCGCCGCCACCACGGTCGCCATCCAGGGCTTCGGCAACGTCGGCAGCGTCAGTGCGGAGCTGATGGCCGAGCGGGGCTTTCGCATCTGCGCGGTCTCCGATGTCTCGGGAGGGATCTACAACCCTGACGGCCTCGACGTGCCGGCGCTGCTCGATCACCGTCACACCCACGGCAGCGTCGCCGGCTTCCCTCACACGCGGGCCGTGACCAACAGCGAGCTCCTCGAGCTGCCCATCGACATCCTCGTTCCTGCAGCGCTGGAGAACCAGGTCACCGCGCGCAATGCGGGACGCATCGAGGCGTCGGTGATCATCGAAGGAGCCAACGGCCCGACCACCCCCGACGCTGACCTCATCCTCGAACACCGCGGGATCGTCGTCGTCCCCGACATCCTCGCCAACGCCGGCGGCGTCACCGTGTCGTACTTCGAGTGGGTGCAGGATCTCCAATCCTTCTTCTGGGAGGAAGGGGAGATCAACAGGCAGCTCGAGCGCATCCTGCGACGCGCATTCATGCAGATGTGCGAGCAGGCCGACCTGCACCGCGTGTCACTGCGGCTCGGTGCCTACCTGGTGGCGGTGAAACGCGTCGCCGACGCCACCGCGGTCCGTGGCATCTATCCCTGATCCTCCCGCTCCGCGCCCTGTGCAGGGGTCGGACGAGCAGCGCCGCGACTACGAGGTCGGAGCGCCGCTCCGCGAGGGCTGGGGCGGGACGCTGCGCGATGGTCGCTATCGCAGGACCGGGCTGCGGGTCACCGTGCAAGACATCCGCGCCGAGCTGACAATGACCCCGGGGTTGGTCGACCGGCTCGCCGGCATCGGCCGCCGCGCCGCCTCGGTCCGCGACCCGCACCTGGTTGCCGTCTACGACCTCGTCCAGGGTCACGGTGCGCTCCAGCTGATTGCGGAGTGGACCGAGGCGCCGACGCTGGCAGCGCTGCTCCGGCGCCGCGAGATGGACCCACCCGAAGCGCTGGGGGTCATCGACGGCGTTCTCGCCGGGCTGGAGACACTCCACGCCGCCGGGTTGTTCCACGGTCGGGTCGGGGCCGAGACAGTGGTTGTCGAGTCAGATGGGCGGGCGCGGCTCGCGGAGCTCGCGGTGTCTGCTGCCGCGGCCCCACCCGGCGCCGGACCACAGACGGACGTGCGCAGCGCGGCACGGCTCGGCCTCGAGCTGCTGCGCGGCTCCGGCCGCCGCCTCCAGCCGGTGCGCCAGGTGCTCGAGCCCGCCCTGGACATCACCGGCGCCACCAGCGCCGCGGGCCTGCGCGCCGCCGTCGCCGGCGCCGCCGGCCTCGCCGTCGAGGGCAGGCGGCAGAAGCGCGCAACTCCGCCGACCCACCCTCGAGGACCGCGCCGGCGCTGGATCTTCGGCGTCGCGGCGCTGGCGTTGCTGGTCGCGGCCGCCGTGGTGGCGGGGATCGTCGTGCTCGGCCAACCACAGGCGCCCCATCCAGCCGGCCCTCTGGCGATCGGGTCGGACGCGGCGCTCACGGTGGCGCCGGCCAGGGGCGGGTGCAACACCACCTTCGTCTTCATCGGCCGTGGATCCGTCAGCGGCACCGGCACCCTCGTCTACCGGTGGGAGCAGAGCGACGGCCAGTCGAGCGCGGCCACCTCGCTGCCGATCACCGCCGCCGACGGGGCCTTCCAGCTGACCCAGGCGTGGCGTCTGCAGGGGGCGCAGACCCTGGACGGGTCGATGACACTCCACCTCCTGAGCCCGGTCGACAGGATGCTCAAACGCCCGTTCCACTACGCCTGCACGTGAGCGCGCCGCAGGGCCTGCGGGCGCGAAACCCGCTCCCCGCGGGAGCGATCAGCGTCGGAGTCGGACTCCTGCTCAACGGGGTGTGCACGTACGTGTTCCTGGCCATCGCGGGTCACGCGCTGCCTCCGGAGCGCTACTCCGCGTTCGCCGGGTTCTGGGCGCTGCTGTTCGTGGTGGCGCCAGGCATCTTCCTGCCGCTCGAACAGGAGCTCGGCCGAGCCATCGCCGGGCGGCGCGCCCGCGACGATGGCGATGGTCCGGTGGTGGCTCGCTGCGCGCTCATCGGCGGGGGATTCCTGGCACTGCTCCTGGTCGGATCGGGGGCGGCCTTCGGTCCTCTGGACGGCCGCCTGCTCGGTGGCGATGCCGTGCTCATGATCGCGCTGCTCCTGGGCGTCAGCGCTTACTGTGCCGAGCATCTCGCACGCGGCACGCTCAGCGGCAACGGGCGGTTTCACGCGTACGGCGTGCTCCTCGGCACCGAGGGCGTGTACCGGGCAGGCTTCTGCGCTGCTCTTGCGGCTGCCCATGTGAGCAGCCCAGGACCGTACGGACTGGCGCTGGTGGCCGGCTCGTTCGCCGCGGTTGTCACCGCGCTGGCGCGCGAACGGGGACTGCTCACCCCGGGAAGCCCGACGCGGAATGCCGAGGTGACCACCGCTCTCGGCTCGCTGCTGCTCGCCTCGATCGCCACCATGTTCATGCTCAACGGCGGCACCGTCGTCGTCCAGCTGCTGGCCTCGCCTTCAGAGCAGCGCGTCGCCGGGTCGTTCCTCAACGGAAGGGTGCTCGCCTTCGTGCCGCTCTTCCTGTTCCAGGCGGTGACGGCGGCTCTGCTGCCGCGACTGTCGATGCTGCGCAGTCGCGGCGCCCATGCCGAATTCCGTCGCACCCTGGGACGTCTCCTGCTGCTGGTTGCGGCTCTCGGCGGGTTGGCCGTCGTCGGCTCGCTGCTGGTGGGCCCAGCAGTTCTCCGCCTCGTGTTCGGTCCCGATTTCACACTCACCAGCAAGGATCTCGCGCTCCTCGCCGCCAGCTCGACTGCGCTGATGGCGGCGCAGGCCCTGGGCCAGGGGCTGATCGCGCGCAGCGCGTACCGGGGTGTTGTCGCCGGCTGGCTCGCCGGAGTGGTGGCGTTCTTCGTGGTGGTGTTCGCCGTGCAACCGCTGCTGCTGCGCGTCGAGCTCGGCATCCTCGTCGGCGGACTTGCTGCCGCTGTGGTGCTGGGCGCGCTGCAACCCGACCTGTGGCGGCCGAGCGCCCGGCTCGAGGCGCCCGCCGTCTGACGACCTGCCGTCAGCCCTCGGTGGCGGCGAGGAGATCCTCGCCCTGGTCCTCCGGTCCGACGAATGCGAGACGGACGTCGGCCATCCCGGCGACGATGCGTTGCGCGACTCTCTGCACCTGCTCGGCGGTGACCTTGCTGACCGCGTCGGCGCGCGAGTCGGGCGTCTCCATCGGCAGCCGCGCGCGCCAGCGTCCGCCGAAGAACCTGGCCAGGCTGATGGCCGTCTCCGTCGAGCGCAGCAGACGGCCGATCATCGCCGACTTGGCCGCGGCCAGCTCGTCTTCGGGCACCGGCTGCTCGGCCATGGCGCGGAACTCCGCAAACGACAGCTCAGTGGCGCGGCGTGCGTCCTTCGGACGTGTGCCGGTGCTGATCACGAAGACGCCGGCATCCTCGAAGCCCTCGTGGTGGCTGAAGATGCTGTAGGCGAGCCCGTTGCGCTCGCGCACGGTATGGAACAGGCGCGATGACATGCCGCCGCCGAGGACGTGCGTCATCACCGAGAGGGCGGTGCGGTCTTCGTCGGTGGCGGGGATGCCGGGGACGGCGAACACCATCCGGATCTGGGGTTCCTCCTGGTCGGTCACCGGGCGAACGTTGCACGTGTACCGCTCACCCATGCCCCACCGCGCCGGCACCCGCGGGCGGGGCTTGGCCGTGGGCACGTCGGCGAGCAGCTCGGCGGCCCGTTCTGTGGCCAGGCTCGATCCCCCGGCGATGGTCAGGCACATCGACTCGGGGGCGTAGAACGACCGGTGATAGTCGAGGAGCTGATCGCGCGTGGCCTTCTCGATGACGGCGGGGAAGCCCGCGGCCGACCAGGCCATCGGTTGCTCGCCGCCGAATGCGACGGTGCCGAGCCGGTCCCAGATCCAGCCCTCCGGGTCGGCGAGGCGCGCCGACAGCTCCTGGAGCACCACGTTGCGCTCGCGATCGACCTCGTCAGCGGCGAACAGAGGGCGTGTGAGCATGTCGGTGATGATGTCGGTGAGGTCATCGAGCACGGTCGCCGGGCCCTCGGCGTAGTAGGCAACCTCTTCGGTGTCCGTGTACGCGTTGGTGTTGGCGCCGAGGCGATCGATCTCTCGAGAGATCTGGAGCGTGGTGGGACGCTTGGATGTGCCCTTGAAGAACATGTGCTCAAGGTAGTGGGCAAGGCCGGACGTGTCCTTGCTCTCGTCGCGTGACCCGGCGCGCACGATCAGGAAGACGCCGACGTTGCGCGACACCGACGGTGCGTTGAGGAGGCTGACGCCGTTGGGCAGGACAGTCAGCGAGGGCTCGTAGAGCTTGAGAGGCGTGCTGGTCATGGAGGGCTCGGCAGCTCAGCGCTCAGCTGGTGCCCGACTCCCACGAGGCGAGATACCTCTCCTGTTCAGCGGTGAGCACGTCGATCCTCACGCCCATGGCCTCGAGCTTGAGCCGTGCCACCTCGCGATCGATCTCCAGAGGCACGTCATGGACACGCGTCTCGAGCTCGGCGTGGTGACGGGCGATGTGCTCGGCACAGAGCGCCTGGTTGGCGAAGCTCATGTCCATGACCGCGGCGGGGTGACCCTCGGCGGCGGCGAGGTTGAGCAGGCGCCCCTCGGCGAGCACGTGCAGGTTGCGCCCGTCGCGCATGGCGTAGCTGTCGACGAATGGCCGCGGTTTGGTGACGCCCGTCGCCAGGTCGTCGAACGCGGCCAGGTTGATCTCGTCGTTGAAGTGCCCGCTGTTGGCGATGATGGCGCCGTCCTTGAACCGCTCGATGTGGATGCGGTCGACGACGTTGATGTCGCCCGTCACCGTGATCACCACGTCGGCAATGGGCGCGGCGTCTTCGAGCTTCATCACGCGGAAGCCGTCCATCGCGGCCTCAAGCGCGCGCGTCGGGTCCACCTCGGTGACGATGACGTTGGCGCCCAGCCCGTCGGCCCGGCTGGCCAGCCCACGTCCACACCAGCCATAGCCGCAGACGACCATGGTGCGACCGGCGAGGAGGATGTTGGTGGCCCGGATGAGCCCGTCGAGCGTCGACTGGCCGGTGCCGTACCGGTTGTCGAACATGTGCTTGGTGAGCGCTTCGTTGACGGCGATGATCGGGAACCGCAGGGCTCCCGCCGCGGCCATGGCCCGCAGGCGGATCACACCTGTGGTGGTCTCCTCGGTGCCCGCACGGACATCCTCGAGCAGCTCGGGGCGATTGCGGTGCAGCTCGGCGACGAGGTCGGCGCCGTCATCCATGGTCAGGTTGGGCCGGCCGTCGAGAACGGAGGTGATGTGAGAGAAGTACCGGGCGGAATCCTCACCCTTGACGGCGAACGTGGGGATACCGTGCCGCGCCGTCAGCGCTGCCGCGACGGCGTCGTTGGTCGAGAGCGGGTTGCTGGCGCACAGGCGGACGTCGGCACCTCCGGCCTTGAGCGTGATCGCCAGGTTGGCCGTCTCACTGGTGACGTGCAGGCATGCGCCCACGCGCAGGCCGGCGAGAGGTTGCTCGCGCTCGAACCGCTCGCGAATCAGGCGCACCACGGGCATCTCGAGGGCGGCCCATGCGATGAGGCGGTCGCCGTCGTCCGCGAGCGCGATGTCGGCGACGTCATTGTCCGTGGTGGTCATGGTGGCCATTGTGATCTCCGATCAGAGGGTGACGAGCGAGAGGTGATCGTGCTCGCCCAGGGCGGCGGCGCCACCGAGAGCGCCGAGTTCGACGAGGAAGCCGAGCCCGGACACGGTGGCTCCGAGCCTCTCGACGAGCTCAATGGTGGCGCAAGCGGTCCCCCCGGTGGCGAGGAGATCATCCACGATGAGCACGCGCTGGCCGCGTCGGAGCGCATCGGCGTGGACTTCGAGCACGGCGTCGCCGTATTCGAGCGCGTACGCGACGGACTCCACCGCGGCGGGCAGGCGGCCCTGCTTGCGGATGGGCACGAACCCAGCACCGAGAAGGTAGGCGACCGGTCCGCCGAGCACGAAGCCACGTGCCTCGATGCCGGCGACCATGTCGATGTCCTGCCCGCGCCAGCTCTCCACCATCGCCTCCACCGCCTCAGCGAAGAGCGCGGCGTCGCCAAGGACTGTGCTGATGTCGCGGAAGATGATTCCCGTGCGCGGGAAGTCCGGCACCGCGCGCAGCGCCCCCGCCAGGCGCTCCGCAAGGGATGCCCGACCCGCTGCGCGGCCGTCATCGACTGGGGAGGGCCGCATCGGACGAGGAGTGTAGGGGCGGTCGAGTCGCCGTGAATTGGCATACTCTGAGCTGGCGGCGCGCGCCTCCCCACGCAGTGCGCCTGACCGTGAGAGCAGATGCCCAGTTCCGATGATCGACGCCCCGTGCCTTCCGGCACGCCTGTCCTGGCACAGGTCCGCGGTGCGTTGAGGCGCGGCCTCGCCGCCGTCGCCCCGGATGACACGCGCCGCGGTCGGGCGGTGTACCGCGTCCGGCGTGCGGGCGCTGTGTTGGCCGCCGAGGGACCGTCCGGGCTGCGTCAGGCGCTGCGCGACCGCCACCGCAACACCGGCGCCGGGCGTGCTCGCCTGGTCCAGCGTGAGTACGACGAATGGCGGCTGAGGCACGAGCCCGGCCAGGGCGAGCTCGACCAGATGCGCATCCAGAGCCGCGGTTGGAGCGACCCTCCTCTGATCAGCATCGTCATGCCGACGTACAACCCTCGATCCGAGTGGATCCGGCCGGCGGTCGAGTCGGTCATCGCCCAGACGTATGCGAACTGGGAGCTCTGCATCGCCGACGATGCCTCCACTGCTCCCCACGTGGCCGGCATCCTCGCCGAGTACGCCGCCGCGGATCCGCGCGTCAAGCTGGTGATGCGCTCCGGCAATGGCGGCATCGCGGCCGCTTCGGCAAGCGCGGTCGCGCTGGCCAGCGGCGATTTCGTCGGGTTTCTCGACCATGACGACGTGCTCCGCCCATACGCTCTGCACCGGGTGGTTGAGACCATCCGGGAGGCGCCCGACACCGACATCGTCTACTCGGATGAGGACCTGCTCCTCGCCGAC
Organism: Candidatus Dormiibacterota bacterium; assembly: GCA_036276135.1. Taxonomy (GTDB): domain Bacteria; phylum Chloroflexota; class Dormibacteria; order Aeolococcales; family Aeolococcaceae; genus Aeolococcus. The sequence continues at coordinate 24,665 of DATBEL010000061.1, forward strand.
GGCACGCTGGGCAGGCCGTTCTTCAAACCCGACTACTCGCCCGACCTCCTGCTGTCGGTGAACTACATGTGCCATTTCCTGGTGGTGCGTAAGCACGTGATGGAGTCCGCCGGTGGCTTCCGGACGGGATTCGACGGTGCCCAGGACCACGACCTGCTGCTCCGGGCCACGGAGAAGGCGCGACGGGTGAGCCATGTACCCGACATGCTGTATTCCTGGCGTCAGGTCCCCGGCTCCGTGGCGCTGTCCGGCGCGGCGAAGATGTACGCGTACGAGGCGGGCAAACGCGCGGTCGAGGCGGCGTTGCAGCGCCGTGGTCTGCACGGCAGCGTCAGCCTCGGACGCCAGCTGGGCACCTACCACGTCCGGGTCGACGTCGTCGATGAGCCGCACGTCGCCATCGTCATTCCCACCCGCGACCGTCTCGACCTGCTGAGGCGGTGCATCGAGAGCGTCGAGCGCCGCTCGACGTACGCAAACTGGTCGATCACCATCATCGACAACGGCAGCACCGATCCCGCCACCCTCGCGTACCTGGATCGGTCGCCCCACCGAGTGGTGCATCACCCGGGCCCGTTCAACTACTCCTCGCTGATCAATCTCGGGCGCGCGTCGATCGATGCGTCCTACATGATCACGCTCAACAACGACACGCTCGTCATCAGCAGGGACTGGATGGAGGCGCTCCTCGAGCAGGCGCAGCGACCGGAGGTTGCCGTGGTGGGTGGACGCCTGCTCTACCCGAGCGGGCGCCCCCAGCATGAGGGCATCGCGGTGGGCAACGTCCGCGGCGGGTACATGGCCGCGAACCTCGACGCGGGTTGGATGGGGCGCGTGATCAGGAATGTCACCGCCGTCAGCGGTGCGTGCCAGATGATCAAGACGTCGGTCTTCGACGAGCTGGGCGGGTACGACGAGGGCCTCGCGGTGGCGTACAACGACGTCGACTTCTGCCTGCGCGCGCGGGCCGCAGGGTATCTGGTCATCTACACGCCGCACGCCGAGCTGCGCCATCATGAGAGTGCCAGCCGCGGAGACCTCGATCCCCTGAAGGACCACGAGCGCTTCTGGAAGCGCTGGGGACGCGTGGGCGGCATCCCCGATCCCTACATGAATCCCCATCTTCGCGAGATGAACCCAGTGAGGATCCGGCTGGATCCTCTGCCCATCGAACGCTGAGGGCCTCAGGCCTCTCGCGGGGCAGTGGCGGGCGTCGACTCCAACGCATGCAACACGGGGTCGGCGCGCTGCTGCCACTGTCCCTGGAGGTCGACGAGGCCCGGCCGTCCGCGGTCGTCCACCACTCGGAAGCTCGCCGCATCCTCGATGTGGTCGTACTCGTGATTGAGGTGCTCGTCGTAGATGACCGCGGCCACAACGTAGCTGGCACCGAGCAGGCCGAGCTGTGGTATCCGGTAGAAGATGGTGCCGGCGGATCCGGGTGCCGCGACGTCCATCCGGCAGTTGCCGACCCTGGTGTCGGGTATGGACATACCGATCCCATCGGACCGTTTGAAGGTGAGCGCGAAGACGTAGTCGCGGACAGGCGCGTTGACGATGTAGTCGATGGCAACGGTCATGGGCTCGCCTGTCGCGAAGATGGTGTGCTGCGAGTCGCTCCGGTCCAGCAGGCGCACGCCCGTGATCTCAACGTCTCGTGTGCCCCATCGGTTGGTCACCGTTGAGGCGGGCGCCGCGGGCGTCGACTCTTTGCGGTCCGACATCTCACCGACGATGCGGCGGTACCGAGCGGTCACCTCGGTCGCCTGTCCGTCGGCGATGACCTGGCCGGCCTGCAGCAGCAGCACCCGGTCGCAGTACAGGTTGAGAGCAGCCAGGTCATGGCTGACGAGCACCACCGTCTTGCCCTGGCGTTTGTAGTCCGCGAACACGTCGAAGCACTTCTCCTGGAAGCGCGCGTCACCGACGGCGAGCACCTCGTCCATGAGCAGGATGTCGGCGCCGGGCTGGATGGCGACGGTGAACGCCAGCCGCACCGACATGCCCGACGAGAAGTTCTTGATCTTCTGGTCCGCGAAGTCTGTCAGCTCGGCGAAGTCGAGGATGCTGTCCACCCTGTCCTCGAGCTCATGACGGGTTATCCCGAGGACTGCGCCACCGAGGAAGATGTTCTCGCGCGCCGTCAACTCCGGGTTGAAGCCGACGCCGAGCTCGAGGAACGGAGACACCCGTCCGGCGATCTCGACCTCCCCCGAATCCGGGGCATAGATGCGCGAGAGGATCTTGAGCAGCGTGCTCTTGCCGCAGCCGTTGGGCCCCGTGATGCCGAGGAACTCACCGCGCGGGACGTCGAAGCTCACGTCCCTCAACGCCAGCAGGTCGCGATACCGGGAGCTGCTGCGCGGGTGGGTGGCCCGGTACTTGAGGGTGGTGCTGTGGTCGAGCGGGATCCGAAAGCGCTTGCTCACCCCGGCGACGCGGATGGCGAGCCCGGTCACAGGGACTCGGCGAATCGCGGGCTCGAGCGGTGGAACACCAGGTACCCGACGGCCAGGGAGGCGCAGACGATCAGGCACGGAACCACCATGAGCCATCCGAGGATCGACGACGACCACGGGATCGCCGGGGTGATCAGGGCCCGGCGCATGTCCTCCATGATCTGCGCGATCGGGTTCATGACGGCGAAGGCGAAGCGATCGGTGATCAGGTGCAGGGGGAACAGGATCGCGCTCGCATAGAACAGCAGTTGCAGCGTGATCTCCCAGACGTGGCCGAGGTCTCTGTAGAACACGAAGAGCGCGGACATCAGCAGCCCCATGCCGACTACGAGGATGTACAGCTCGACGAACAGCAGCGGCACCAGCAG
>DATBEL010000062.1:0-22562 GCA_036276135.1 Candidatus Dormiibacterota bacterium
CACAAGGGGTGCCGGCGTGCGCGTCCGCGACGCCGTGCATTGCTCTGCTGGGAGCCGTCGCTCCTCTGGATGTTCATCATCGGGAATAGAATTCGACGACGAGCTGCTCGTCGATCGTCTGCTCCATCTCGTGGCGCTCGGGCAGGCGAACCACCGTTCCCTTGACGCCGGAGGCGTCGAGGGTGAGCCAGTCAGGCACCGTGCGACCGGCGACGAGCTCACGCGCGTTGACGATCGGCGGGAGCTTGCGGCTGCGCTCGCGGACCTCGACCACGTCCCCAGGGCGAACCTGCGCCGAGGCGACGTTGATGGTGCGACCGTTGAGCTGGAAGTGGCGGTGGGAGACCAGCTGGCGCGCCTCGCGACGCGAGGCGGCGAGGCCGAGCCGGTAGACCACGTTGTCGATGCGCCGCTCGAGCTGCTGCAGCAGCACGGTGCCGGTCACGCCGGTGCTTCGCTCAGCGCGCGCGAAGTACGTGCGGAACTGCGCCTCGAGCACGCCGTACTGGCGCCGGGCGCGCTGCTTGGCGCGGAGCTGGATGCCGTAGTCGCTGGTCTTGCGGCGGCGCGCCAGGCCGTGCTGGCCGGGAAGCAGCGCGTTGCGCTTGTCGAAGGTGCAGTTGGTCAGGCACTTGCTGCCCTTGAGGAAGAGCTTGGTGCCCTCGCGGCGGCAGAGGCGGCAGACGGGTCCGGCTTGATTGGCCATGAAGTCCTAGACGCGGCGCCGCTTGGGAGGGCGGCAACCGTTGTGCGGGATGGGCGTGACGTCGGTGATCGCGGTCACCTCGAGGCCCGAGGCCTGGAGGCTGCGGATGGCGGCTTCGCGGCCGGCCCCCGGTCCCTTGACGTAGATCTCGATGCTCTTGAGGCCGTGCTCCATCGCCCGGCGGGCGGCGCCGTCGGCGGTGATCTGAGCGGCGTACGGCGTGCTCTTGCGCGAGCCCTTGAAGCCCTGGCCGCCGGCCGATCCCCAGGCGAGCACGTTGCCCTGGGGGTCGGTGAGGCTGACGATGGTGTTGTTGAAGGTCGCCAGCACGTGGGCGTGGCCGACGGCCACGTTCTTGCGCTCGCGGCGCCTGGTTCGGACGACCTTCTTCTTCTTTGCCATGCCTGCCTACTTCTTCTTGCGGCGCACGCCGACCGTCTTCTTGGGACCGCGCCGGGTCCGCGCGTTGGTGCGGGTGCGCTGGCCGCGCACCGGCAGGCCACGGCGATGGCGCAGGCCCCGATACGTGCCGATCTCCATCAGCCGCTTGATGTTCAGCGCAATCTGGCGGCGCAGGTCGCCCTCGACGCGGCCCTGCAGCTGCTTGGCGATGAGGTCACGCAGCTTGCTGACCTGGGAGTCGGTGAGCTCGCGGGTGCGAATGTCCGGTGAGATCTGGGCGAGCTGCAGCAGCCGCCGCGACGTCGTCGAACCGATGCCGAAGATGTACGTCAGCGCCACCTCGATGCGCTTGTCGCGTGGAATGTCGACGCCGGCGATACGTGCCACTTCTGCCGTCTACCCCTGTCGCTGCTTGTGTTTGGCGTTCTCGCAGATGACCCGGACAGCACCGTGCCTCTTGATGATCTTGCAGCGGTCACACATCTTCTTGACCGAGGCCCTGACCTTCATCGCTTTCCTGCTGTCCTTTCTGTTGTCGTTGTTGCTGGCTACGCGAGCCGTTGGAGGATGCGTCCCCGACCGGGATCGGCGGCGCTGAGTTCGACCCGGACCCTGTCGCCCGGCAGGATGCGGACCGCTTGGAGGCGCGCCTTTCCGGCCGGATGGCAGAGAACCCTGTGGCCGTTGTCCAGTTCAACCCGGTAGAGCGCGTCGGGAAGGGGCTCGATGACCCTCCCGATCAGGGGCTCAGCCACGCCTCTGCCTGAGGCGTGCCGAATTGGGCTGGTTGGCAGCCGCAACGTACGAGTATACGGAATGGCCGGCTGACACGGCAAATTCACCCCACCGCCGCGTGGGTCGGCCGCAGCGTGAGCACCTCGGGTCCGTTCTCGGTGATGGCCACGGTGTGCTCGAAGTAGCAGGAGAGCCGGCCGTCCACGGTCACCACCGTCCAGTCGTCCTCGAGCACGCGCACCTGGGCTCCGCCGAGGTTGACCATCGGCTCGATGGCGAGCACGTAGCCGGGCTTGAGCTCGTTGCCGGTTCCCGGCTGCCCGTAGTTGGGCACCTGCGGGGCCTCGTGCATGTCGCGACCGATGCCGTGCCCCACGTATTCGCGGACCAGCGAGTACCCATGCGCCTCGGCGTACGTCTGCACCGCGTGCCCGATGTCGCCGATGTGGTTGCCCGGCCGTGCCTGGGCGATCCCCCGCTCGAGCGCCTCGCGGGTGACCTCGATCAGGGCGGTCACCTCGGCGGTGGCCTCGCCGCACGCCACCGACAGCCCGCTGTCGGCCCACCAGCCGTCGAGGATCAGCCCGCAGTCCAGCGACACCAGGTCACCGTCCCGGATCACCCGCTTGCCGGGGATGCCGTGCACCACCTCGTCGTTCACCGAGACGCAGAGCGAGTTGGGGAAGTCCTGGTAGCCGAGGAAGCCGGGGATGCAGCCGTGGTCGCGGATGAACGTCTCCGCCTGGCCGTCGAGGTCGAGCGTGGTGACCCCGTCGCGCACCTCGGCGGCGAGGTGGGCGAGGCAGGCTCCGAGGATCTTCCCGGAGGCGCGCATCTTGTCGATCTCCTCCGGACGCTTGAGGCGGAAGGCGGCGGCCATCAGGCCGCGCCCCGGGCGGCGCCGTCGGGCATCACCGTCGGGCCGAAGATTGTCAGGATCGACTCGGTCACCTCATCGATGGGCAGGTTGCCGTTGACGTACTCGATGCGTGTGCCGCGGTCCTCGTAGTAGCCGACCACCGGCGCCGTCTTGGCCTCGTACTCACGCATGCGCTCGATGAAGGCCTCCGGCGTGTCGTCGGCACGATGGTCCAGCTCGGCCCGGTGGGCGATCCGTTTGACCAGCTCGCTCTCCGGCACGTCGAAGAACAGCACCACACCGATCTCGCGACCGGTCCGCTCGAGCATGGCGTCGAGCTCGCGGGCCTGCGGCACGGTGCGCGGGAAACCGTCGAGCAGCACCCCGCTGCTGGCATCGGGCTGGCTGAGGCGGTGCTCGATGACGGCCACCATGGTCTCGTCGGGGATGAGCCCGCCCGTCGCCATGATCGGCCCCACCTGGCGACCCAGCTCGGTGTCCTCGGTGACCTCGTCGCGGAGCATCTGGCCGGTGCTGATATGGGGCATGCCGAAGCGCTCGGAGATGATCGAGGCCTGGGTCCCCTTGCCGCTGCCCGGGGGCCCGAAGAGCACCGCGATCACCGGATGAAGCCCTTGTACTGGCGCATCAGCAGCTGCGTCTCGATCTGTTTCATGGTGTCGAGCGCCACGCCCACGACGATGAGGATGGCGGTGCCACCGAGGTAGAGGCTGGTGGGGTCAGCGCGCGTGGCGAACGCGGTGAACAGCGGCAGCACCACGGTGATGATGGCGAGGAAGAGCGCCCCCGCCAGGGTGATGCGCCCCATCACCCGGCCGAGGTACTCCGCGGTACTTCGGCCCGGTCTGATGCCGGGGATGAACGTCGACTGTTTCTTGAGGTTGTCGGCGACGTCGTTGGGGTCGAAGACAACCGCCGTGTAGAAGTAGGTGAAGCCGAGGATGAGCAGGAAGTAGATGCCGTTGTAGGCGATGTTGATGTACCACTTGGGCCCGTTGGGTTGCCAGTTGGCGGTGATCCACGCTGAGGCGTTGCCGATGAACCCGCCGGCGCTGGCGAACAGGTTGGCGAAGATGGTCGGGAAGAACATGATCGACAGCGCGAAGATGATCGGGATGACCCCCGCGGTGTTGATGCGCAGCGGCAGGAAGTTGCGCCGCCCCTGCGCCGCCGCCCCGGTGCGGGGGTTGAGCACCCGCTGCGCTGACTGCACGGGGATCTTGCGCTGCGCCTGCTGCACCGCGATGATCCCCGCCGTCACCACCAGCGCGATCACCGCCACACCGATGATCTGGATGACGTGCGAGCCACCGGTGGTGCCGTAGTCGCCGATCGACGGGATCACCCTGGCGATGATGCCGGTGAAGATGATCAGCGACACCCCGTTGCCCACGCCGTACTCGGTGATCAATTCCCCGAGCCACATGGCGATGATCGTTCCCGCGGTCAGGGTCAGCACGATGCCGATCTCCTGGGCGGTGGTGGCGTTGGGGATGATCGCCTGGGGCACACCGTTCACGGTCACCGCGTTGGTGTTGGTGAAGAGCGCCAGGAAGCCCCAGCCCTGCAACGCGGCCAGCGGGATGGTCAGCCAGCGCGTGTAGCGGGTGATCTTCTTGCGGCCCTGCTCGCCCTCCTTGCTCAGCTCCTTGAGCCGGATGGAGACCACGGTCATCAGCTGCATGATGATGGTGGCGTTGATGTAGGGGTTGAGGCCCTCGGCGACGATGGTGAAGCGCTGCAACCCGCCGCCGCCGACGAGGTTGAAGAGGCCGAGCAGCGAGTTGCTGCTGAACAGCGCCTGCAGCGCCGCCGGCGACGCGCCGGGGATCGAGATGTTGGCCAGCACCCGGAACGCGAGCACCAGGCCGATGGTGATCACCAGCTTGCGCCGCAGCTCCGGGATGCGCATCGCCTGGCCCAGGGCCTGGAGCAGGTTCACGCCTGCGGCTCCTCCTCGGTGTCCGGCTCGGCGTCGGCCGTGGCGGCCTCGGTGACGGCCTCCGCCGCGTCGGCGTCACTCTCAGTGTCCCTCCTCTCCGCGGCCACGGCGCGCGCCGAAGCGCGAGCGGACGCCCGCGCCGCCGCCCGCTCGGTGGCCCCCGCGGCCGGTGGCGCGGCCGCCTCGAGGAGGTCGACGGTGCCACCCGCGGCGACCACCGCCTGCTGTGCCGCGGCCGAGGCGCGGTGCACGCGGACGCGCACCGCCACCTTGACGCGGCCGGCGGCGAGCAGCTTCACCGGCTTCTCGGCACCGCTGACCAGGCCTGCGGCGGCCAGGGCGGCGCCGTCCACGATCGTGTCCTTGGCGAAGCGGTTGAGCTTGCTGAGGTTGACCACCGCGTAGTCCTTGCGGAAGCGGTTGTGGAACCCGCGCAGCTTGGGAAGGCGCATCGACGCCTTCATCTGGCCGCCCTCGAATCCCTTGGGGACGCTGTTGCTCTCGCGCGACCCCTGGCCCTTCATGCCGCGGCCCGAGGTCTTGCCCTGCCCGGCCGAGATGCCCCGCCCCACCCGGGTGCGCTTCTTGCGGCTGCCCGGTGCGGGCTTCAGCTCATGCAGCTTCATGCGCTCGTCTCCGCGTTCGCCCCGGCGGCGAGGACGGCCATCCCCTCCGGCGTGTCCGCCGGGATGCCGTTGACGCTCACCAGGTGGCGCACCTTGTGGACCATGCCGCGGATCGACGAGGTGTTCTGGTGGTCGACGCTGTGGTTGAGCTTGCGCAACCCCAGCGCGGCCAGCGTCGCCTTCTGGTCCGCGGCATAGCCGATCTTGCTCTTGCGGTAGGTGACCCGCAGCGTGCTCACGGGCTCACCGGCTGTGGCGCTGCTGCCGGCAGGTCCTCACCGAGCATGTGCGCGGCGCGCTTGCGGCCGACCAGTTGCTCGGGGGTGCGGCCGCGCAGCTCGGCGACCTCCCGCAGGGTGCGCATGCTCGCCAGCGCGGCGATGGTCGCGCGCACCACGTTGATGGGGTTGTCGGTGCCCAGCGACTTGGTGAGGATGTCGTGGATGCCGGCCGCCTCGACGACGGCGCGCATCGAGCTGCCGCTGATGACCCCGGTCCCGGGGACGGCGGGCTTGAGCAGCACCTTGGCGGCGCCGAGCTTGTAATGCACCTCGTGCGGGATGGTGGTGCCCACCATCGGCACGGTGATCATGTGCTTGCGGGCGTCGTCGACGCCCTTGCGGATGGCGTCGGGCACCTCACCCGCCTTGCCCAGCCCGGCGCCGACGCGACCGGCGCCGTCACCGACCACGACAAGGGCGCTGAACGAGAATCGCCGGCCGCCCTTGACCACCTTGGCGACGCGGTTGAGCGAGACGATCTTCTCCTGCAGGTCGCTGGCGCGGTCGTCGCGCCGGTCCATGCGCATGGCCATGTCTAGAACTCCAGTCCCGCTTCACGGGCAGCTTCGGCGAGGGCCCTGACCCTGCCGTGGTAGAGGTACCCGCCGCGGTCGAACACCACCTTGGTCACGCCGGCGTTCCTGGCACGCTCGGCGATCACCCGGCCAACCACGGCGGCGCCGGCCACCGCGGCGTTGCCCTTGCCGCTCAACTCCTTGCGGACGTCGGCGTCGTGCGTCGACGCCGCGGCGAGGGTGCGGCCCGCGCTGTCGTCGATGAGTTGCACCACGATGTGGTTGAGGCTGCGGAAGACGGCCAGCCGGGGGCGCGCGGGCGCCCCGTGGACGTTCTTGCGAACGCGGCGATGGCGGCGGTCGCGAGCGGCGCGACGGTCGAACTTGCTGTGCATGGTTACTTCGCCTTCCCGGCCTTGCCGGACTTGCCCGCCTTGCGCTTGATGACCTCACCCCGGTACATCACGCCCTTGCCCTTGTACGGCTCGGGCTTGCGGAATGAGCGGATCTTGGCGGCCACCTGGCCGACCACCTCCTTGTTGGTGCCGCTGACGCTGATCGAGGTCGGCGTCGGCACGTCGATGGTCACACCGTCGGGCGGCGTGTAGCGGATCGGGTGCGAGTAGCCCAGCGTGAGCACCAGGTCACCACCCTGCTTGGAGGCGCGGAAGCCGACGCCGACGAGGTCGAGCCAGCGCACGAAGCCGGTGCTCACCCCCTCGACCATGTTGGCCACCAGCGTGCGGGTGAGCCCGTGCATCGCCCGGTGGATGGTCGTGTCGGTGGGCCTCGCCACGGTGATGATGCCGCCGTCGACGGTGACGATCATCGCCGGGGGCAGGCTGCGCTCGAGCGTGCCGCGGCCACCGGTGACGGTGACGTGGTTGCCGGTGACGCTGACGTCGACGCCGGCAGGGACGGGGATGGGCAGCTTGCCGATTCTCGACATGGCCGGCTACCAGACGTAGGCCACCACCTCGCCCCCGAGGCCGGCGCGCTGCGCGGCCTGGCCGGTCATCAGACCGTGCGAGGTGGAGATGATGGCGATGCCGAGACCACCGAGGACGCGGGGGATCTCGCTCTTGCGTGCGTAGACGCGCAGGCCGGGCCGGCTGATGCGGCGCAGGCCGGAGAGCGCGCGGCCGCGCGGTGTGCGCGGCTTCAGGGTGATGGTGAGAAGTTGCTGCGGTACCTCACCGTCGACGCTGAAGCTGTCGACGAACCCCTCGGCAGCGAGGACGCGGGCGATCTCCACCTTCATCTTCGAGGCGGGGATCGCCACGGTCTGGTGGTTGGCCGCGTTGGCGTTGCGAATGCGCGTGAGCATGTCGGCGATGGTGTCACTCATCATGGCCGTCTACCAGGAGCTCTTCTTGACGCCGGGGATCTGCCCCTGCGAGGCCATGCCTCGAAAGCAGATGCGACACATTCCGTACTTGCGCATGAACGCGCGCGGCCGCCCGCACACCCCGCAGCGGTTGTGCTGCTGGACGCCGAACTTGGCCGGCCGCAGCGACTTGGCGATCAACGATTTCTTGGCCACTTGCTACCTCTCCACGCCGTATCCGGGGCTGTCCCCGGACGCGCGCGGCGTTCTGTTCACTGTTGCTGTCCTGGCTTGCGAAACGGCATCCCGCAGGCAGCGAGGAGGGCGCGGCCCTCATCGTCCGTCCGCGCCGTGGTGACGATGCAGACCTCGAGCCCGCGCAGCTTGTCGATCTTGTCGAAGTCGATCTCCGGGAAGACCAGCTGCTCGCGAAGCCCGAGGGTGAAGTTGCCGTGGCCGTCGAATCCCTTGGGATCGATGCCACGGAAGTCACGGATGCGCGGCAGGGTGACGCTGACCAGCTTGTCGAGGAACTCCCACATGCGCCGGCCGCGCAGCGTGACCTTGACGCCGATGGGCATCCCCTCGCGAAGCTTGAACGCCGCCACCGATTTCTTGGCCCTGATCACGATCGGCGACTGCCCGGTGATCGTCTTCAGGTCGTTGACCGCGGCGTCGATGGCGCGGCCGTTCTGGATCGCCTCGCCGAGGCCGATGTTGATCACCAGCTTCTCGACGCGCGGCACCTGCATGGCGTTGCGATAGCGGAAGTCGCGCACCAGCGCCGGCACGATCTCGTCCTGGTAGCGCTGGCGCAGGCGGGGCTGTTCGGCGACTGCGGTGGCCATCAGCTCGCATTCCTCACGTAGGTCTCGCCGCACTGCTTGCAGACGATCGGCAGGCTGCCGTCCTCCTGCTTGACACGCGAGATGCGGGTTGGCTTGTCGCAGCGGTTGCACACCAGCAGCGCGTTGCTGTAGGCGATGGGCGCGTTGAAGTCGATGATGCCGCCCTGGATGTTGCCGGCCACGCCCGACTTGGTGTGCCGCTTCAGGCGGTTGATGCCCTCGACGACGATGCGCTGCGTGGTCGGGATGGTGCGCACCACCACGCCGCGCTTGCCCTTGTCCTTGCCCGCGATCACCTCGACGGTGTCGCCGGCGCGGATGTCGAACAGGCGGGCGCGCCCGCGGGCCCAGCCGCGATGCTTGAGCGCGACCCTGGTGCGGCGTTCTGTCCGTGCGCTCATCTCACAGGACCTCCGGAGCGAGGCTCACGATCTTCATGAAGTTGCGCTCGCGCAGCTCGCGGGCGACGGGCCCGAAGATGCGCGTCCCGCGCGGGCTGTTGTTCGGCTGGAGGAGCACGGCGGCGTTCTCGTCGAAGCGGATGTTGCTGCCGTCCGGGCGGTGGTACTCCTTGACGGTCCGCACCACCACGGCGCGCACCACGTCGCCCTTCTTCACCTGGGCGTTGGGGGTGGCCACCTTGACGGTGCCGATGATCACGTCCCCGACGGACGCGTACTTGCGATAGCTGCCGCCGAGCACACGGATGCAGAGGATCTCGCGAGCGCCGCTGTTGTCCGCCACCTTGAGGACGGATTCCTGCTGGATCACCTACTTCGCCTTCTCCAGAACCGTGGCGATGCGCCACCGCTTCTCCTTGGAGAGGGGGCGCGTCTCGGTGATGCGCACCCGGTCGCCCACACCGCTCTCGTTGGTCTCGTCGTGCACCTTGAAGCGGCGGTTGATGCGCACCACCTTCTTGTAGAGGGCGTGCGGCTTCTGCTCCTGGACGAGCACGATGCGGGTCTTCTCCATCTTGTCGCTGACCACGACGCCCTCGCGCGTCTTGCGGCGCGCCCGGGTCAGGACCGTGTCTGTCTCTGTGCTGGTCATCTCTTCCTGTCTTCCTCGTCGTCCTCGGCGGCCGCGCCGGCGCCCGCGTCAACGTCTGTGGGCTCTGGCTGCACGCGCTCCACCTCGATGTCGGTGACCGCGTCGAGCACGGCCTCATCGTCCGCCGGCTCGTCGGCGACCACCTCGTCGGCGACCGGCTCCGCCGTCACCGGCTTCTCCGCAGCGGCCTTGGCGGCCGCGGGCGACCGGCGGCCCCGGGCCGGCGCGGGTTCGGCGACGGCGGCTGCGGCGCGGCGTCCACGGCGCGCCGGCGTGGCGGCGGGGGCTGGCAGCGGTTCGCCGCGTTCGGCGGCGAGGCGGTACTCGACCTGCACCGTCATGGTGCGCGCGATCTCCCTGCGGATGAGGCGGATCTGACGGTGGTTCTCGACCTGCCCGATGGTCTGCTGGAGGCGCACCTGGAACAGCTGGCCGCGCTGCTCGCGAAGGTGGTCGGCGAGCTCGTCCACGGTCAGCGCGCGGAGGTTGTCGAGCGCGATGGCGCGCGCGGTCATGCGGTCACCTCCTCCGCCTGCTCCTCGTGCGCCTCGGCGCCGGGCTCCTCGCGGACCACGAACTTGGTGCGGATCGGCAGCTTGTGGGCGGCCAGCCGCATCGCCTCCTTGGCGACGTCGGGCGAGACGCCGGACATCTCGAAGAGCATCCGGCCGGGCTTGACCACGGCCACCCAGCCCTCGGGCTGGCCCTTGCCGCTGCCCATGCGCGTCTCGGCCGGCTTCTTGGTGATGACGTGGTCGGGGAAGACCCTGATCCAGATCTTGCCGCCGCGCTTGACGTGGCGGGTCATGGCTCGCCGAGCGGCCTCGATCTGGCGGTTGGTCATCCAGCACACGCCCATCGCCTGCAGCCCGTAGGTCCCGAACGAGATCTTGTTGCCGCGCTGGGCGACGCCGCGACGACGTCCGCGATGCATCTTGCGGTGCTTGGTCCGCTTGGGCATGAGCACGGCGCTACTCCTCCTCTGCCGCGGAGTTGCCGGCAGCTGCCGGCTTGCCCGCCACCGGCTTGCGCGCGGTGGCCGGCTTGGCGGGCGCGCGGCCGGCGGGCTTCTTGGCCGCGGCCGGTGCCTTGCGCTTGGAGGCCAGCTTCTGCACCTTCTCGGTGTCGTCGGAGATCTCGCCGCCCGCGACGGCGTCGTCATCGGCGTCCGCGTCGGTGTCGGTCTCGTCGGCATCGGCCACCTCGTCGGTGGCATCCACATTCAGGGGCACCGGCGATTCCTCGACAACCACCGCAGCGACGGGTTCGGCAGGTTCCGCGACGGCGGTGGCCGCCGCGGGACGGCTCCGGGCTGGCGTCTCGACGGCGGGGGCGGCGGGAGCGCGCTCGAGCGATTCGGTGCTCTCGTCGTCGGCTTCGCGCACCGCGGTGCCGCTGATCGGCTCGCCGGTGGCCGTGACGAAGTCGCCCTTGTAGATCCACGCCTGCACGCCGATGCGCCCGAACGTGGTGCGGGCCTCCGACTGGCCGTAGTCGATGTTGGCGCGCAGCGTGTGCAGCGGGACGCGGCCGCCGCGATCCCACTCGCGGCGCGACATCTCGGCGCCCCCGAGCCTGCCGCTGACCTGGATCTTGACGCCCTTGGCGCCGGCGCGCATCGAGCGCAACAGCGTCTGCTTGAGCGCGCGGCGGAACGCGATGCGCTTCTCCAGCTGCGAGGCCACGTTCTCGGCAACCAGCTTGGCGTCGAGCTCGGGCGTCTTGATCTCATGGATGGTGACGCGCACCTTCTTGCCGGTGATCTTCTCGAGCTCGTCGCGCAGCGCGTCGACCGACGCACCCTGCTTGCCGATGACGATGCCGGGCTTGGCGGTCTGGATCGTCACGGTCAGCTCGTTGCCACGGCGCTCGGTCTCGATCCGTGCCACACCGGCGTTGCGCAGGCGGCCGCCGATCAACCGCCGGATGGCGATGTCCTCGTGGAGGAGCGCGGTGTAGTCCTTGTCGGCGTACCAGCGCGCGTCCCAGTTGCGGTACACGCCCAGCCGGAAGCCGATGGGGTGGACTTTCTGACCCATTAGTTGATCTCTCCCTCGCCGGCATCCTCGGCCGGCTTGTTGTCTTCGGCTGTGGCCACCTCGGTCATTGCCTGCGTGTCCGGTGCCGCGGCGGCGCTGTCGTCGACGGCGGCCTGCACCGCCGTGTCCTCGACCTCGGCGGCGGCGGCGGCCGGCTTGGCGGCGCCGCGACGGCGGCGTGGGGTGGTCGTCTCGGCTGTCGGTGTCGCCGGGGCCGGGCGGGCGGCGCCACCACGACGGCGCCGGGATGCGGGCGCCTCGCGCGAGGGACCGGCCGAGGGCGCGGTCACCACGGTGCGCGGCATCCGGATCTTGGAGCGGACCCGCTTGCTCGGCGTGGGCTCGTCGTCGGTGACGAACGCGCGCAGGTGCGCGGTGCGCTTGAAGATGCTGCCCGCCATGCCCCGCGGCTTGGGCCGGAAACGCTTGATGATCGCCGCCGCCTCCACCTCGACGCGGGCCACGCGCAGCGTGGAGATGTCGAGGTTGTAGTTGTGCTCGGCGTTGGCCGCCGCCGACTTGATCACGTTGGCGACGTCGTGGGCGGCCGCGCGCGGCGTGAAGCGCAGGATGACCAGCGCCTCGGCGACGGGCAGGCCCTCGACGGTGGCGGTCACCAGGCGCGCCTTGCGCGCGGTGGTGCGGATCCATTTGGCGGTTGCGACGACTTCCATTTCCTCGTCTTGCCTATTTGAGCGACGCGCTGCGTTCGGTGTGGTGGCCGTGGCCGCGGTAGCGGCGGGTGGCGGCGAACTCACCGAGCTTGTGGCCGACCATGGTCTCGGTGATGAACACGGGCACATGCTTGCGCCCGTCGTGAACGGCGATGGTGTGGCCGACCATGTCGGGGAACACATCGCTGCGCCTCGACCACGTCTTGATGATCCGCTTCTCGCGGCTGGCGTTGAGCTGCTGCACCTTCTTGAGGAGGTGGTCATCGCAGAACGGACCTTTCTTGAGGGAACGGCTCATCTCTCTACTTCTTGCGACGCCGCACGATCATGCGATCGGTCGACTTGTTGTGACGGGTGCGATAGCCGAGCGCCGGCTTGCCCCATGGCGTCTGTGGGTGGCCACCGGCACCGCTGCGGCCCTCGCCGCCGCCGTGCGGGTGATCGAATGGGTTCATGGTCATGCCGCGCACCGACGGCCGCCAGCCGCGCCAGCGTGACTTGCCCGCCTTGCCGACGGTCTCGTTCTCGTGGTCGACGTTGCCCACCTGGCCGACCGTGGCCGAGCAGCGCACGTCGACGCGGCGCACCTCGCCGCTGGGCATGCGCAGGGTGGCGAAACCACCCTCCTTGGCGAGCAGCTGCGCGGCGCCGCCGGCGCTGCGCACCAGCTGGCCGCCCCGGCCCAGCTTGAGCTCGATGTTGTGGATGGTCGTGCCCAGCGGCAGGCTGGCGAGAGCCATGCTGTGACCCGGCTTCACCTCGGCCTTGGGACCGGCCATCACCGCATCGCCGACCGACAGGCCATTCGGCGCCAGGATGTAGCGCTTCTCGCCGTCCGCGTAGAAGATCAGCGCGATCCGCGCCGAGCGGTTGGGGTCGTACTCGATGGCGGCGACGCGGCCGGGCACGTCGAGCTTGTTGCGCTTGAAGTCGACGAGCCGGTACAGCTTCTTGTGGCCGCCACCGCGGTGGCGCACGGTGATGCTGCCGGTGTTGTTGCGCCCGCTGTGCGTGGGCAGGTGCTGGGTCAGCGACTTCTCCGGCGTCTTCTTGGTGATCTCCTCGAAGCTGCTGACCGACATGAAACGTCGTCCCGGGCTGGTCGGCTTGTAGCGCTTGATGGGCATGTCTCTAGACGCCTTCGAACAGGCCGTCGATCTTCTGGCCGGGGGCCAGGGTGACGACTGCCTTCTTCCAATCCGGGCTGTGACCGACCACGCGCGATCGCCCGCGCGAGCGGCGGCGAACCTTGCCGCGGACGTTGATGGTGTTGACGTCGACGACGGTGATCTGCTGGGCGGCGAAGAGCTCTTCGATCGCGTGGCCGATCTCGATCTTTGTCGCCCAGCTGGCGCAGCGGAAGGCGTAGCGACCGCTGGCCATGGCGGCGTACGACTTCTCGCTGACCACCGGCCCGAGAACCGCCTGCTCCGCCGTGCGGCCGATGCTCATGACCACGCCTCCGCGACGTGCTCGACGGCGTCCGCGGTCATCAGCACGGTGTCGGCGCTGAGCAGATCGCGCACCGAGAGGTTGGCCGCGAGGATCACCTTGACCTCGGGGAGGTTGCGCGCGCTGCGCTCCAGCAGCTCGTTGTGCGAGCCGAGGACCATGAGCACGCGCGCGCCGGCCTCGATGTTCCTGAGCAGGTCGACGACGGCGCGCGTCTGCGGCGCCTCCAGCTCGAAGCTGCCGAGAACCCTGATGTGGCCGTCCTGCGCCTTGGTGGCGAGCGCGCTGCGCAGGGCCAGGCGGCGCTGCTTGCGCGGCATCTCCTGGCGATAGCTTCGCGGCGTGGGTCCGAAGACGATGCCGCCGCCCGCCCATTGCGGCGAGCGGATCGAGCCCTGGCGAGCCCGACCGGTTCCCTTCTGGCGCCACGGCTTCTTGCCGCCGCCGCGCACCTCGGTGCGGTTCTTGGTGTCGTGCGTGCCCTGGCGCCCGTTGGCGAGCTGGCGCAGCAGCGCCTGGTGCATCACCGACGTGTTCACCTGGCCGCCGAAGATCGACTCGGGCAGCTCCAGCTCACCGGTGGCGGTGCCGGACTGGTCGACGACGGGGACACTCGCCACTACAGCGTCTCCTCGCGGTCGCTGGGCCGGATCAGGACGACGGCGTTGCGATGGCCGGGCACGGCTCCCTTGACGAGCAGGAGGTTGCGCTCGCCGTCGACGCGCACCACCTCGAGGTGGCGGACGGTGCGACGCACGTTGCCGAACTGACCGGACATGCGCACGCCCTTGAACGTGCGCGCCGCGTCCACCGAGCCGATCGAGCCGGGCTGGCGGGTGTTCATCGAACCGTGGCTGACCGGGCCGCGGCTGAAGCCGTGGCGTTTGACCGTGCCCGAGAAACCCTTGCCCTGGCTGGTTCCGGTGACGTCGACGAGCTGTCCGGCGCTGAACATCTCGACGGTCAGCCGCGCCCCGACCTCGGCCTCGCCGGCGTCACGCAGCTCGGTGAGCCGGCGCAGCGGGCGCACCCCGGCACGCTTGAAGTGGCCGCTCAACGGCTTGTTGACGCGCTTGGCCAGCACTTCACCGAAGCCGATCTGCACCGCCTCGTAGCCGTCCGTCGCCGTGGACTTGCGCTGCACCACCGTGCAGGAGTCCGACTCCAGCACGGTGACCGGGACCACGGTGCCTCGCTCGGTGAACATCTGCGTCATGCCCACCTTGCGGGCCAGCAATCCCTTAGCCACGCTGGTCTCCGAGCTTGATCTCGATGTTGACGCCGCTGGGCATGTTGAGACGCATCAGGGCGTCGACCACCTTGGGGTTGGGGTCGAGGATGTCGAGGATGCGCTTGTGGGTGCGCATCTCGAACTGCTCGCGCGAGTCCTTGTCGATGAACGGACCGCGGACCACGGTGTACTTGTTGATGGTGGTGGGCAGCGGAACCGGTCCGGCCACGCGGGTGCCTGTCCTCGTCGCCGTGTCGACGATCTTCGACGCGGCCTGGTCCAGGACCCTGTGGTCGTACGCCTTCAGGCGGATGCGAATCTTCTGTGCCATGAGGTGAAACCGATTCCTCTGTTCCTGTCGCCTACTTGTCGATGCTGGTGACGGCGCCGGCGCCGACGGTGCGGCCACCCTCGCGGATGGCGAAGCGCATCCCGTCCTCGACGGCGATCGGGGTGATCAGCTCGATGCCCATCTCCACGTTGTCACCCGGCATGCACATCTCCTGGCCCTCGGGCAGGCTGATGGTCCCGGTGACGTCGGTGGTGCGGATGTAGAACTGGGGACGGTAACCGTTGAAGAACGGCGTGTGCCGGCCACCCTCGTCCTTGCTGAGCACGTACACCTGCGCCTTGAACTTGGTGTGCGGCGTGATCGTGCCGGGCTTGGCCAGCACCTGGCCGCGCTCGACGTCCTCGCGCTTGACACCGCGGATCAGGCAGCCGACGTTCATGCCCGCCTCGCCGGCGTCGAGGAGCTTGTGGAACATCTCCACGCCGGTGACGACGGTCTTGGTGGTGTCCTTGATGCCGACGATCTCGACGGGCTCGTTGACCTTGACGATGCCGCGCTCGATGCGGCCGGTGACCACGGTCCCGCGACCCTCGATGGAGAACACGTCCTCGATCGGCATCATGAACGGCTTGTCGACGGGCCGCTCGGGCACCGGGATGTAGCTGTCGACGGCGTCCATCAGCTTGACGATCCCGTCGGCCGCCTCCTTGTCGCCGTCGAGCGCCTTGAGTGCGCTGACGCGCACGATCGGCGTGTCGTCGCCAGGGAAGTTGTACTTGCTGAGCAGCTCACGAACCTCGAGCTCGACCAGCTCGAGCAGCTCCTCGTCGTCCACCGCGTCGACCTTGTTGAGCGCGACCACGATGTAGGGCACGCCGACCTGGTACGCCAGCAGGATGTGCTCGCGGGTCTGGGGCATGGGGCCGTCGGTGGCGGCCACGACCAGGATGGCGCCGTCCATCTGGGCGGCGCCGGTGATCATGTTCTTGATGTAGTCGGCGTGGCCGGGGCAGTCGACGTGCGCGTAGTGGCGCTTGTCGGTCTCGTACTCGACATGGGCGGTGGCGATGGTGATGCCGCGCGCCTTCTCCTCGGGAGCGTTGTCGATCGAGTCGAACGAACGGAACTCCGCGCCACCCTTTTCGGCGAGCACCTTGGTGATCGCCGCGGTGAGCGTGGTCTTGCCGTGGTCGATGTGGCCGATCGTGCCGACGTTGACGTGGGGCTTACTGCTGTCGTACTTCTTCTTGGCCATCTCTGCCTCTGATGTCTCCGCTGCTTATGACTTGGACTTGGCGATGATCTCTTCCGCGATGCTGTTGGGAAGAGCCTGGTAGTGGTCGAACTCCATCGAATAGGTGGCGCGTCCCTGGGTCATGCTCCGCAGCTCGGTGGAGTAGCCGAACATCGAGGCAAGGGGCACGTGAGCATGCACCATCTGCGAGGTTCCGCGCCCCTCCATCCCGAGGATGGTGCCGCGCCGCCCTGACAGGTTGCCCATGACGTCGCCCATGTACTCCTCCGGCATGCTGACGTCCACCTTCATGATCGGCTCGAGCAGCACCGGCTTGGCCTTGCGCATGCCGTCCTTGAAGCCCATCGAGCCGGCGATCGAGAACGCCTGCTCGTTGGAGTCGACGTCGTGGTACGAGCCGTCGACGAGCGTCACCTTGACATCGACCACGGGGTAGCCGGCGAGCACGCCGTTGCTGAGCGTGTCCTCGATACCCCGACCGGTCGGCGCGATGTACTCCTTGGGCACCGAGCCACCGACGATCTTGTTGATGAACTCGAACCCCTTGCCGGTCTCGTTGGGCTCGAGCTCGAGCTCGACGTGGCCGTACTGGCCGCGGCCACCGGACTGGCGGACGAAGCGGCCGGTGCCGTGCGCCTTGGCGGTGATCGTCTCGCGGTACGCCACCTGCGGCTTGCCGACGTTGGCGTCCACCTTGAATTCGCGGAGCATGCGGTCGACGATGATCTCGAGGTGGAGCTCGCCCATCCCGCTGATGATCGTCTGGCCGGTCTCGTCGTCTGAGCGAACCCGGAAGGTCGGGTCCTCCTCGGCCAGCTTCTGCAGGGCGATGCCCATCTTGTCCTGGTCGGCCTTGGTCTTCGGCTCGACGGCCACTGAGATGACGGGCTCCGGGAAGCTCATCGACTCGAGGATGATCGGGTGGCGCTCGTCGGAGAGCGTGTCCCCGGTGGTGGTCTTGCGCAGGCCGATCGCCGCGGCGATGTCCCCGGCGCGAACCTCCTCGATCTCCTCGCGGTGGTTGGCGTGCATCTGCAGGAGACGGCCGACGCGCTCGCGCTCGCCCTTGGTGGCGTTGTAGACGTAGCTGCCGCTGCGCAGGATGCCGCTGTAGACGCGGAAGAAGGTGAGCTTGCCGACGAACGGGTCGGTGGCGATCTTGAAGGCCAGCGCCGAGAAGGGATCCTCATCGCTGACGTGGCGCGTCTCCAGCTTGTCGTTGCGCAGGCCTTCGATCGCCGGCTTGTCCAGCGGGGAGGGCAGGAAGTCGACGACGGCGTCGAGCATCGGCTGCACGCCCTTGTTCTTGAGCGCGCTGCCGCACAGCACGGGGACGATCTTGGTGGCCACCGTTCCCGCGCGGATGCCGCGGATCAGCTCCTCGGTGGTCAGCTCGGCGCCATCGAGGTACTTCATCATCAGCTCGTCGTCGCACTCCGCAACAGCCTCGAGGAGGATGTGCCGGTACTCGGCCACCTTGTCGACCATGTCGGCGGGGATCTCCGAGCGGCTGCTGGTGGTGCCGAGGTCGTCGGTGTAGATGATCGCCTCCTGCTTCACCAGGTCGACGACGCCCCTGAAGTCGGCCTCCGAGCCGATCGGCAGCTGGACGCACACCGGGTGGGCGCCGAGGCGCACGCGAATGCTGTCCACGGACGCGTAGAAGTTGGCGCCGACGCGGTCCATCTTGTTGATGAAGCAGATCCGGGGCACGTCGTAGCGGTCCGCCTGGCGCCAGACCGTCTCCGACTGCGGCTCGACCCCGGCCACAGCGTCGAACACGGCGACGGCGCCGTCGAGGACGCGGAGGCTGCGCTCCACCTCCATGGTGAAGTCCACGTGCCCGGGTGTATCGATAATATTGATGCGATGGTCGCGCCATTCCGCAGCCGTCGCGGCCGAGGTGATGGTGATGCCGCGCTCCTGCTCCTGGACCATCCAGTCCATCGTCGCCAGGCCCTCGTGCACCTCGCCCATCTTGTGGATGCGGCCGGTGTAGAAGAGGACGCGCTCGGTGGTGGTGGTCTTGCCCGCGTCGATGTGGGCCATGATCCCGATGTTGCGGGTCTTCTCGAGCGGGAACGCACGCGTTGCGATGGCCACTACACAGCCTCGGGATCGCGGGAGATGCCGCTCAGGCCGCCGAGATCACGGAAGTGGCGAGCACGCGCGTGAGCGCACTCGACGTGCGTGATCGAGCGCGCGGAGCCACTGACGCAGAGATCGGTGGAAATGAGTGGCATCGGCTCAGTACCGGAAGTGGCTGAAGGCCTTGTTCGACTCGGCCATCTTGTGGGTGTCCTCGCGGCGCTTGATCGAGGCCCCGACCCCGTTGGCCGCGTCCATCAGCTCGCCCGCGAGGTTGTCGGCCATGCTCTTGCCGTTGCGGGCCCGCGCGTAGCGGATGATCCAGCGGCGCGCCAGGGCGGCGCGGCGGTCGTGGCGGATCTCCACCGGCACCTGGTAGGTGGCGCCGCCGACCCGTTTGGGCTTGACCTCGAGAACCGGGGTGACGTTGCGCATCGCCTGGTCGAAGACGTCGAGCGGCTCGCGGCGCTGCGAGTGGCGGATCTTCTCGAACGCGTCGTAGACGATCTTCTCGGCCGTGCTCTTCTTGCCGGCGAGCATCACACAGTTGATGAACTTGGCCAGCCCCGAGTTGGCGTAGATGGGGTCGGGCAGGATGGTCCGTTTCTGGATACGGGCGCGACGGGGCATCTACCTGGCCGCCTTCTCGCGCTTGGCCCCGTACTTGCTGCGGCCCTGCTTGCGGTTCTTGGTCCCGGCGGTGTCCAGGGTGCCGCGGACCACGTGGTAGCGCACCCCGGGGAGGTCGGCCACCTTGCCGCCGCGCACCAGCACCACCGAGTGCTCCTGGAGGTTGTGGCCGATGCCGGGGATGTAGGCGGTGACCTCCACCTTGCTGGTCAGCCGGACGCGGCACACCTTGCGCAGCGCCGAGTTGGGCTTGCGCGGGGTGGTCGTGTAGACGCGCACGCACACGCCGCGTCGCTGGGGACAACCCCGCAACGCCGGCGCCTTGGTCTTCTTGACCGCGGTCCGGCGGCCCTTGCGGACCAGTTGCTGGATGGTGGGCACGCTACTCCGATCTCAGATGAACAGCACAGTCCAATCGAACTGCGCGCGAATACAACGGCGCCCCGATGGCGCGAACGGAGATCCTACCAGCGGACTGGTTGACTCGTCAAACTCGCGATTGGCCTCAGATGAACTTGGGATAGGTCGACATCCCGCCGTCCACCACCAGCGTGGTCCCGGTCACGTAGGCCGCCTGGTCACTGGCCGCCCAGGCCACAGCCCCGGCGATCTCCTCGGGCTGGCCGAAGCGACCCAGCGGGATCTCCTCCTCCACCATGTGCCTGGCCTCGGGGTCGTCGAGGACGAAGTTGTTGATCGGGGTGGCGATCGCGCCGGGGGCGACGTTGAGGCAGCGGATGCCCAGCGGGGCCCACTCGCGCGCCACCGTCTGGGTGAGCAGCTTCATGCCTCCCTTGCTGGCGCAGTAGTGGGCGAAGCCCGGCCAGGGGATGAACTCGTGGACCGAGCTCATGTTGACGATCACCCCGCTCTTCTGGTCGGCCATGTGCTTGCCCGCCTCGCGCAGGCAGAGGAAGGCGCCGGTGAGGTTGGTCCGCAGGATGGCGTTCCAGAGGTCGAGCGGCATCTCCAGGGTGGGCACCTGCTTCTCGATGCCGGCGTTGTTGACCAGCACGTCGATGCCGCCGAAGCGCTCGACGACGGCGGCGACCATGGCGGTGACCTGCGCCTCGTCGCCGACGTCGGCCTGGTGGCTGAAGGCGCGCTTGCCGCCGGGGTCGATCTCCGCGCAGACGGCGTCGGCGGCGGGCTTCTCCTGGTCGGAGTAGTAGTTGACGCACACTGACGCGCCCTCGGCGCCGAACCGCTGGGCGGTGGCCTTGCCGATCCCGCTCGAGGCGCCGGTGATCAGGGTTCGACGTCCTTCGAGGAGCATGGTCAGACCTCCGGGCGTGGGTCGGTGGCGGGCGGACGAATGCTATCCTCGCCTGCGCAAACCAGTCCATGGTGCCGTCGAGGCAACCATCTCGCCAGAGACCGCAGGCGGGGCGCAGTGCTCCTCAATCTCCTGCGACAGGTGAGTGAGCGGAGCGGTTCTGCGCCCCGCGGGGTGCATACCGCAGATGCCCACCTCACACAGCGGTGGGTGTCGCCGGAGGCTCCGCAACAGGAGGAACCGCATGGCAGTCAACGCCGCCAACGAGAGCGGCACCCGCGCCAGCCCGCGCAAGCGGGAGGCGGTGGAGCGTCTGTCCGACAAGATGACCCGGGCCACCTCCGCGGTGGTCACCGACTACCGCGGGCTGACGGTGCATCAGCTCGAGGAGCTCCGCGCCCAGCTGCGCGGCCAGGGGGTCGACTACGTGGTCGTCAAGAACACGCTGGCGCGCCGCGCGGCCGAGGCAGCCGGGATCCCGCAGTTCAGCGATGCCCTGATCGGACCGGTCGGCCTGGCCATCGGCTATGGCGACCTCGCCGTCCCCGCCAAGGTGCTCAGCGACTACTTCCGCATCAACAAGCGCCTGCCGTCGGTCGCCGGCCTCGTCGAGGGCCAGGTCCTCGATGCGGACGGCGTCAAGATGCTCGCCGAGCTGCCGTCCCGCGACGCGCTCCTCGCCCAGCTCGCCGGCACCCTGCTCTCGCCGCTGACCCAGCTCGCCGGCACGCTGGACTCGATCACATCCACCTTCGCGTCCACGCTCGAGGCGTACCGCGACAAACTCGCCGCGGCAGCGTAGCCGCGTCCCAGGAGAACTGAAGACATGGCAACCAAGACCATCACCCCCGAGGACTTCGTCGACGCGCTCAAGGACTGGACGGTCCTCGACGTCGTCAGCGCCGTGAAGCTCATGGAGGACAAGCTCGGCGTCAAGGCGGCCGCGCCCGTCGCCGCCGCTGCAGCCCCCGCCGCTGCCGCCGCCGAGGCCGCTCCCGAGGAGCAGACCGAGTTCAGCGTGGTGCTCACCGGCGTCGGCGACGCCAAGATCAACGTCATCAAGGCGGTCCGCGAGATCACCCAGCTCGGCCTCAAGGAGGCCAAGGATCTCGTCGATGGCGCGCCCAAGGCCATCCGCGAGGGCGTCTCCCGCGAGGATGCCGAGACCGCGGCCGGCAAGCTCCGCGACGCCGGCGCCGCGGTCGAGATCCGCTGACGCTCGAAGTCCGATATAGAGGCCCCGCCACCGTGGCGCGGGCCTCTTTCCTTTTAATACGCGCGTGAGCCTCACCTTCCAGTCCACCGTGGTCGACTGCACCGACGCCCGGCGGGTCGGCACCTTCTGGGCCGAGCTGCTGGGCATGCCGCTGCAATCCGAACCGGGAGGCGACGGAACGGAGTACTGGCTCGACTTCGGCCCCGAGGGCCGCGACCTCCTCTTCCTGGCTGTCCCCGAGGCCAAGACCATCAAGAACCGCCTCCACCTCGACCTGCGCCCCGACGACCAGGAGGCCGAGGTCCGGCGAGCCCTCAGCCTCGGCGCCACCCACGCCGACATCGGCCAGGGCGAGCAGACCTGGGTGGTGCTCGCCGATCCCGAAGGCAACGAGTTCTGCATCCTGCGAGCGTTGGGTGCGGATGAGCAGGGGCCGTAGCCTTAATAAGGTCGGCGGGTCCAAAGAAGCCGGGAGGCGCCAGGGCAGCGGCGACCGCTCAGCTTCGCAGCCGTTGGCGTCACTCCGAAGTCGCCACCGGCGACTTCTCCGCTCCTCGGGCTGCTGCAGAATTCACTGTCGCCGCCGCCCCGGCCCCTCCCTCTTGCAGCTGCCACCAACCTTCCACTAGCCCCCTCTCGTGAGCACGTCCAAGCCAGAGCAGTGACTACTACGGGCGCCATCCGCGGGGAACGACCCAGGCGAGAAGCGGGGCCACCGCCCGCAGACCTGCCTAACGCAAGGAGTGGGGCTGGGACACATCCTCTGGAGCGAGTTCTGCAGCGGGCGAAGGAGCGGAGGGCTCGCCAGTGGCGAGCTCGCAGCGACGCAGACGCCCGCGAAGCCTGTTTGAGCGCCAGAGGATGTGCCCCAGACCCACTCCCGCCCCGGGTTGGGCGAGATCAAATCGGGGTACAACCGATCTCGGATGGGTGCAAGAGACCAAGCGGCGCCGATCGGCCGGGCTTTGGTACGATACGTCCTTGTGCCCGTGACCGTCGGTACCCGCGCGCCCACCTTGTCGAGGGAACTTTAGCACATGGTTTTGACTGCTTCCAGACCTTCCACCCGTCACAACTACGGAAAGATCACGGAT
>DATBEL010000063.1:0-56060 GCA_036276135.1 Candidatus Dormiibacterota bacterium
TGGCGGAGGGAGAGGGATTCGAACCCCCGGGCCCTTGGCGGGGCCTGCGGTTTTCAAGACCGCTCCGATCAACCGCTCCGGCATCCCTCCGTGTGCGGGTCAGGATATCGCGCCGGCAGCGCTGCTCAGGCCGCGCTCGACACCAGTAGGTCGGCGAGGTCGGCGAGGCGGACGATGTCCG
Organism: Candidatus Dormiibacterota bacterium; assembly: GCA_036276135.1. Taxonomy (GTDB): domain Bacteria; phylum Chloroflexota; class Dormibacteria; order Aeolococcales; family Aeolococcaceae; genus Aeolococcus. The sequence goes on from DATBEL010000063.1 coordinate 182, forward strand.
TCTTGGCGATGACCACCGCGCGGCACTCCGAGACAGCCTGTAGCACCCGCAGGTCGTCCTCCGGGAGCGCGGTGATCAGCACCACCGGGATGTGACTGAGCCGCTGCGACTCCCGCACCGCGCGGCACACCGCGGAGCCATCCTGCTGGGGCATGTTGAGGTCCGTGATGACCATGTCGGGACTGAACTCGGTCAGCAGCATGATCGCCTCGGTGCCGTTGCCGGCCGTGACGACGTGGTGGCCGCGGCGCCCGAGCAGCTGGCTCGCCAGGGCGCGGATGTCGGGATCGTCGTCGGCGAACAGAACAGACGCCATAGGGACCATCCCCTCCAAGATGGGCCGCAAGTGTCCCCTACCCGGGGACGAATCACAAGGGTCAGCTTCCGGCGCTCACGAGGCCATCGAGCTGGTCGGCGTGTTGCTCGAGATGGCCGACGAGGAACTCGTCGACGATGCCGCTGAGATCCATCTCCCCGAGCGTGGAATGGGTCCCTCTGGCCGCCCAGGCCGGCGGCTCCAGGGTGCTGAGGAAGGCACGCAGTCCGGCAATGTCGCCGGCGATCCGATTCCAGAGCAGCCGCCGATCGCGGTCGCGATCGCGTTCGATGGCCGCCACCCGCGCAGGGTCCGATTTGGTGCGCCCAAAGTCCACCGGCTGCTGGCGGCCACGTGCGACCACCCGCTCGGCCTCCCCCAGCCAGTAGGGGATGAACTCGGCGACGTGCGCCCAGACCTGTCCACCCTCCCAGCGCTCTCCCGTTGGTGGGTCCGGCGCGGTGAGCGCGTCCGGCGCGGTCTCAGCGTCCCCGTGGGCCTGGAGGCGAGTCTCCACGGCGTCCAGGCGACGGAGGAACGCCGCTGCGGGGTCGGTCATCGCAGCGGCCGCAACGGTGCACCGGCGACGATGCGATTGCTCAGGCTGCCCAGCCTATCCACACTGAGGACGACCTCGTCGCCCGGCTTCAGCCATGGATAGGCGTCGCCGCCATGGACGAGCGCGAGCTCGAGGATGCAACCCGTGCCACAGGTGCCGGACCCGATGACGTCCCCGGTCTCAACCCGTGTACCCCGTGACGCGTAGCTGATCATCTCGCCGAAGCCCCAGTAGATCTCCGCGAGCGACGCATGCGAGTACTCGCGCCCATTGACGGTCGCCGACATGGTGAGGTCGTAGGCGTGGCCGCTGCGAGAATCCTCGAGCTCGTCCGGTGTGACCAGCACGGGACCCAGGCTGGTCGCGAAGTCCTTCCCTTTCACCGGGCCCATGCTCAGCTTCATCTCGCGCCGCTGGATGTCGCGCGCGCTCCAGTCGTTGAGGATGCAGAACCCGGCGATGCTCTGCTCGCCCTGCGCAGGCGAGAGGTCACTTCCGGCGCGCCCGATGATCGCGGCAACCTCCAGCTCGAAATCGAGCTCCTCGCTCCCCGGCGGCACGGCGACATCCGCGCCGTCAGCGACGACGGCGTATGGATTGCTGAAATAGAAGACGGGCAGCTCGTACCAGTCGGGATCCATGTCAAGGCCACGTCGTTGACGTGCGGTCTTGACGTGCTGCTCGAACGCGTAGAAGTCGCGCACCGTCGGAGGAAGCGGAATCGGAGCCCGGAGCACGACGTCGTCGAGCGGGACGATGTCAGCGGGGTCGCGACGAGCTCGATCGCCGGCTGCCGCGAGTCGCTCGCCGTCGTCGCCGAGCAGGCCGAGCAACGTCTCGCCGCTGGGCAGCGCGTGCACAACTGAATCGACGACCAGTCCGGTGCGGTCCCCGCCGTCCGCAGCGTGCGTAAACGTCACCCAGCGCATGCCACAGCGTCCTCCGATTGGCGTTTCAGCCGGCCCACACTACATATACTGGCGGTCTCCGCGGGGAGGTGGCTGAGAGGCTGAAAGCGCCCGCCTGCTAAGCGGGTGAGGGATGTTAAGTCCCTCCGGGGGTTCGAATCCCCCCCTTCCCGCCACCTCGATAATTCGGCGGAAAATCCTCGTCCGAGAGTGCCGCCGCACACACGAATCCGGCCCTCTCGGGGAGTTCGAGTGCGGTGGTTTCAGCGGGGCTCTCGGGGTTAGCTCCGCGCTATCAGCCGGCTCCAGGCGCTGCGGCGGCGCAAAGCCGCACTTGACAAGATTCACGCCTTAAATTAAGGTGCGAGCCACCATGGCGCGTCACGAGACCGTTGCCGATCTCCGCCGGGCAAACCGAGGGCTGATTTTGCGGGAGTTGTTCCTGGGGGGAACGACGAGCCGCGTGTCTATGGCTCGGTCCACCGCACTCTCGAGCGCGACGGTCACCAATGTCGTCGCCGAGCTACTTGAGGAAGGCGCGGTCGTGGAGGCAGGCACAGAACCGTCTAACGGCGCGCGTCCGGCGGTGCTTCTGCGAGTCAATCCCGACTTTGGTGTCTTTGTTGGGATCGACGTCGGGGAGACCAAAATCCGCATCGAGGCGTTTGACTTCGCGATGACGAGGGTGGCGCGGGTCGAGTGCCCCCTCGGCGAGACGCACACCCCGGAGGTGGTGGTGCGCTCGGTCGGTGAAGGGCTCGCGGACGTTCTCCATCAGCTGGGCGGGACCAACAAGGTTGTCGGGATAGGCGTCGGCGTGCCTGGAGTCGTCGCGGGGGGAGCGGAGCCGCTCGTCTACGCGCCCGCCTTCGGCTGGCGCTCGGTACCGCTGGTCAAGTTGCTTCGCGCCACAACCGATCTCCCAATTGTCATTGAGAACGGTGCCAAGACGATGGGCCAGGCCGAGATGTGGTTTGGTGCCGGGCGAGGCACCCGCCACGCTGTCATCGCCCTTCTCGGGACCGGTGTGGGCGCGGCCATCTTCGCCAACGGGGTCCTGTACCGAGGCGCGACGTCAAGCGCCGGGGAATGGGGACACACAACGATTGTGATCGGCGGTCGGCGCTGCCGGTGCGGCGCCCGCGGGTGTCTCGAGGCCTACGTGGGCGCCGGCTCGATTCTGGATCGCTGGGCGCGTGAGAGCCGACGGGTCGTCCGGGTCGGGGCTGCCGCCGAGGACGACTTGGTTGCCCTGCTGGATGCAAGCGTGCACAGCCGGGTGGCGCTTCGCGTCATTGATGAAACAGCACGCTACCTCGCCGAAGGGGTGCGAAACCTAGTCAACCTGTTCGATCCGGAGCGCGTCGTGATCGGCGGCTGGGCGGGGGTTCGGCTCGGGCCCGCTGTGCTCGATACGATTCGCGCCCATCTGGCGGGCGAGAGCCTCCGCCATCCCGCCGCTCGCCTTGACATCCAGCTTGGCCAGCTTGGGCCAGACGCCGTCGCTCTGGGTGCCGCCACCTTGGTCGCTGACCGCGTGCTGAATTCAGGGGGTGAGCGCCAGCCGCGCCGTCTTTCGCGCGTGTACGCGGCCAGCCCGACATGAGTCCGTGTTTCGACATGCAGGTGAGGACAGAACTGCATCCGCGAGGATGAGGAGGAGCGCAATGGGACCCCGATACGTTCGTTTCGGTAGTCTTCTTTCCCTTGTGGCGGGAGGCGCTCTGATGACCGCCGCGTGCGGCAGTACGGCGACTACCGGGCAGTCATCGTCAACTGTGCCCGGTGGGGCGGCGACTGTCGCCTTCCTCATGCCTTGCTCGACGTGCGCCAGTCGCTTCGAGAACCAGGACAAGCCTGACTTCATCGCCGCGGCACATGCGCTGGACCCCAATATCAACGTGATCGCAGACAACGCTGAGGGGTCGGACGCTACCCAGATCTCCCAGGCGGAAGACGCGATCACCAACCACGCTAAGGTGTTGGTCATCTCCCCCTTGGACCAAACTACCGGGGTCGCGATCGCGGCCAAGGCGCAGGCGGCTCACGTCGCGGTCGTTTCCTATGATGGTCAGCTCACTGGGACTACCTACGTTAACTTTTACGTCTCCTTCGACCCGACCACGGTGGGCAGGCTGCAAGGTCAGTACTTGGTCGACAAGCTGCCCAAGGGCTCGACTGTGGTGATGATCAACGGCGATCAGTCCGCGGAGACCGGACGCAACTTCAAGCAGGGCGCTCTCGACGCTCTCCAGCCGGCATTCTCGTCTGGGCAACTGAAGCTGGGGTACTCGGCCGATACGCCGCAGTTCAACCCGGCGACCGCCCAGCAGGAGATGGAGGCGGCGCTGACCGCCTTGCACAACCAAGTTCAGGCCGTGCTCTCGCCCAACGATGGGATTGCGGGAGGGGTCATCGCGGCGCTGACCGCACAGCACCTGGCCGGCAATGTCCTGGTCACAGGGCAGGACGCCACCGACGCCGGGCTGGGCGACATTCTGGCCGGAACCCAGTCCATGACCGTATACAAGTCGATCAAGCAGGAGGCCGAGACTGCTGCCAAGGTCGCTGTCGGCCTGGCCACTGGAGACAGCGGGATCGTCCGGCAGGTTGCCAAAACGACGGTCAGCAACGGGACGATCGGCATCCCTTCGGTCCTGCTGACTCCACAGGTGATCACCAAGGCCAACGTTTCGGCGGTGGTGAACGACGGCGGGGCAACGTGGTCAGCAATCTGTAGCGGCATCCCGGCCGGAGACTGCCCGCACTAGTGAGCGTGGCTGCCCGTCCGGTCGGCCCGGAACCGCTCCTTCGACTACACGACGTGGTCAAGGAGTACGGACCAGTCATGGCCTTGAACGGCGTCGACTTCGAGGCCTGTCCCGGGCAGGTCACCGCCATCGTCGGAGACAACGGAGCGGGCAAGTCCACCCTCATCAAGATCATCGCGGGCAGTGTTCGCGCCGACAGCGGCGACTTCGAGCTCGGAGGAGTGCCGGTCAAGCTCGGCACTCCTCATGCCGCCGCCGCACTGGGCATCGCCACCGTTTACCAGGATCTGGCCCTCTGCGAGAACCTCGACGTGGTCTCGAACCTGTTCCTCGGTCGTGAGTCGCTGGCCAAGCCTCTGATCGGTCCGCTGCGACGGCTCAAAGAACCCGAGATGTACCGAGCGGCTGCGGAGACGCTCGAGTCCCTGTCGGTCACGCTGCCGTCGCTCCGGACGCCGGTGGCCGGCCTCTCCGGCGGTCAGCGCCAGGCGGTTGCGGTGAGCCGCGCCGTGCTCTGGGGATCGAGGCTGATCCTGATGGACGAGCCCACCGCGGCGCTGGCTGTGGGGCCAACCGCGCAGGTACTCGCCCTGATTCGCAGGCTGGCCGAGCGAGGGTTGGCAGTGGTCGTGGTCTCACACAGCCTGCCGGAGGTTTTCTCGGTCGCAGAACGGATCTACGTTCTGCGCCTTGGTTCCAACGCTGGCGTCTTCGAGCGTTCGACGACCAAGCCCCAAGACGTGGTCGCCGCCATCACCGGTGGGAACGCTCTCATGGAGGGCATGATCGGGTGACCTTAAGCTCGGTCGGCAGCGATGCACCGGAGCGGACCCGCGGTGAACCGTGGATGCGGGTGAAGCGGCTGGCGCTGCTGCGGCCCCGTCTCGGTGCGGAAGCCGGCCCAGTTCCCGTGGTCATCGGGCTGATCGTGATCTGGGGATACTTCGAGAGCCAGAATGCCAACTTTCTGACCGCTCGCAATCTGAGCAACCTCGTTCTGCAGATGGCGGTTACCGCGATCCTGGCGATGGGGGTGGTCATGGTGATGGTCGCCGGGGAGATCGACCTTTCGCTGGGCTCGGTGACCGGTGCGAGCGCGTGCCTGCTTGGTGTACTGCTGACCTTGGACCACTGGTCGGTCGCGCCGGCTATCGCGGTAACGCTTGGCTTCGGCATCCTCATCGGCTCTGTGCAGGGGGCGATCACGGCGCTCGTCGGCGTGCCCTCCTTCATCGTGACCTTGGGCGGTTTTCTTGCCATCGGCGGGGTGCAGTTGGCTCTTGCCGGCAGCGCGGGAGAGATCGCAATCAATGACGGGACTGTCCTCGCCGTGGCCAACGACTATCTGTCCTCGGCAGTAGCCTGGGGCGTCGTCGGGGCGGTGATCGTTGCACTGGCGGGGGTGGAGATGGCGCGTCGTCGGTCTTGGTCGCGCGGCTCGCCCGGCGCCCAGCCGTGGTGGCCGGGTTTGCTCAGGGTCGTGGTCAGCGCGGCCGTGCTCGTCGTCGCCACTCTGGTCCTGAACAGCTACTTCGGCGTCCCTTATCTGCTTGTCGGCCTAGTCGGCCTCGCCATCGGGCTGGGTTGGATAACCCGGCGCACCGGCTTCGGTCGCCACCTCTATGCCGTGGGCGGCAACGCCGAGGCCGCACGTCGAGCCGGGATCTCGGTCACCGGGATCAAGATCGCCGTTCTGGCCGCGAGCGGCCTGCTTGCGGCAGTTGCCGGTATTGTCAGTGCCTCTCGTCTCTACTCCGTGGATGCGGGCACGGGGGGCGGCACGCTTCTGCTCGAGGCGATCGCTGCCGCGGTGATCGGTGGCACCAGCCTCTTCGGCGGACGCGGACGAATCTACAACGCCCTGCTCGGCGCGCTTGTCATCGACAGCGTTGAGAACGGCCTCGACCTGCTCGGCGAGTCCGCGTCGACGAAGAACATCGCGACCGGTATCATCCTCGTTCTGGCTGTCTGCCTGGACGCTCTCAACCGCCGTCGCCGAAGTCGTGCTGGGGGCCGGTAGTGGAGCTCCAATGACTGTCGAGTCCAGTTGACTGGTGTGTTCAAGCCTGGGTTCCTGTTCGGTGCGGCCACGGCCGCCTACCAGATCGAAGGGGCTGTCGCAGAAGACGGCCGAGGCCCGTCGATCTGGGACACGTTCTGCCACACGCCAGGCAAGGTGTACCGGGGTGACACAGGCGACATCGCGTGTGACCATTACCATCGCCTCGACGCCGATCTCGATCTGCTTAGCGAGCTCGGCCTTGGCTCTTACCGCTTCTCCATCGCCTGGCCGCGCGTGTTGCCCACCGGTGAGGGAAAGGTGAACCAGAAGGGACTTGACTTCTACAAGCGGCTTCTGGAGGGCGTGCACCGCCGCGGTCTCATTCCCATGGTCACCCTCTACCACTGGGATCTGCCACAGCCGCTCCAGGATCGCGGCGGATGGGCATCCCGGGAGACCCCGTCGCGCTTCGCCGACTACGCGTCAGCGGTGGCCGCGGAGCTCGGCGACCTCGTTCCCCTCTGGTTGACATTGAATGAACCGTGGTGCTCGGCGTTTGTGGGCAACCTCCAGGGACGGCATGCGCCTGGCCTCACCGATCTGACGACGGCTCTTCGCGCGGCCCACCACTTGATGCTCGGTCACGGCTACGCCTGCGAGGCGCTGCGCGCCGAACCTGGTGGTGGCCAGGTTGGAATCAGCCTCAACCTCGCCGACATCGTCGCGGCGTCGACCCGCGAGGAGGACACTGCGGCTGCGAGCCGGATGGATGGCTACGAGAATCGCTGGTTCCTCGACCCGCTGCTTCGAGGGCACTATCCAGAAGATCTGCTGTCCTGGTACCGGGACCTGGCTGACCTCTCCTTCTTGGTCGAAGGCGACGTTGCTCAGATCGCCCAGCCCTTGGACTTCCTCGGGGTCAACTACTACGAGCAGCAGCGGATCGCCGGAGATCCCGGCGAGCCCGTCCATCATGCGAGAGAGCTGCCACCGGCCGGACCGACTACCCATGGCGGGGTGGCCATCGAACCGACCGGCCTGACCCGGATTCTCTGCCGCATCCGCGACGAGTACGGACAGATCCCTCTCCACGTTACGGAATGCGGGGCCAACTACCACGACTACGTGGATCCCAACGGCGACGTCAACGACGTGGAGCGCATCGCCTACCTCCAGGCTCACCTCGAAGCAGCCGCCGCTGCCGTGCGACAGGGAGTTGAACTCCGCGGGTTCTATGTGTGGTCGCTGCTCGACAACCTCGAATGGGCGCTCGGCTACGGCGCCCGCTTTGGGCTTGTCTATGTGGATTTCGCGACTCAGGTTCGCTCGCTGAAGCGAAGCGCGCGCTGGTATCGCGATTTCATCGCGTCCCACGGTGGATCGGGTGATGGCCGGAGCCCGGCGGGTGACGAAAGCGGACAACTCGCTATGCACTCGTGGGGCGCTGAGCGCGCGCCAGAGGTTCGCCTCACGGAAGGGGTCAGACCAACCGACCCGACGCGATAATACGGGGAGTTGGTGATACCCCTCTCCCTCTAGGCGACTCCTCGAGCAAAAGCTTAGTGGCGCGTCCGCTGTCGTTGGCGAGTGGCCATCCCGGCAGGGCGATCAGCGGGGCTGCCCCTGCTTCTTTCCGAGCAGGGCTGGAGGCCAGGGTCCTCCTCAAGAGCGATCAGGAAAGTTCTAGTAGTGTTGACTGCGTCCCGCCACCGCTCATGACGGCCCGAACGCCGCGACCTCACCGGCGACAGCCAGCGCTCGCGTCAGCCGATCCGGCGTGCTGGTGAAGCAGAGGCGCAGCCGCTCCGGCACCTCGAAGGCGATGCCCGGTGTGACCAGCACGTTCCGAGCCGCCAGCGCGCTCACGTAGGACAGCGTGTCCGGCCAGGGGCTGCGGATCCACAGGAAGATCCCGCCCTGTGGCTCGGCGACGTCGAGGCCGGCCCGCAGCGCAGCGTCGTGCGAGTGATCGCGCAGCACACGGTACTGATCGACGTCGATGTGCCATGACTCGAGGTGCAGCAGGGCGCGTTGCTGTGTCGCCGGTGCGCTGACCATCCCGAGCGCGCGCATGCAGCTCTCCAGGCCGCGATCGGTCTGCTCACCGGCCAGCGACGGGTGCAGCGCGAGGTAGCCGATGCGCTCGCCGGCCAGCCCCATGTCCTTGGAGAACGAGCGCGCCAGCACGGTGTGCTCGTAGTAGGCGAATGGCTCGACGCGTCGGGCCGGGGCGTACACCAGGTTGCGGTAGGCCTCGTCGACGATGAGGAGGATGCGCTTGCCGGTGCGCACGTTGTGATGCTCGATGACGTCGACGATCTCGGTCATCTCCTCGTGCTCGATGACGTGCCCGCTGGGATTGCTCGGCGTGTTGATGATCAGCGCCGCGGTGCGGTCGGACAGCGCGCGCACCAGGCCGTCGACATCGACGCGCTGGCTGGCGTCATCGGCCCGAACCGGGACGAACGACAGCCCGCCGGTCTCGCAGTAGGGACGAAACTCGGGGAAGTACGGGGCGATGCCCACCACCTCATCGCCGCTGTTGACGAACGCTCGCAGCGCCAGGCACATGGCGCCGGCCGCGCCACCGGTCATGGCCACGCACGACGCGGTCAGGCCGTCGGCGTCCACGTCCTCGGCGGCGCGCTCACGCAGTTCGGGGTAGCCGAGGTTGGGCATGTAGGCGTGACGCCCGGGAAAGTCCTCGGCGGCAGCACGCGCCAGCGCCTCGCGCACCACGGGTGGAGCGTCCAGCGGCTGGCCCAGCGACAGGTCGATGACCGCGTCGTCGCCGTGAGCGGTGCGCAAGCGCTGCCCCTCGGCGAACATCCGCCGGATCCAGCCGCCTGCCTCCACCTGCTCGGTGGTCCAGCGGGACAGCGGCGAGCCGTCGTCGCGCACGCTGCTCAGGCGATCGACTCGGTGCCGCGCATCCCGCCGGTGTGCCATGAGAACGGGTACTCGCGGTCGACGATCTGCCGGGCCACCTCGGTGCGGTGCAGAGGCCGGAAGGTGTCGATCATCACAGCCAGCTCGTCGGTCTCGCGCGCCCGGTCGAACGACGCCTCGAGCGCACCGGGCTGGGGCCCGTGGGGCACGCCGCCGACGTGATGGGTGAACGAGCTCTGCTTGACGCCGCGGCGGGCGGCGTAGTCGCCGGCGACGTAGTACAGGACCTCGTCGGAGTCGAGGTTGCTGTGGTGGTAGGGCAGCATCACAGCCTCGGGGTCCCAGTCGAGCTTGCGTGGCACGAACGAGCAGATCACCAGGTTGTGTGCCTGGAAGGTCTGGTGGATGGGCGGGGGCACGTGGAAGCGCCCCGCCCGGGGCTCGAAGTCGTGGATGTTGAACGCGACCGGGTAGACGGTGCCGTCCCAACCCACCAGGTCGAAGGGGTGGTGGTCGACCCGGTACCGGCTCACCCTGCCGGCGCGCTTGAGCCAGACCTCCGCCGTGCCCGCCTCCCCGGCCTCCAGCGCATCCGGGCCGCGGAAATCACGCTCGGAGTACGGGGCGATCTCGGTGAGCTGGCCGTTGCGGGCGCGATACCGGTCAGGCGAGTCGACGATCCCGGTGACCTCGAGCGCGAGGATGCGCACGTCGTCGAGGGAGTCGAGCTCGATTCGATAGATGGTGCCTCGGGGGATGACCACGTAGTCGTGGGCGCCGAACGGCAGCGTGCCGAACTGGGTGTGGAGCACGCCGGCGCCACGGTGCACGAAGAGCACCTCGTCGGCGCTGCCGTTGACGCAGAGCACCTCCTGCTGGCGCACGGGGATGGCCAGGCCGATGTGGACGTCGTCGTTGACCAGCAGCCACTTGCGCCCGGTGACCACGTCTCCGTCGGGCTGGAGGTGGAAGCCCTCGAGGTGGGCGTGCTCGTGCACCTGCTCGCGCTCGGGGGTGATCATCTCCGCCGGGCCGGCGCTGATGTCGTGCGCGGCCTCGGGCATGTTGCGGTGGTACAGGAGCGACGACGGCCCGCTGAAACCCTCGCGGCCGAACAGCTCCTCGTAGACGGGCCTGCCATCCACCTCGAAGCGCATGTGACGCTTGCGGGGCACGTCGCCGAGGCGGCGATAGGTTCTCACCCCGCAGAGGTTAGAGGTTGCCGCGCGCGGCCTGTTCGCGCTCGATGGCCTCGAACAACGCCTTGAAGTTGCCCTTGCCGAAGCCCTTGCACCCCTTGCGCTGGATGACCTCGAAGAAGAGGGTGGGTCGGTCCCCGACCGGCCGGGTGAAGATCTGCAGCAGGTAGCCGTCGTCGTCGCGGTCGATCAGGACGCTGAGGTCCTCGAGCCGCTCGAGGTCCTCGTCGATGCCGTCGGCGCGTGTGCCGAGAGCCTCGTAGTAGGCGTGTGGTGCGGTGAGGAACTCCACGCCGCGTTGACGCATCGCGTCCACGGTGGCGACGATGTCGTCGGTGTGCAGGGCGATGTGCTGCACCCCGCTGCCACGGTAATAGTCGAGGTACTCCTGGATCTGCGATGCCTTGATGCCGACGGCCGGCTCGTTGATGGGGAAGGTGACCATGCTCCGCGGATCCCGGGCCACCTTGCTGCGCAGGGCGCTGTACTGGGTGGCGATGTCGTGCTCGTCGAACTCCTGGAAGACGTTGAAGCCGAACACCTCGGAGTAGAAGGTGACCCAGTCGTCCATCTTGCCGAGCTCGACGTTGCCGACGGTGTGGTCGATGAATCGCACCCCGACGCCGCCACCGCTGACGCGCTGCTCGCGATACCCCGGCCAGTGCACGCCGCTGTACTCGTTGCGCTCGACGAAATGGTGCACGGTATCGCCGAACGTGGCCACCGACGCGAACGTGATGGCCCCGTCCTTGTCGGTCACCGTGGTGGGCTCGGCGACGCTGCGGGCGCCCCGCGACGTGGCCGCCTCGTAGGCCGCACGGGCGTCCTCGACTCGCAGCGCGATGACGCGCACCCCGTCGCCGTGCAGCCGCACGTGCTCGGCGACGGGGCCGTCCGGTTGCAGCGCGGCGGTGAGCACCAGGCGCACCTTGCCCTGTTGGAGGACATAGGAAGCACGGTCCCGCACGCCGGTCTCGGGGCCGGCGTACGCGACAACGTCGAACCCGAACGCGTTGCGGTAGTGATACGCCGCCTGGCGGGCGTTGCCCACCCACAGCTCGACGTGGTCGGTGCCCTCGAGCACGGGGGTACCGATCTCGACCGGCGTCTCCAGCGCGTTGCTCACGCCGGCACGGCCTCCAGCTCCCTGCGGCGCTTCTCGAGCCCGTCCCAGAATGCCTTGACGCCGTTGAGCATCTCGGCCGCGCCGTCGAGGAACTTCTGCTGGTCGAACCCGGTGCGTTGGAAGGCACCCTCGAGCTCGTCCATGGTGTGCGCGGCGTGCTGGTCCTCGACGCGGTCGTGCCAGGTGAAGAACGCCAGGCGCAGGTCGGGGCACTCGCGGTCCCTGTAGGCGTCGAGCCCGCTGATCAGCTGCTTCCAGAAGCCCGCCGCCGCCCAGTGCTCGACGGCGAAGCTGGCGCCCTCGGCGATGTCGGGGTCGTCGTTGCCGTAGATGCGGGCCAGCTCGTCGGTGAAGAACAGGGTCTCCTCGCGGCCGAACTTGCGCTTGCCGAGCTCGTCGAACCCGAGCCCGACTGCCTCACCGACCTTGACGAGCCACTCGAAGTGACGGGCGTTGAAACGGTAGATGCCGCCGTCGACCGTGCCCTCGGTGGACACCAGCTCGGGGTCGCCCTGGCGATCCTTGTCGACGTCGCTCCGTCCGCCGCTGTCCGTCGGCGAGGTGCGTCCGCTGTTGAAGACGACGCCGAGCTCGTTGACGAGGATCTCGCACGACTCGCGCGCCTGCTCCATGCTGGGTGCGTTGATCGTCTTCATCAGCTGGGCGACGATGAAGAGGTTGCTGAACACGGAGAACTGCTGGATCAGGTCGCGGACCTGGTCGCGGGACGCCTCGCCCTTGCTGAACCAGGCGCAGTAGTCGTTGCTGGTGACCACGGGGTGGCTCATCACCACCTCGCGGACCTGCTCGAGGAAGGTGTCCCAGTCAGACGCCGAGCGTGTGTCGGGCACCTCGCTGACAACAGTCGACATGTGCTGATGCCTCCATGCGGCAGTGGCGATCAAAGGATGTACTGGAATTCTGCGCTGAGGGACCATCTCTGTCCAGCAACGGCAGCGACAGCTGGACAGAACGGCTCTGATTCGGCATGATCGGCTCATAATGTCCACGAATCAGCCATCCGGCCGCTCGCCACGCGCACAACCTGCCGCGGCACGGCTCGACGCGGTCGACCGGCGTCTGCTCGAGCTGCTCGCCGACGACGGGCGCATCTCCGTGGCCGCGCTCGCCGAGAAGGCGGGCATCTCTCGGGCTGCCGCCTACACCCGGCTCGACAGCTTGCGCGAGGACGGGGTCATCGAGGGCTACTCGGTCCGGGTCAACCCGTCGCGGGTGGGGCTCGGCGTCACCGCGCTGATCCTCGTCGCGGGGCAGCAACCCGCCTGGCGCTCGCTCCGCCGCAGGCTGGTCTCGATGCCCGAGGTGGAGTACTGCGCCTTCACCACCGGTGAGTACGACGCGCTGCTCCTGGTGCGGGTGCCCGACGTGGAGACGTTGCGCGACGTCGTGCTCGAGCGCCTCCAGGCCAGCGAGGAGATCCGCGCCACTCAGACCATCTTCGTGCTCGAGGAGCTGGTCAAGAGGCCGCTGGTGCTGCCCGTGGTCTGAACGCGGCTCAGCCGCGGACCTCGAGGATGGCCTCGATCTCGACCGCGGCGCCGAGCGGCAGCTCGCTGACGCCGATGGCGCTGCGAGCGTGCCGTCCCGCCTCGCCGAACAGGTCGACGAGGAGGTCGGAGGCGCCGTTGACGACTGCGGGCTGGCCGTCGAAGCCGGGTGCGCTGCGGACGTACCCGGTGAGTCGCACCACGCCGACGATGGCATCGACCGAGCCCATCGCCGCCGCGGCGCTGGCGAGCAGGTCGAGTGCGATGGCGCGGGCCATCCCGGCAGCCGCTGCCGAGTCCACGTCGTCACCGACGACGCCGCGTGCGACGGCGCCGTCTGCCCGGCTGACGTGGCCCGACAGGTAGAGGAGATCGGCGTGCCGCCGCGCCGGGACGTAGCTGGCCACGGGCGGTTGCGCCGCCGGCAGCGACAGCCCGAGCGCCGCCAGGCGCTCGCTCACCGGGGTCATCGCTCGCTGAGGTAGCCCGCGTTGGCGCGGAACGACGTGGGTTCGAACCCGAACGCGCTGCGAACTGCATCAATGCGGGTGATGTTGTGGCGGGCCAGCATGCGCAGCTGGGCCGGGGTCACCGGCGGGTTGGACAGCACCTTGTCCATCACCATCGCCGCAGGCAGCAGCGCGGCCACCGGGACGTGCACCTTGATGCGCATCCCGGCGCCGATGGCGTCATGGACGACGTCGATGATCTCGTCGTAGCTGAGCTGCTCGGGGCCGCCGATCTCGATCTCGCGCATCGCCGGTGGGCGCGAGAGCGACAGCACCACGCAGCGGGCGACATCCTCGACGGCGATGGGCTGGAACAGCGCGCCCCCGTCTCCCGCGATGGGGATGACCGGGATGCTGAAACGGACAAGGCCGGCCAGCGTGGTGAAGAACCCGTCGCCGGTGCCGAACATGATGCTGGGACGCAGTGTCGTGAAGTCCACCCCGGAGGCGCGAACCGCATGCTCGGCCAGCCATTTGGCGAGGTGGTACGGGAAGCGCGGGTCCGGGTCGGCGCCGATGGCGCTGATGTAGACGATGCGTCCCACCCCGGTGGCTCGCGCCGCCTTGACAAGGTTCTCCGTGCCGCCGCGGATCACCGCGTCGAATGTCTGCCTGCCCTTCTCGCGGATGACCGCGACCAGGTGGACGACCGCGTCGCATCCCGCCAGCGCCTCCTCGAGCCCGTCGCCGCTGAGCACGTCGGCGCGGACCACGCTGAGCCCCTCGCGTGGGGCAACTGTGCGGGTGCCACGCGCGATCAGCACGACCTCGTGGTCGGCGTCGAGCAGTGCGCGCGCGACGTTCCTCCCGACGAAGCCGGTGCCCCCGGTGATGGCGATGCGCACCTGGTCGATCCTCCACTGCTGACGCGCGGCGGAGGGTACGAAAACGCCAGGCGTTGATGATCAGCTGGGGCGGCGTTCTCCCGCGTCCCGCTCGGCCCGGCGTGCCGCCGCCTCGTCCTCGCGCGCCTCGTACTCGCCGGAGAAGGTGCGGTCCAGCTCGCGGCCGACACGCTTGACGGTGTCGGCGGCGTCCTCGCCGGCGGAGGCTTCCCTGGCGCCCTTCTCGACCGTCTCGCGGGCGCTGCCGGGGACGCGCTTGTCGGCCTCCAGCCAGCGGTCGCGCGACGTGTCGCTCACGGTGGTCGCCTCGGCGTCATGTCGCTCACGGTGGTCGCGTCTGTGTTGCTCAGTCATCAACGGCGCCTCCAGACGGTGGACGTCATGCATCCACTATGCCCCGCCTGTACCGCCTGGATGGCGCACGTCGGCGGTGCTCGCCTGTTCGTCCTGCTGGGCGAGGGCCTGCTCGATGGCGGTGGGCAGCCGGTCGAGGCTGCGTTCGAGGGTGCGGCGGACGCGACCGCGAAAGACCCCGCCGACGATGCGAGCGATGCCAAGCAGACGGAGTTGCGCATCGACGTCCAGCTGGGTGCCGCCGTCGGCGTCGGCGCGCAGGGTGTTGCGCACCACGAGGTGGATCATGCGGTCGCGCTGGCGCACCTCCACCACGTCGCCGTCGACGGTGACGTCATCGTCGATGGTGCCGGCGAGGAGGAACGACCGCACCCACTCGACGGGCGCGTCGACGCGGCACTGGCTGGTCACCTGCACGTGTGCAGTGTGCCCCACCGCCGTCGGAGCGCGACTGAGCTGAGTAGCGCGCTTGCCCATCGAACATATGTTCGCTATCATCGTTGGTCCCGACCGCGATCCAGCGCTCGTCCCCGATGAGGCGGTTCGGTGAGCCGACGACGAGGAGCGGTGGATGCACGCGGAGACCAGGGGACGGGTGTTGGCCGACACCATTGCGGGACTGCAGCACCGCTACGGCAGCGCGGCCGTGCACCGCGGCGACGAGCCCGACGGTGGTGAGAGCGCCGCCTGGGCCACCGGTATCCCGGCGCTCGATGTCCGCCTTGCTCCCGGTGGTCTGCCTCGCGGCCGGCTCACCCTGCTCCAGGCGGCGCAGGAGGGGGTGAGCGGCCGGCTCACCCTGCTCCAGGCCCTGGCGGCACGAGCCAGCCGCGAGGGCGACGTCGTCTACGTCGATGTCGCCGCCAGCCTCGATCCCGGCTTCCTCGCCGACCTCGGCGCCGAGCTCGACAACTGTCTCGCCGTCCTGCCGGGGAGGGGGAGGTGGCGTGAGGGGCTGGCGATGGCGCGGGCCCTGGTGATCGCCGGGTCGCCCTGGGTGGGGGTGGCGCTGGACCGCCGGCCAGATCGCGACGCCGGCATCGAGCCGGCCCTCAACGGCCTGGTCGAGGCGGTCCACCGGCGACGTGCGGTCTGCGTCGTCGCCGCCCCGTCGCCGCCCTCGGCTCCGTTCGCGTACGCCTCGTCGCTGACCCTGTCCTGCACGCCGGCGGGGTGGCAGGAGTCGCATGGCGACATCACCGGCCTGCGCCTGGCGCTCACGGTGACCAAGAGCCGGCTGCACGCTCCCGGCGCCGCCGCCACGCTGCTGCTCCGCTACCCGCGCCCCTACGCCACCGCCGAGGTGGTGGGATACCCGGCCGTGTGGCATCCGTCGCAGAGCGTGGCGGAGGATCCGTCGCGCAGCGACAGCGTCGCGCGAGGCGCGGCCATTGCCTGACCAGCCACGGCGGCTCCTCTGCGCCCGCCATCCCCACCTCGGCCTGGTGGCGGCGCTGCGCCGCCATCCCGAGCTGCGCGGGGAGGCGGTGATCATCGGAGGCGCCCCGGAGCTGCGCCTGCCCGTGCTCGCCGCTTCGGCCGCCGCCGTTGCCGCGGGGGTATGCCCTGGCCAGCCGCTGCGCCGCGCCCAGCAGCTCTGCCCGCAGGCGGCGTTCCTCGGCGTCGACGGAGGCGACGTCGAACGGCTCCGGGCCGACGTCATCACAGCCCTCGGCCGGCTCAGCCCGGCGGTGGAGGTGGGAGGCGAAGAGAGCTGCTGCGACCTCAGCGGCAACCACGCCGCCTTCCCTGACGAGGGCCGCTGGGCGGCGGCGATCGCCCGCGTCCTGGTGGAGACGCTCGACGGCGGCCTTCCCGCCGTCGGGGTGGGCAGCACGCGCTTCGTGGCCCGGATGGCAGCGCTGGCCAGCGAACCGCGCCATGTCCGCCTCGTCCCCGCCGGGGGAGAAGCCGCCTTCCTCGCCCCGCTGCCGCTGGGCATGCTCCCCGTCGACCCGGCGATCGGCGCCCGCCTGGCCGCGCTCGGCCTCGATTGCCTCGGCGCCGTCGCCAACCTCTCCCCGGTGGAGCTGCAGCGGCAGTTCGGGGCTGAGGGGCTGGTGCTGCACCGCCACTGCCGCGGCGAGGACGGCGGCGGCCTGACCGTCGACACCAGCCCCCGCCGGGCTGCCGAGCGGGTGGTGCTCGACGGCGCCGTCGGCGACCTCGAGGTGCTCCGTTTTGCCGCCCATCGCTGCGCCACCGACCTCGGCGACCAGCTCCGCAACCGCGGCATGGTCGCCGTGGCGGTGACCCTCGTGCTCGAGCTCGAGTCAGCACCTCCCCTGGGTGTCACCGCCCCGCCACCTCTGCCCGCCGGCAATGCGGCCGAGCTCTGGGCGGCCGTGCTCGCCCTGCTCGGCGAGCTACGCCCGCACGCCCCGGTGAGCGCCATCCGCGTCGAGGTGGAGTTGCGCATCGCCGCCGGGCGCCAGGCCGATCTCTGGCGAGGGGGCGACGCCCAGCGCGAGGCGGTGCTGGCGGCGGCAGCACGCCTGCAACGGCGCTACGGAGAGACCACGCTGCGCCGCCCCCGTCTCGCCGGCGACCCGGGTGACATCCCGGAAAGACGGTTCCTGTGGGAGTCGCCGCTGCCGAGCGCGGCGGCAGAGCAGGGGAGCCAGGCCACCGGCCACGCTGACGCCACCGGGGGTGACGCTCTGATCGCCCGCCCGTCGACCCAGCCTGCGCAGAAGGGCAAGGTGCCGTGGTCGCGCCCTCCCGCAGCCAAGCAGCCCGGCCGCGGTCACCCCCGGCCGGCTCCGTCGACGCAGACCGCGCTGTCTGTCCGCACCGTGAGGGTGCACGTGTGACCGAGCTGCTCGATGGCACCGTCGAGGTGCGGGGCGACGACCCCGCCACACCGACGGCGCTGCGCACTGACGCGGGCTGGCGCCGCGTCGAGCGCGTGGTCACTCGCTGGGTGGTGCAGACAGACTGGTGGAGGCGCCCCGTCCACCGTGAGTACCTCCGCTGCCTGCTAGCCGGCGGTGAGTGCTGCGAGCTGTACCGCGACCTTGACGGGGACGGCGTCTGGTCGTGGTCGCGCCGCTATGACTGAGCACCGGCCGTGCCTCCGCCCGGTAGGGGCGGACGGAGGCCGGTCCGGCTGTGCGTGGCGGCTGCCAGGGTTGACCACCACACACCCGTATAGTTACACAAAAAAGTAGTAGCCGTCAATGGCCTTCGCGGAGCTCGCCGCTCGTTCCCACTACTCGTTCCTCGAAGGTTCGGCGTCACCGCGCGCCCTGGTGGCACGCGCCGCGACGCTCGGCATCGAGGCGCTCGGTCTCTGCGATCGCAACGGCCTGTACGGGGTGGTCGGCTTCATGGAGGCGGCGCGCGCCGCCGGCATCCACGCCGTCATCGGCGTCGACCTCGACCTCGACGGCGGTGATCGCCTGCGCCTGCTCGCCCGCCATCGCGGTGGCTACCGCCAGCTCGCCCGCGCGATCAGTGCCGCCCAGCTCGCCGGCGTCAAGGGGCAGCCGCGGCTGCGGCTGGCCGGGCTCGATCGCGCCGGCGGCGATCCCGGTCCGATCCTGCCAACCAGCCGCCGTCGCCCCACCGTGGCGGCGCCGGAGCGGGCTGCGGCGATCCGTCCCACCGCCGGTCCCTTCCCCCAGGGCTGGCCCGGGCTGCCCTCGACCACCCACCTCGCGCAGGGTGAGCCGGCCACCGTCGACCCCGCCGACCTCGATGGCTGCACCGTCCTCGCCGGCGGCGCTGAGAGCGCCATCGCCACGGCCCTGGTGCGCGGCGACCGGCGCGGCGCCGGCCGGAGAGCCGAGCAGCTGCGCGACCTCTTCGGTCGCGACCGCGTCGCCCTGCTGCTCACCCATCACCGCCATCCCGGCGACTCCTGGCTGGCCGCGGAGACAGCCCTGCTCGGCCGGCGCACCGGCCTGCCGCTGGTCGCCAGCGGGCTGCCAGTTCATGCCAATCATGACGACAAGGCGCTGCTCGACGTGCTCACCGCCATCCGGCATCGAACCACCCTCGACGCGGCCGCGGCGCATGGGCTGCTGCTGCCCAACGCCGAGCACCACCTTCGCTCCGAGGCGGAGCTGCGTGCCCTGCTCCCCGAGCACCCGGAGGCCTTCGCGCTGGCCGCCCACATCGCCTCACAGTGCGACCTCGACCTCGACTTCAGCGAGTCGCGCTTTCCCGGCTTTCCCGTGCCGGACGGGGAGACGCCGTTCTCCGTCCTCTATCGTCTCTGCCAGGCGGCGGTGCAGCGCAAGTACTCGCCGATGACGCGCGCGGTGGCCGCCCGGCTGCAGCGCGAGCTCGAGGTGATCGAGAAGACCAACCTCGCGGAGTTCTTCCTGATCACCTGGGACATCATGCGTTTTGCGCGTGAGCATCACATCCCCGGACAGGGAAGGGGGAGCGCAGCCGACAGCATCGTCGCCTACCTGCTCGACATCACCCGTGTCGACCCGGTTGCCCACGACCTTCTCTTCGAGCGCTTCCTGCACGAGGACCACCAGGGCACACCCGACATCGACATCGACTTCTCCACCGATCACCGCGAGGAGGTGCTCCAGTACGTCTACGACAAGTACGGCGCGGAACGCACCGGCATGGTGGCCAACGTCGTCACCTTCCGGCCGCGCATGGCGGTACGGCAGGTGGGGGCGGCGATGGGTTTTCCCGAGACCCTCATCGACAAGCTGGCCAAATCCGTCGACGGTTGGTTCATGACCGACATGGCCTCAGCCTTGGAGAGCGCCGGCGTGAACGCCGACGACCCCGATGCGGCGCTGTCATGGAAGCAGTTCATCGAGGTGCTGCAGCAGATAGAGGGGACACCGCGGCACCTCGGCATCCATGTCGGCGGCATGCTGGTCACCGGCGAGCCGCTCGTCGACGTCGCCCCGGTGGAGCACGCCACCATGCCCGGTCGCGTGGTTGTGCAGTTCAACAAGGACGACGTCGAGGATCTCGGCCTCATCAAGATGGACCTGCTCGGGTTGCGCACCCTCTCGGCCATCGCGGAATGCCTCGACCTCATCGAGCAGGGCACAGGAACGCGCCCCGACCTCGACTCCCTGCCGCTCGACGATTCGCAGGTGTACGCCAGCATCCAGAAGGTCGACACCATCGGTCTCTTCCAGATCGAGTCGCGCGCCCAGCAGCAGTCGCTGTGGCAGTCGCAGCCCCGCGAGTTCAACGACCTCATCGTGCAGGTGGCGATCATCCGTCCCGGTCCCATCCAGGGCGATGCCGTCAATCCCTACCTGCGCCGCCGTCAGGGTCTCGAGCCGGTCAGCTACGCGCACCCATCGTTGGAGCCAATCCTGTCTGAAACAATGGGGGTGATCCTCTACCAGGAACAGATCCTGCGGATCGTCATGGAGGTGGCGGGCTACACCGCCGGCCAGGCGGATCGCTTCCGCCGGGCGATGAACCGGCACCGCTCGCGCATCGAGATGGACGAGCTGCGCGACGAGTTCGTGAGCCGCTGCCAGCAGGCCAGCGATGTGCCGGTCGAGGTGGCCGAGCAGATCTTCAGGGGCGCGGCGGGCTTCGCCCAGTTCGGTTTCTGCAAGAGCCATGCCGCAGCCTTTGCACGCACCGCGTATGAGACGGCGTGGCTGCGGCTGCACCATCCCGCGGAGTACGTCTGCGCACTGCTCAATGCCCAGCCGATGGGCTTCTATCACCCCTCGGTGCTGGTCGAGGACGCCAAGCGCCACGGGGTCGTCTTCCTTCCCGTCGACGTGGCGCGCAGCCGCGCCCGCTGCACCATCGAGGCCGGAGCGGTGAGGCTGGGCTTCAACTACATGAAAGCGCTCGGTCCCATGGCGCGCACCGCGTGCGAGGAGGCGACCCTCGCCGGGGCCACCTCGCTGCGCGCCTTCTGGCGGCACACGCTGCTGCCGCGGCGTGCGATGGAGAACCTCGTGCTCGCCGGTGCGTTCGACAGGACCGAGCCGGGGCGTCACCGCCGCGAGCTGCTCTGGGAGCTGAAGCAGGTGGAGGAGAGCCTGCCTCCCCGCACCGCCGCACGCCGTGCCGGGCCTGCGCCCGCCGACCGCACCGTCGCCGCGCGCAGGCCTCCGCGCGGACGCGGCGCGCTCGCCGGCAACCGGCTCGGGGATCTCGCCCCTGCGGTGCGCCGCCTCGAGGCCGACCCGCTGCCGTCGCTGCTCGAAGCGCCCGCCCCGCCGCCGCCACTGCCGGAGATGGATGAGCGAACCAGGGTGCTCACCGAGTACGTGCTCAGCGAGGTGAGCACGGGCGCGCACCTGCTCTCCTTCATCCGTGCCCAGCTGGCGTCGCTGGGATGCCGCCCGCTGGACACCATCCGCGACCTTCCCGACGGCAGCCGTGTCCGTGTCGCCGGGTTGGTGATCGCCCGGCAGGCACCCGCGTCAGCCAGCGGGTTCCGGTTCTTCACGCTCGCCGACGAGGAGGCGCACCTCGACCTCATCTTCCGTCCCGCGGTGGTGACCCGCACCCGGCGGATCGCCAACCACAACCCCCTGCTGATGGTCGAGGGCCGGCTGCAGAACCAGGTCGGACGGGTCAACGTCGTGGTGGAGACGGTGGTCGCGCTCGATGGCGACGGCGTCCCGCTGCCCAGCGGCACACGCACCAGGATTGCGGCGCCTCCCTCACACGACTTCCGCTGAGGGGCTCAGCGGCGCCGGCGGCTCAGCCGTGTTCCCCCGATCGCCAGCGCCAGCGCGACCACGACCACGGCCACCACGAGCAGCGCCACGGGCGGCCCTCCGGAGCTGGGCGAGGCAGGCGAGCCCGTCGACCCCTGGACGACCAGCGCGAAGATCCCGAGCGCCGGCGAGGCGGCTTCGAAGGTGGTGCCACACCCCGCGGTGAACGTCTTCAGCGCCGTCCAGTGGGCGCCGTCGAAGTGCTCGACGGTGGGTTGTGAGCCACTCGAGGTGGCTTCCAGCACCACTGTCGCGGGGTGACCCGTCGCCAGGGCGAGGGGGTGGCCCCCGGACTGGACCTCGAAGGAGTACGCGTTGCCGTCGATGGTCCCGCTCGCCGGCGCGATCGCGGGTGGCTTGGTCGGCGTTATCGACACCGTCGCGGTCGCGGCGCCCGGCGGCGCGGCGAGGCTGCCCGGGCCGACGATGATCTGCGCCTGCGGGGTCGAGTCGTTGTCGGCGACCTCGAAGGTGCTGGCGATGTCCGCGGCGGAGAAGGTCTTCGACTGGGACGGCGCCGGCGGGTTGCCGCCGAGCACCAGGTAGTGCGGGGGCAGGCAGATGCCGTCGTACAGGGGTGGTCCGCCGCCGCCGGCACGGACTGTGGCGAGTGCCCCCAATGACAGCGCAGCGACGGCGAGGGCGGCCCGGCGCTTGGCGGGGCGCCCGGACATCACGCCGGCAGCGGGATCAGTTGCGGAGCGCCGGTGGCGTCCACCGGCGGCCAGACGGTGACGCTGTGACGCACCGCCTGCCACTGCCAGATGACCGCCGCAGCCCTGGTGTTCTGGCCAAGCATGGCCGGATCAGTGGAGAACTGGATGCCGGCGCCGTTGGGCAGGCCGCCACGCGGGATGTCGAGGTCGCGGGCGGCGAGCGCGATCGACCCGGCGTCGAGGTGGGTGGCGTGGGGAAGCACGTCATGGAACAGCGCCCACGCGGCGGTGAAGCCGGCCAGCCCTTCCTCGGTGGGTGCGGTGCCGGTGGTGTGCGTCCAGGCGCGCGAGAACTGCTCGTAGGTGGCCCGGGCGTCAGGGGTGAGCACCGCCGCGTTGAAGCCCTGCGTGGGACGGTCGGACGCGAAGACACCGATCGCCGCCGACCCGAGCTCCAACCCGAAGTCGGGGCCGCACTCGGCCATCGTCGAGCCGATCAGTGCACCGACGTGCAGGTGCGCGGCCAGCATGGCGCGCCGGAAGGCAACACCGTCGGGGATGTACGAGGCCAGGATGAGCACGTCGGGCCGGGCGGCGGCCACCGCCGCGAGCACCCGGGAGAAGTCCGGCCGGTACGCGTCATACGTCGTGTACGACACCACGTTCATCCCCTGCGCACGTGCCTGCGTCGCGGCGCTGTCGCCGACGGAGTGCCCGTAGTCGTCGTCCTCGAGCACGACCGAGACGCGCGTGGCGCTCGCTTTCAACCCCAGCCTCGGCGCGATCACTGTCGCCGCGAACGTCGCAGAGTTGGCGCCGAGGTTGGCACCGCTCGCGCCCACCCGGAAGATGTTCGGCAGGGCGCGCCCGGTGACCCTGTCGGCGACGGCGCCCGCCTCCCAGTAGGTGAGCCCGGCCGCCGCGGCGGCGGCGCTGGCAGGCACAGACAGGGCCGATGAGTAGGTGCCGATGACGACAGAAACTCCATCGCTGCGCAGGCTCTGCACCGCAGAGGGCGCGGCGGCTGGGTCATCCAGCTCGCGGGCGTCGAGCTGGACTGGCATGCCGTCGATACCGCCGTTCATGTTCACCATGTCGCGCGCGATCTCGACACCCTGGTACTCCTCGCGGGCCAGCGGTGACATCGGCCCGTTGAGCGGGAAGAGCGACCCGACCCGGATGACGTGACCGGCTGAGGTTGGCGCCGCGAGCGCGGCGAGAACGGCGGCAGCGACCAGCAGGGCGAGCAGAAGACGGCGGATCATCCCTGCATGATCGCCCACGCGCCGGCCTCGCGGGGGGCGGTCAGATGGGGAGGCTGTCGGGCAACAGCCCGGGATGCCGCCCGGAGCCGTCGCTGGTGCCGCGCGCGATCAACGCGCCCAGCGCAGGCGCTGCGGTCATCGCCGCCTCGAGGTCGCCGGCCTCGAACGGGTGGTGGGCGATGCGCTCGCAGACCAGGACACCCCTCACCGTGCCGCCGTCGACGATCGGCGCCACCAGCGTCGAGCCCACGTCGATGTTCGACCGCCGCTGGGTGCGGTGGCTGGCGGACTCGGTGAAGAGCACGGCGCGGCGCCGCATGACCACCCGCTCGACGGTGCCGGGCGGGAGAGCCGCCGGCGCTGCCCCGGCGGGTGGCAGCACGTAGGAGCGATCCGCGCCCACCTCGGCGGTGATCCTGGCCAGCGCGGCCTGGACGCCCAGGCTGGTCGCCACCTCGCCCCAGAGCCGCGGGCGGCGGTGCACAACGGCATGGTTGGCGATTCCGTTGACGACCATCGCCACCACCGCTCCGCCCACTGCCGCGAGGACGGGGGCCACGGCGGCGGCGAGCAGGCCGGCGTAGGCGATGAACATGGCGCCACCGGACAGGACGGCGCGCTCGAGGTAGCGCGCGGTGCCCTCGCCGATGCCGTGGCGCTGGTCGGCGAATGTCCACCTCCGGTTGATCACCGTGTTCCAGACCAGGCTGGGCAGGTAGGCGGGAAGGAACGCGGCGAGGGCGGGCAGGCGGCCGACCCCGGTCAGCAGCGCGATCAGCGGCAGCAGGATGGCCAGCCCGCTCACCCCGACGAGGCCGAACTTCCAACGCCGAGCCGAGCCCTGGACGTCGGTGAAGAGCGAGCGGAGGTGGCCGAGGAAGAGCAGCCCCTGGCGCAGGCTCGCCTTGCTGGTCCCGGCGGCGCGCGACGCGAACTCCAGCGGCACGTCGCGCACGCGCAGCCCGGGGACGCAGACCAGCAGCTCGAGCAGGACCTTGAAGCCCACCGGCCGGAACTCGATCCCGTCGATGACGCCGCGGCGGCAGACGAAGAAACCGCTCAGCGGGTCGCTGCTGGCCCGGGCCTCACGGAACAGCACGCGGGCCACGGTGCCGGCCACGCGGCTGACCAGGCGACGACCGGCGCCGTCCAGGCCATGACCGCTGCCGCCGCGCGTGTAGCGGCTGGCCACCACCACGTCGGCCCCGGCAACGGCGGCCTCGAGCATGGCCGGGATGTTCTCGGGAGGATGCTGCAGGTCGGCGTCCATGACGCAGACGAATTCGCCACGCACGGCATGGATGCCCCGGAGCACGGCAGTGCTGAGCCCGCCGTCGCGCTCGGTGCCCTGTCGATGGACCAGCCCGATCCTCGCGTCGGCCGCCGCCGCGGCAGCGACGAGCCGGGCGGTGCGGTCGTCGGAGTCGTCGACGAAGAGGATCTCGTGGTCGATGGAGCCCAGCGCGGCCCGCAGCCGGAGGAGCAGCGGCCCCACGTTCGCCTCCTCGTCCCGGGTCGGGATGACCACGCTGAGGAGTGGAGATCCAGCCATGGCCCGAGCATATGGCGGCCCGGGAGCCGACCCCGGCAGCGTCGCCAGGCTGCCACGCGGCGTCACCGGACTGCAACTCGGCGCGTCAGGCGCAAGAGTGGGCCCGCCCCCAACGTTCCTATAAGAAGGGGCGACACGGTAGGTCCCACTGGGCCACCATAGGTTCCTTATAGCGGCGTTGTGAGGTTCACGTCTATGAAGGGACACCTGCCGGCCTCGTGCCGCGGGCCTCTCGGGGTGCCGGACCGGTGGTGAACCGGGGCCGGAGGGGAGTGGTCACCCTCGGTGACCAGGCCCTGCTGTTCGCCGCCGCCGTTCGCGGTGCCTTCCAGCGGCCCTTCTACGCTGCCGAGTTCCTCGAGCAGTGCCGCTTCATCCTCGTGTCCTGCGCTGTCCCGCTGGCGCTCACCGGCCTCGGCTGGGGGACCATCGTGGCGCTCGAGGCGGGCAACTTCTTCAAGCTCGCGTCAGCCGAGTGGCGCATCGGCGGCTTCATGGTGCTGGCCAACGTCCGCGAGTTCGCCCCGGTCGCCACCGGCCTGATGGTGGCCGCCGTCTGCGGCACGGCCATCACCGCCGACCTGGGGGCCCGCAAGGTGCGCGACGAGCTCGAGGCGATCAGCGTGATGGGCATCAGCAACGTGCTGTTCATCGTGGTGCCCCGCTTCCTGGCCCTGGCCTTCATGACCGCCCTCTACAACATCCCGATGATCATCTTCACCTGCCTGTCCGGCTACCTCGCGTCGATCGCGTTGGTGGGCGTGAACAGCGGAGCATTCATCAGCACGTTCTTCACCCAGGGAACGCTGCAGGACCTCTATGGCGGCGAGTTGAAGTGCGTGATCTTCGGCATGCTCATCGCCACCGTGTGCTGCTACAAGGGCATCACCGCCAAGGGCGGCGCCGAAGGGGTGGCGCGCGCCGTCCACCAGTCGGTGGTGGCGTGCTTCGTCAGCATCCAGATCATCGAATACCTCTACACGCCGACGATCCTTGCCCTCTTCCACTCCAACAACGTGTTGCGTTAGGGATCTCGTGGCCACCGTCACCCGACCAGCCAAGCCCCCGGTCGCCGCCCCTCGCCGGGCGGGACAGCCGTCGCGCCTGGCGGGCGCGCGCACTGGCCTGGAGACGCTCGGCAAGATCGTCAACTTCGCGGGCGGCGCCATCGCCCACATCCCCCAGTCCACGCGCTACATGCGCGAGGTGTGGTGGTATGCGGCCTTCATCGCCGTCGGGTCGACGCCGATCGCGCTGGTGCTCACGTACTTCACCGGCAGCGAGTGCTCCATCGAGGCGTACTACTCGCTCTCCCAGATCGGTGCGCAGTCCCTGGCCGGCGTCTTCAACGCCATCTGCGACACACGCGAGATCACGCCGCTGTTCTTCGGTTTTGCCATCGGGGCGAAGGTCGGGTGCGGGCTGGTCGCAGAGCTGGGCACGATGCGCGTCAACGAGGAGATCGATGCCCTCGAGGTGATGGGCATCCCGTCGAAGATCTACCTGGTGAGCACCCGGATGCTTGCGTGCTTCCTGGTCCTGCCGTTCATGTACATCCTCGCCCTGGCGGTGAGCTACCTTGGGTCATACATCGTGCAGATGGTGCAGATCCCCAGTGGCAGCATCTCGAGCGGGGTGTACAGCGACTACTTCTTCCGATTCTTAAATGTGCAGGACCTGCTCTTCTCGATGATCAAGGCCGTCGTGTTCGCCTTCCTCATCGTGTGCGTCGCCGTCTACTACGGCTACAACGTGACCGGGGGCGCGGTGGGCATCGGCAAGGCCGTAGCCAAGACAATGGCAGTGGCACTGGTGGTGACCGTCGTCGTCAACGCGCTTCTGACCCAGATCTTCTGGGGCACCAACCCCAACCTGCCCATCGCGACGTAAAGAGGTGAGTGTGACCGACCACCCCGTCAGAACAGCCGGCGCCACGGCTCCGGGCACGCCCCCGCCGGCCCCGCCGTCGGCGCCCGGACCGCCGCAGCCTGGCCGCGAGCTCGATCCGTCGCGCCGCAGGAATGTCCCGCAGAACGGCCATGCCGCCTACACCGACCTCAGCGAGCCGGTCAGTGAGCGGCCCAGGACCCAGTCGGAATCCACGTGGAACAAGGACGCGATCATCGAGTTGCGCAACGTCACCAAGGCGTTCGGCGCATTCAAGGTGCTCGACGGCGTGACCTGCCGCATCCCCAAGGGCGAGATCAGCGTGCTCATGGGCCCATCAGGGACGGGCAAGAGCGTCACCCTGCGCCACATCGTGGGACTTCTGCCGCCCGACAGCGGCGACGTCTTCGTGGACAACCGCGACGTCCCCAAGCTGAAGGAAGACGAGCTGCTCGAGCTCCGGCGCGGCATCGGGATGCTGTTCCAGGACGGAGCGCTGTTCAGCTCGATGAGCCTCTACGACAACGTCGCCTTCCCGCTCCGCCAGCACACCAAGAAGAGAGAGGGGGAGATTCGCGAGATCGTCATGGACCGGCTCACCGAGGTGGGCCTCGCCGGCGCGGAGAAGCGGATGCCCAACGAGCTCAGTGGCGGTATGCGCAAGCGCGCCGGTTTCGCCCGCGCGCTGGTCATGGAGCCGAAGATCCTGCTCTTCGACGAGCCCGACTCCGGGCTCGACCCGGTGCGCACCACTCTGCTGTGTGACCTGATCAGGGAGATCAGCTCGAAATATCAGGCCACGTCGATCGTGGTCAGCCACGATGTTGGCGCCGTGCGTCGTTTTGCTGACAATATCGGCATCCTCTACAAGGGGAAGATGCGCCACTTCGGCAACAAGAAGGAGATCGAGGAGTCGGACGACGAATTCGTCCACCAGTTCTTCAACGCCTCGTCAGAGGGGCCGTTGGGGATGGACTGACCAGGAAGGTGACAGGAAGGTGAGTGTGTCCAAGTCGGCGATCGCCGGGATCGGCGTCGCTGCTGTGCTCGTGGGCGGGGTGGGGTTCGCGCTCGTGTCCCCACGCGCGCTGGGCGCCAGGTACCACGAGTTCCAGATCACCTTCCCGACCGCTGACGGCCTCGTCTCGGGCAGCGATGTGCTCGAGGCCGGCTCGAAGATCGGCACCATCAGCGACATCACGCCGACCCAGGACAACTCGGCGCTGGTCACCGTGCAGGTTGCCGATGACCACTGGCCCCTGCACGGCGGCACCACCGCTGACATCAGGCCCAAGTCGCTGCTCGGCGAGAAGTACGTCGACATCCACGACGGCAACGCCACCAACGCGGCGCTCGACACGTCCGTCGTCCTGCACGAGACCCAGAAGGCGGTGCCCGTCGAGCTCGACCAGTTCATCAACAGCCTCGACGAGCCGACCCGCAATGCCGCACGCGTCCTGCTCAACGACCTCGGCGCCGGCGTCGCCGGCCGCGGTCAGAGCCTCAACGAGGCGATCGCGGCCGGCAAGGCCGACCTGCAGAACCTGGCCGTCTTCGGAACCACCTTGAACAACCGCGACGCCGACCTCGATCGCATCCTCGTCGGCCTCGACGGCGTGCTCAGCAAGATCACAACCAACGACCAGCTCACCCAGATGAGCCAGCTCATCACCAACGGGCAGACGACGCTCAACGCCATCGAGACCCAGAAGGCCGCGTTCAGCCGCGGATTCGTCGACGCGCAGACCGCGCTCGGCGAGCTGAACACGGCCGTCGCCGGCGCTGTGCCGTCGCTCCAGACAACCCTCGGCGTCGCGCCGCAACTCCTCAACCTCACCGGCACGGAGAGCAAGCTGCTCGCCTTCCTCGGCGGCGTGGCCGACAACTCGACGGTGCTCAACTCGCTGAACAGCGGGCTGGTTCACGGGCCCACCACCACCGGCGGCGCACTCGAGACCGAGGCTGGTGGCTCGGCGCCGTCGCAATCGATCTTCCGCATCTGCCTGCTCAACCCCAACAACGTCGGCACCTCCTGCCAGGGCAACGTGCCCTCGTCGATCTCCAACTCGGCGGGCGGTGACTCGGTCCCGTCCTCGTATGACACCGGGCGCAGCAACATGGCGTTGCTCGCCACCTGGTTGGCGGCCTAGCCATGCGCAGCAGATGGAACCTGCCGATCTACGTGGGCTACGTGGCGCTGTGCCTGCTGGTGCTCGGTTTCGTGGTGCGCGGCCTCGAGTTCAGCGTGCCCTGGAGCCATCCCTACCAGGTGACGGCGACCTTCAGCGACGCCGACGGCGTGCTCCCCAACAACGAGGTCTTTCTCAACGGCACCAAGGTCGGCTACATCGGCTCGGTGAACGCCGTCGACGGCAAGGCGCAGGCACAGATGCTCTTCGACAATGGCAACGCGCTGCCGCTGCATCCCGATGCCACCGCCCAGGTGCGCAAGAAGAACCTGCTCGGCGAGACCTACATCGACCTCACCCGCGGCACCCAGCCGGGGCAGATCCAGTCCGGAGGCACCATCCCGGTCAGCCAGACGGTGCCGATCACCGAGATCGACCAGGTGCTGGCGGTGTTCGACCCCGCCACCGTGCAGCGCGTGCAACTGCTGATCAACGCCCTCGGTGAGGGCACCACCAACAACGGCGACAACATGAACAGCCAGGCCGGCTCCCTCAACACCCTGGTGACCGCGCTCAACGGCCCGGCCACACAGCTGTCGGTGCGCAAGCAGCAGGTCAACGACATCGTGCTCGAGCTGCAGCGCTTCTACGACGTGCTCGCCAAGCAGCGCGAGCAGGTGCGCCAGGAGTTCGGCACCTGGACCGACGTCACCCAACAGCTCGCCGGACAGGAGCAGGCGATCGGTGGCACGGTCAGGCAGGCCGACGCGCTCCTGCAGAACCTCGACGCCATCGTCAGTGGCAACGGCGCCAACCTGCACACCACCCTCAGCGAATTGCCGAACACGCTGACCGACCTGAACAGCTTCCTCGACCACAGCACCGGCATCCTCGGCGACATCGCCAAGTACCGCGGCGCCATCCACGACGTCTTCCCCAACCTGGGCAGCTCGTTCTTCGACACCGACCCCAACAACAACAACCAGCACTTCTGGTCGGTCTTCTCCGTGAACTGCTCCAGCAACTGCACCGGTCAGGCGTCGACCTCCACCCCGAACCCGAGCGCTCCCAACGCGAGTTGGGCGGCGGCGATGGGGGGCTGAGGATGAACCGCAGACGAACGCTGGTCAACGGCGGCATCCTCGCCGCCTTCACGGCCTTCTGCCTCATCGTCATGGAGTTCCTGGCGGTGAACATCGGCCAGCCCAACCCACTTTCCTCGAACTACACCATCCACGGCGTGTTCGCCGACGCCGACGGCATTCCCACCGCCGCCGACGTTCGCGTCAGCGGGGTGGCGGTCGGCAAGGTGACAGCCATCTCGCACGATCCGAGCAGCCCCGGGTTCAGCGTGGTCACCATGCAGATCAGCGATACCAACGCCGTGCCGATCTACAGCAACGGGTTCGCCAAGGTGCGCCCCAAGACCCTGCTCGGGGAGAAGTACATCGACCTGACGGTCGGCTCCTCCGCGTCTGCCGAGGCGATCTCCCCAGGCGGATACATGCCGGTCGCCGAGACGGGCAAGGACGTGTCCAACGACGAGATCTTCAACTCCTTTGACGCGGCCACGAGGGCCGACCAGCAGCAGGTGCTGGCAGCGCTCGACCAGGCCACAAAAGGTCGAGCCACCGACGTCCAGTCGATCATCCCGCAGCTCCAGCAGGTGGTCGCCAACCTCAGCCCGGTGGCGCAGGTCTACGAGAAGGACCAGCAGCAGACCGACGACATCTTCGTGCAGCTCAACACGATCATGCAGGCGCTCGCCGACGAGCACCAGCAGCTGGCCGGCTTCCTCGCCAACGGCAATGTGGCGCTGGGGGCGGTGGCCCAGAAGGACGCTGCGCTGGTGGGCACCCTCCAGGGAGCGAGCAACGTGGCCAGCGAGCTCAACGCGGCGATGACGCCGGCGATCGCCGCGCAGCGGACGGCGCTGGATAGGCTCGCCCCAACGCTGGTCTCGGAGAACTCGCTGCTCTACGACATCGTCGGGCCGAAGTGCGGCGGCCACTCGTGCGGCATCGACACGGTCATCGCGGGCACGCTGAACGGGCAGATCGCGTATCCCAACGACCAGCTCAACGTCACCTCACCGAACGGTGAGGCCGTCACCGGGCTGTGGGACTCCATGTTCTCGCAGCCGGGCTCCAGTGGCGCAACCTCAGGCCACAACCCCGCCAACGGCAGCAGCGCCTGCACCAGCACCGGCAACTGCGCGCTCAACATCGTCCTCTCATTCCACTGTGACACCGTCGCGCAGACCCTGACGCAGCAGTTCATCTCGTTGTTCCCGCCGGGGACCCAGAAGACCATCGAGAAGACCTGCCAGGCCGCGACGATCCACAACACCTCCGCCACGGTGTCGCCCCCGTCGGCGACGGCGTCCTCATACCTGCTGGGGCTGTTCGGATGATCGTGAGAGCCGTCCGCCTCGCCGCATCGTCGAAGGGACTGTTCGTGGCAGCTCTGGCCACCGGTGCCTTCTGCGGGCTGGCGCTGTCGCTCGGCGGTTCCGACCACCTGGCAACCGCCCAGTTCACCAACGTCAACGGGCTGACCAGCGGCAACGAGGTGCGCATCGGCGGCATCCAGGTCGGCACCGTGCAGTCCCTCGGCGTGCACACGGATCCGCAGTCGGGCCAGGAGACGGCCCAGGTCATCTTCAGCGTCGACAACGCGCACTGGCCACTGCGCAACGGGACGCGTGTGGCGGTGCGCCCCAAGGGTGTGCTGAGCAACGTGTACGTCGATGTCAGCCCGGGGTCGGGCTCCGCCCAGTCGCTCGGTGACGGCCCGCAGTTCGGCCTCGCTCAGACGAGCAGCCCGGTCAACCTCGACGAGCTGTCCAACGTGTTCGATCCCAGCGTGCGCGCTTCGATCCGCACGCAGCTGCAGGAGGGCGTGCTGGCGTTCGGGGGCACCGGGGTCGTCGACCTCAACAACACCATCGCCAACGCCAACCCGCTGACCGCCGACGCCGTGCCGATCACGGGAGTGCTCTCCGCGCGTTCGCCGCAGCTGGACCGTCTCAACGGCGAGTTCGACACCATCAGCGGCGACCTCGCCCGCGAAGACGCCAGCCTGCGCGGGCTCATCTCCAACGGCGACATCGTCCTCGGCACGCTGGCGACGCACGAGGTCTCCCTGCAGGGCACCCTCGTGCACGCGGCCGGCACGCTGAACACCCTTGACCAGGCGCTCCACGGCGAGGAGGGCAACCTCACCAAGATCTTCAACGACGGTCCCAGCGCGCTCAGCCAGGCCAAGAATGCGGCCGACCTGCTGGCGCCGTTGATCGCCAACGTCGACCCCTACATCGGTGACCTTCAGGTGCTCCTGCACGAGTTCATGACCGCCACCGGGTACGACAAGGGCACCGGCAACAACGCGTACGGGCTGCCGCTGGACACGCTGCGCGTCGATGGCTCTCTGCCGCTGCCGGGCAAGTCGGCGGCGCCGTGCGGCGGGACGTGGGAGAACCCCTGCTGATGAGTGGCACCGGCCGCCGCGGCGGTTTCAACCCCCTGATCGCCGGCTTCATGGCCGGGGTTGCGATGGCGCTCGTCCTCGGCCTGCTCGCCAAGATCAACCTGGATTTCGCCGCGCCGTGGAGCAAGACGCACACCATGACCGCGCAGGTCTCGGATGTCGACGGCGTCAGCGTGGGCAGTGACGTGCGCATCGCGGGCCGGCCGGTGGGCCAGATCACCGCCGTCAAGGCGCAGGGCACATACAGCACGGTGACCTTCAAGGTCGACGATGGCGATTGGCCGCTGGCGGGCGACACCTCTGCGTCGATCCGCCTGGCGACCCTTCTCGGTCAGAAGTACCTGCAGCTGACGCCGGGCAAGGACACCGCGCATCCGTACCCCGACGACGGCAACATCGCGCTGCAGGCCACCAAGCCGGTCGTCGACTTCGACCAGATCCTCAACACCTTCGACAAGCCGACGCGCGACTCGCTGACCAGCCTGATCCGCACCGCCTCCAGCGCCGTCCAGGGCCAGGAGGGCAACCTCCAGCAGCTCATCCCCGACCTCCGTGACCTGTCGGTGCACAGCGTCAGCCCAACCCAGGAGCTGGTCACACGCAACCCGGAGATCAACAACATCCTGGTCAACCTGGGGACGACGGCCGACACGCTCAACCAGAGTCGCGACAACCTCGCCGGCGTCATCGACAACTTCAACAGCATCACCGGCACGCTGGCGCACAACCAGGCCGCGCTCGAGGGCTACATCACCAACGTCGACACCATCAACCAGACCACCGACTCGGTCCTCAAGAGCGGCCGCGCCGCCGAGTTCGGGGCCGGCCTGCAGCAGCTCGGCAGCTTCACCACGCAACTCAACAAGCTGATGACCGACCTCGTGCCGGAAACCGGCAGCTTCGCCAATGACCGAAGCAAGGCGACGGGCCTGCCCATCTGGCAGGACGCCAAGAACCTCGTCTTCCAGATCGGTGCGGCCACGGCGCAGGGAAACAAGTCCGGCTACATGCTGCGTCAGAACGCCAATGGCGTCGACCCCTGTGGTCTGCTCGGTCCCACCTGCGTGGCCACCAACGCCCCACCGTCGGCGGCCACGCCCAAGCTCCCCTGCCTGCCCAGTCTTCCGTGCCCCAGCCTGCCACCGCTGCCGACACTGCCACCTCTGCCGACGCTGGCGCCGGTGCCGACCCCCCCGCCGCTGCCGATCCCGACGCCCCCGCCCGGCTCCACCCCGACGCCGACGCCCGGTGGCCTGTGTCCACCTCTGTGCCTGTCACCCACCGGTCCCGCCACCACCAGCTATGACCTGAGCAACGTCGACATGTGGGGTCTGCTCCTCGTCAACTGGGGGTCGATGTGACGCGCAGGCCTCGCGTTGCGCCCGTGTGGAGCGGCACCATCGCCGCCCTGGTGCTCGTGGTCACCATGATCGCGGTCGTGGTCAGCGGCATCCCCGGTGGCCCGAGCCTCACCCTGCCGTGGAGCCACGCCACGACCATCCACGTGCAGTTCGTCAACGCCGACGCGCTGGCGCCCCACGCCAGCGTCGACGTCGCGGGGGTCAAGGTTGGTGAGGTGCACGACGTCAACGCCCAGGGAAACCTGGCGGTGGCGACGCTGATCATCGACCAGAAGTACAGCGACATCCACAGCGACGCGCAGGTGCTGCTGCGCCCCCATGGACTGTTCGGTCCGAAGTACATCGAGATCACCCCCGGAACCAACGCTGCCCCGCTGGTGCCGGACGGCGGCACCATCAGCGTCACCAACAGCGTCCAGCCAGTCGACCTCGACCAGTTGCTGCAGGCGTTGCAGGCGCCCGAGGCGCAGAACCTGCGCACCGCGTTCGTCGAGCTCGGCAAGGCGTCGGCGGGCCAGGGCGACGATGTCAACCATCTCCTCAACGCCGCCAACACGCTGACGCAGACGCTGCAGACACCGCTGCAGACCCTGGACAACGTCTCCTCGAACGTCTCGGACTTCCTGGTGCAGAACGAATCGTTCAACGCCAGCTTTGCGCAGACGCCGCTGGACAAGCTGGTGGCCTACAACAACACCACGCTGGCCGCGTTCGCCGACAACGCGACCCAGCTCGGCTCGCTCCTCGACCACGCGGACAGCACGCTGACCCAGCTCGACACCGCGCT
Organism: Candidatus Dormiibacterota bacterium; assembly: GCA_036276135.1. Taxonomy (GTDB): domain Bacteria; phylum Chloroflexota; class Dormibacteria; order Aeolococcales; family Aeolococcaceae; genus Aeolococcus. Next base: position 34,974 of record DATBEL010000063.1, read on the forward strand.
CGGCGGTGAGCAGTCGTCCATCCGCCGGACCATCGAGACACTGCCATCGAGCATCGACAAGCTCAACCGCTTCAACGACCTGATCGGCCTGTTCGCCGCCAACCTCACCGGCAAGGAGTCGGGTTTCAAGTACAGGAACGGAAAGCCGGACGTCACGCAGGGCATCATCGATGCCATCGAGAACATCAAGTCGGCGTTCTCCTCGTACGACTGCTCGGTGGCGGCGACCAGCCCCTGCCCGGCGCAGGACAGGGAGTACTACCTCCGCGTCCAGACCTTCAACATCGGTGGCAGCGACCAGACGACCAAGCAGCTCGAGGGAATCCTCTGCCAGCTGCCGCCCGTCATACCCGGCAAGCCCTTCCCCTGCCCGTCGGGCCACGCGAGCATGGGCAGCAACCCGGGAACCGGGCTGCTCACCGGCGACTACCGCAACCTCGCCTCCATGATCGGCTCGTAGGGAGCCCGAGGATTCCGCGGGCGCAGTGCGCGCTGCGCCATGGCGGCACGAATCATCCCCCGGGATCCATGATGGCGAGACGGCTCGCGATTCAGCGGGCGCACCGCTGACAGCTGGACAGGACGGAGGCAGCGTGCTGCAACGACTCGCCGGCCCAATGGCGCGCCGACCACTGGTTGCGCTTCTCGTTGCCCTGCTGCTCTGCGCTGCCGCCGCAACGGGATTCGTCCGCTTCGGGATCGACGCCGGGCAGTCACTGCTGGTGGGCAGCAGGTCGGCATCGGGCGAGGCCAACCAGAGCTTCACGCAGAGCTTTGGCACCGACCCCATCGTCGTTGTCCTCTCCGCAGCCACCCACAACGGAGCCACCGAGAACCCGGGCAACCCGACCGCGCCGTACCTCGAGGCGAACCTGCAGCGGCTGGCCGCTCTGGAGGACGACCTGGCGCACGATCCCCGGGTTGCCGAGGTCCTGGGGCCGGGCAGCGTCGCCCACTCGGCGCTGTCCGCGACGACTGAGGAGATCACCCGGACCCTCGGCGACAGCCAGACCCTGGGCGAGTATCCGTACTTCGTGGCCGAGACCGACCTGCTGGTCGCACGCCAGCACGGTCAGACCGACGCCACCAAGCTGCGCGCGCAGTTCCAGAGCGACATCACCAACGCGAGGAACCTGCTCGAGCTGTACGTGGCCCGGGCCGCGAGCGACGCTCACCAGGCGCGCGCCGCGTACGCACAGAAGGCGATCCCGCCGCAGGACCGGATCATCGACGGAGAGGAGCGCGCTGCCGATGCGGCGGTGGCCAAGGATCCGCTGCCACCACTCTTCGCCGAGTACCTCGCCGGCCCCGGCAACACCGCCGACACGACGGTGGCGCGCGATTTCTTCGACCGCCTGACCTCGGCGTTCGGTGACTGCGACGGCGACATCGCGGCGCTCCTCCAGATCACACCCAGCTGCCAGGTGTACCTCGACCGCATCCTTCTCGACCTGCCCACCTGCCCGACGCAGGCGCAGGTGCAGTCGGCGCAGGCGATCGGCACGGAGATGTTCTGCTCACCGAAGAGCGAATGGTCCGCCGTCCTGCCACCGCCGGCGACCGTGACCAGCAACGGGCAGCACAAGCTGCTGGCCCGCGAGGTCATCACCGTGCGACTCACCAAGGATGCGGCGGCGAGCCGATCCGCGGTTCTGGCCATCAGGCAGAAGATCTCCGACGAGCTGACCAAGGGGATCGCGGATGACGCGTACACCAGGACGTTCAACGGTTCGCAGCTGCAGCAGCTGAAGCAGCTGGGGCCACTCGACCCGTCGGAATGCGCCGGCGCGGGTCAGCAGAACAGCCCGGCCTGCTATTCCTCGTTCAGCGATCGTCCCTTCGATTTCGTGATCGCCGGCGCGCCCCTGCTCACCTACGGCGTCGTCGACTCGATGACTGAGACCCTCCTGATCCTGCTCCCGGTGGTGGCCGTGCTGATGGCGATCCTGCTGCTGGCCACCTTCCGCGTTCGCGGCCGGCTGTGGCCGCTGTTGGCGGCCGCCGGCGCAGGCGCCGCCACCATCGGCGTGTCACTGTGGCTTGGTGTCCCGGTGACACCGGCGGTGCTCGCCGGCATCCCAGTCCTGGTCGGGCTGGCCGTCGACTACGCCGTGCAGTTGGTGGCCCGCTATGACGAAGAGCGCGGTCGCGGCGCCGGCCGCGAGGAGGCTCTGGCGCAGGCCATGGGCAGGAGCGGTCCCGCCACGCTCACCGCGGCCCTGGCCACCCTCGCCGGGCTGGGCACGCTGATGCTCTTCGCCGGTGTCGACGCCGGTCCCTTCGTCGCCATCCCACTGGTTGCCGAGTTCGCACTGGTGCTGTTCGTCGGCGTGATCCTGGCATGGCTGGCGGCGATGTTCATCGCGCTTCCCGCGGCGGTGCTGCGCGAACGCGAGGCCGGACCCGTCGGGTCGCCGCCTCCGCCGCCCACCCCGCAGCGCACGCTCGGGCTGGCGACCTACTGGCGCGGCGCGGTGATCCCCGCGGTGATCGCGGCCCTGGTCGGGTGGGTTCTCCTCGTCCATGTGCCGGTGCAGACGCAGGTCGACCAGCTGCTGGCCTCATCGCTTCCACAGCTCACCGACATCAACACCGTGCGCGACCAGACCGGGTACGGCAACGAGATCGACATCTACCTGCAGGGCCAGGTCGCGGGCCCGTACAACCAGCCGGGCACACCGGCCAACGTGCAATGGCAGTGCTCGGCGTCGGAGGCGATCCGCAGCGTCCACGCCGACCAGGTGGCGCTGGCGATCTCGATCGCCGACTTCTTCATCGCCACCTCGTCGTCAACGTCAGCGTCGACGAATGCCCCCTGCGTGGCGCCGTCGAACACCGCGCCGGCCCCGGCTCCCAGCCCGTCACCATCACCGGGCTCGTCGTCGAGCCCCTCGTCAACACCGAGCGCCAGCCCCGCCGCGTCGCCGACGCGGGCCCGCAGTGGTCCGCCGAAGGTCTATCTTGCCGCCTCGGGTCCTGCCAGCCCGACGGCGACGGCGGCGCCGGCCTCGCCGTCGGCGAGCGCCACACCGAGCCCCGCACCGGCGCAGCAGAAGACCCAGACCGCATTCCTCTGCGACCTCCGCCTGCTGCCCAGCCTGGCACGCAACCTGGTCCAGGAGATCCCGCTGCCGCCGTCGAGCACCAGCAGCAAAGGCACGCTGGCCTGCCCGGCGATCGACAAGTACCTCAACTCCTGGCTGACCGCCGACACCAGCCCGATCGATCCGAGCTCGGCGCGCATCGTGATCGGGGTGCAGAGCACCTCCATCGCCGACGAGGCGCGCCTGATCGACAGCATCCGCGCCAATGAGATCTCTGCGCCGCCGAGCGGGATCGTGGCCACCCCGGTGGGCATCGCGGCCCTGGCAGCGCAGGCGTACGACACCATCGTGTCGCGCAGCCTGGTTCTCAACCTGCTCCCACTCGTCGTCGTCTTCCTCGCGCTGCTGCTGCTGGAGCGCGATTTCAGGCGCGCCGCCCTGCCAATCCTGCCGACGGCCATCGCCGCCGGGTGGGCCCCGCTTATCCTGCTGCTTCTCGGGCTCCTCCCCGGCACTGTGGGCAAGACCCTGGGGTCGTTCAACCCGCTGACCGTGGTGCTCGGGGCCCTGGTGATCGCGCTCGCCACCGAGTTCGGCGTGGTGCTGCTGCGCCGTTTCGACGAGGAGATGGCTCGCGGTGTCCATCCCGATGACGCGGCGGCCGCCGCCCTGGCAGCCACCGGGCGGGCGATCCGGGTGTCCGCGCTCACCCTCGGGGCTGGGTTCGCCGTCCTCGCGGTGAGCGCGCTGCTTCCCGGCGGGCTGCCGCTGCTCGGGGCGTTCGGCTTCACCGTGCTCATCGATCTCGGCCTGGCCGTGGCGGCGGTGTTCGGCATCATGCTGCCGGTGGCGGTTGCCATCGAGCGGTCCCGGTACGAGCCGGCACCAGCGGTGGTCGCGCCGGCGCCGCGCGCCGTGGCCGCGCCGGTGACGCGCACGACGCCGCCGGCCGCCGACGCGGCGGAGCCGACGAGCCCTGCCGTCGTCGAGGAACCGGCGCCCGTGCCCGCGCCGTCCACCGCTGCCGACACGGCCGGACCGGCCGGGGCCCGGCGGCGCGGCGTCAGCGGCCGGCGCCGACCGCCGGCCGCTGACGCCAAGAAGCCGGACAAGGGGCCGGCCGCGCCCGGTCCGCGCCGGCCCGGGGTCAGCGGTCGCCGCCGTCGGGGGCCGGGACCGGGATCTGGGTCGGGTGACGGTTGAGCGCCACGGCGCCGGGGGTCAGACGGCCCCGACCGAGTGCAGCAGGCTCACCAGAACCACCAGCACCAACAGCACGGCGCTGAGCGCGGCGAACGGGATCAACGTCAGCGCCACGGCGCTGAGCGCGGGCGTGTCGTAGACGGCCCGGACGGCGATCGCATTGAGCACCACGAACCAGCCGACCAGGGGCAGCGCGAGGAGCCCGATCCCGGTCGCCAGCGCGTCCCCGCCCCAGTGCGGGCTGGCAGCCTGGACCAGGGCGATGACGGCGTAGAGGACCAGCACCGGGAACGTCCGCCCCGTCACCGCCAGCAGCTCGCGGCGGCGTGGCTCGTGTCCCATCATCCGGGCTCCCGCTCCGACCAGCAGCCCGCTGACCAGCCAGAACACCACCAGCATCAGCGGCAGGGCAATTGACAGCACGACCGCGGCGGAACCGGCAGCGCCGATGCTCGACGCGGTGACGTCGAGGGCCAGGCTGACCACGCCGGTGAGCACCACCGCCAGCGCACCCCGGAACAGGTCGGGGTGCGCCGCGGCGGTGCGAAGGGTGCGGCGTGGATGAGCGATGAGTGAAGCCATCGTGGTCACTCTAGCCAGGTGTCCCGTCAGGCCCTCGCGGCGCCAGCGGTGCGCCGCGGCTGCTGCGGTATACTACTAAGGTCAATCTGACCTAAACCCGGAGGAGGGAGCGTCGTGCTCGCTGTCCGTCCCGTTGAGCAGGCCGTCGCCGACCCCGGCTTGCCGGATCGCATCGACCGGCTCCGCCGCCGGCACAACGCGGTGATCCTGGCCCACAACTACCAGCTTCCCGAGGTTCAGGACATCGCCGACTTCGTCGGGGACTCCCTCGGACTTTCGCAGCAGGCCGCCAGCACGGACGCCGACGTGATCGTCTTCTGCGGCGTCCACTTCATGGCCGAGACCGCGGCAATCCTGTCGCCGGATCGCCTCGTGCTGCTCCCCGACCTGGCCGCCGGTTGCTCGCTGGCCGACACCATCACCGCCGACCAGCTGCGTGCCTGGAAGGCTGAGCATCCCGGCGCCGTGGTGGTCTCGTACGTCAACACCACGGCTGAGGTGAAGGCAGAGTCGGACTATTGCTGCACATCATCGAACGCCGCCGCGATCGTCAACAGCATCCCCGAGGACCGCGAGATCCTCTTCTGCCCCGACATGTTCCTCGGTGCCCACGTCGAGCGGGTCACCGGTCGCAAGATGCACATCTGGATGGGCGAGTGCCACGTGCACGCCGGCATCGAGCCGGCCCGGCTGGACGCGGTCCGTCGCGAGCATCCCGGTGCGGAGTTGCTCATCCATCCCGAATGTGGATGCACCACGTCAGCACTGTACCGATCGTCGTCGGGCGACCTGCCCGGTGTGACCACGGTGGTGACGTCAACCGAGGGGATGGTGCGCCGGGCCATCGAGTCGCCGGCGTCGACGTTCATCGTCGCCACGGAGGTGGGCATCCTGCACCGCATGGAGAGGTTTGCGCCGGGCAAGCGCTTCCTCCCCGCCTCGCGCGGCGCGGTCTGCCAATACATGAAGATGATCACGCTGCCCAAGGTGGCCGCGTGCTTGGAGACGCTGTCGCCGCAGGTGAGTGTCGCGCCAGAGATCGCCTCGCGTGCGCGGCTGGCCATCGACCGGATGCTCGCCGTCCCGGTCTGAGCCGGCGACCCCCCGCCGTCTGATGACCGCTCCCCGGGTGCTCGCCATCGACCAGGGGACGTCGGGCACCACCTGCCTCGTTGTCGGGGCCGACGGCGCCATCGCCGGTCGCGGCTACGCGGAGGTGCGGGTGCGGTACCCGCGCGATGGCTGGGTGGAACAGGACGCCGAGGACCTCTGGCAGTCCGTGCTCATCGCCGCACGCGACGCCATCAGCGCGGCAGGCGAGCCGGGGCCTGTGGCCATCGGTGTCACCAACCAGCGGGAGACGACGGTGGTCTTCGACCGGCGCAGCCTGGAGGCGGTGGCGCCGGCGATCGTCTGGCAGTGCCGCCGCAGCACCGCGATCTGCGCGGCGCATCGAGAGCGGGGCGAGGAGACGATGATCCGAGCGCGCACCGGGCTCCTGCTCGACCCGTACTTCACCGCCACCAAGCTCGAGTGGCTCCTCGGCGAGCAACCGCAGTTGCGCGAGCGCGCCGAGCGCGGCGAGCTGTGTGGCGGGACGGTCGACACCTGGCTGATCGCCAGGATGACCGGCGGCGATGTGCTGGTGACCGACCCGGGCAACGCCAGCAGGACGCTCCTCTACGACCTCGCCGCCGGCGGCTTTGACGACGAGCTGTGCGCGGCGTTCTCCGTGCCCCCCGCGATGCTGGCGGAGATCCGTCCCAGCGCCGCACGTGTGGGCTTCACCGAGCCGTCGCGCTTCCTCGGCCTGCGCCTGCCCATCAGCGGCGTCGCCGGCGACCAGCAGGCGGCTCTCTTCGGCCAGGCGTGCGTGCGGCCGGGCATGACCAAGAACACCTACGGAACGGGATCGTTCGTGCTGGTCAACGCGGGCACCACCGTCCCCGCCCCGGTGCACGGCCTGCTCGCGACCGTCGCCTGGCGGCTCGGGGAGATCGACACCTTCGCGCTCGAGGGCAGCATCTTCGTCACCGGCGCCGCCATCAAGTGGCTCCGCGACGGGCTCGGTCTGATCTCGGCCGCCGACCAGGCGGGCCCACTCTTCGACTCGGTGCCCGACAGCAACGGCTGCATCTTCGTCCCCGCCCTGTCGGGGCTCGGCGCCCCCTACTGGGACCCGGACGCGCGGGGTGCGCTGCTTGGCCTCAGCGCCGGGGTGACGCGGGCGCACCTCGTCAGGGCCGTGGTCGAGGCCATGGCCTACCGCACCCGCGACGTGGTCGAGGCCATGGAGGCGGGTGGCGGCGTGGCGCTCGCCGAGCTCCGCGTCGACGGTGGGGCAAGCGTCATGAACGGCCTCTGCCAATTCCAGGCCGACCTGCTCGGGCTCCCAGTGACCCGCGCCGGCTCGCCAGACACCACCGCGGTCGGAGCAGCCATGCTGGCCGCCGTGGGAGAGGACCTGCTCGAAGTCCCGGACGGCGTCGCCGCCGCCTACCACCCCGGCCAGCGCTTCGACCCCGCGACCCCCGGCCACCGCCCCCAGGAGCCCTACCAGTCCTGGCTACGAGCCGTACAGCGCATCCGAAGCTGAGCAGTCACGAAAAAGTGGCGTGGCTCGCGGCAAAGATGCATGTGAGGTGAGAAGCCAAGTACCCCCACCCGCACGAAGTGTCGGCCCGTCCCGATCAACCTCCAAGGAGCGGAGCGACAGCGCCGCGCGAGGCGCGGCGAGGGTGGGGGTGTGCATGGTCGACTTCACGTCGACCATGCGAGGGGGCGGGATCTGCCCGCCACCTGTTAAAAGAAAAGACCGGAGGGCGAACCCCCCGGCCTTTCAGGAAGGGAATGAGTTTCCTGCTGGGTGGCGACCGTCGTCGCCGCAATAAATGTAGCCGGATCCTGGGCGAAAAGCAGTAAACGGGCTGTGAATATGTGTAAATGATTGTCAAGCGGCAGGCGGGCGCCTCGCGAGCGCATCGATGAGGCCCGATCGACGGACCCTTGCGTATGCTCGGCTGCCGTGGCCACGGCTGTCCGATACCCGATCCTCTACGACGTCGCGCGCTGGCGTCGGTGGCGGACATGGCTGCTCCTGCCGGCGACGGTGTTCGCGCTGACCGCTCTCTTCACCACCCTGCTCAAGCCCACCTCGGGGGGTGCGTTCGGGTACGCGGTGGTCTCCGCGGGCCTGTTCGCGATCGCCACCTCCCTCTGGACCCGGCAGCGGTTCAGCTACCTCACGCGAGATGGCGACAGCCTGGTGGTACGGGCCATGGCCGCCAACCAGCGGCTGGGCGCCGCCGACATCGAGCGGGCCAGGGTGGTCAGGCTCAGCGCCGTCTTCGGCCGCCCTGAGCGCCGCAACCTGCTGCCCCGCCCAGTCGACCAGTGGCTGGCCACCGAGGCGATCTCGATTCGCCTGCGCGACGAGGTCGACCCGCGTGCGCTGCGTCGCATCGCCGGGGTTCGCTGCGTGGTCGACGACCTGCTTGTCGTGCCCATCGCGGACGCCGACAGACTGCTGGCCGAGCTGCTCGAGCATGTGTGCCCGCCGCGCGCGGTGGCAGCGTCTGGGCCGTCTCGCCGGCGCGGACGCCGCCGATGAGGGCGGCCGCGGGACCGGGGTCGGAGCCACTGGTTCGCGCCGGGCTGCGCGGCTTCCTTGCGCTGGAGCGCCGCGACGTCCTCGCCGTGGTGGCGCTGGTGGTGCTCTCGATGGCCCTGCGGTTCCTCAGCCCCATCTACCCCAACTTCCTGACCGGCGGCGGCACGATCGCCGTCGCGGGCGTCGGCTACCCGGTCACCCAGGGGGCTGGGGCGGAGTGCGCGCAGGTCCCGGTGGGGCCGACCGGCAAGGACGCCTCCGGCCAGGTGGTCGACCACATCGACATCAAGGAGTGCGGCTTCGTGTTCGACGAGGTGTACTTCCCGGTGGACGCGGCCAACGACCTCCGTCAGCCGGCCGCGACCTACTTCGACCCCGAGCCGCCGCTGGCCAAGCTGCTGATGACGCCACCCATCGCCGCGATGGGCTTCACCAGCTGGTCGTGGCGGACCAGCACGGTGATCTTCGGCAGCCTCTTGGTCGGGCTCATCTACCTGATGGCGTTGCGCCTGCGCCGCGACCGCTGGTTCGCGACCGCGGCGGCAGTGTTCGTGTCCCTGGACGGTCTCGCGTTCGTCGAGTCGCGCACCGGGGTCATCGACATCATCGCCATCTTCTTCGTGGCGCTGTTCTACTACGTCTTCCTGCTGCACTGGCAGGCGCGAACGCGAACCCAGTGGAGAGCGACGCTGTACGTGATGGCGCTCGTCGCCGGGCTGGCGTTCGCGGCCAAGCTGACGGCCCTTGCTCCGCTGGTGATCGCGGCCGCTCTCATCGCCGTGCGCGGCCTCTCGCCCTGGATCGGCGGACTGGTTCCCGCGGTGCGGCGGATCGCGGGCCGGCGCCGTCATGAGGTGGTGATGTGGCGCGAGGCCGCGGGGCGGTTCTCGCTGGTGCACTACGCCGTCGCCATGGTCATCGTGGGAGCGGTGTTCTGCGCGTCGTTCTCGCGCTACCTCACCATCGTGCACAACGACGTCTATCACTTCGTCAAGTGCGACCCGGCGACCAACGGCCTGACGGCGGGAAGCATCGACACCCTCCAGGTGCCCACCTTCAAGGTCGGGCCCGCCACCCTGCCCAATCCCGCGCAGGCGATCGGCAACATCGCCGATATCACCATCGCCGGCCTCCAGTACCACGAACAGGAATGCCACGGTCACCCGTACGCATCGCGCTGGTACACCTGGCCGATCATGTATCACCCCGTTCTGTTCTACCTCGACCAGGTCAACTCCACCGCACCGGACAACCCCACGGTGTCGTCGATCACCGACATGGGCAACCCCGCGGTGTGGTGGCTGTCCATCCCGGCTCTGCTCGCCTGCATGTGGCGACTCAGCCGCGGCCCGCCGTGGTGGCGGCTGTTGATCGCCATCATCGGGTTGCTGTCGCTGGCGGTGATGATCATCACGTTCCACGCCGCCCAGAAGCCCGACAACGTGACGGTGCGCGTCGACCCGGGACCCCTCTTCACCCTGGCCTTCATCGGGGTGGTGGCATTCGCGGGCCTGGTGGCGGTGAGCGCGGTGATATCGCGGCGATTCGTCCCGGCGTTCATCGTGCTCGGCTACATCACCTCGTGGATGCTCTGGGTGGTGGGCAACGAGCGCCGGGTGCTGTTCTTCTACCACGCCCTCGGCATGCTCATCTTCGCGGCCCTGGCGCTCGCGTACGTGCTCGCCGGCATGCGCACCACCGTGATCACCGTCGGCAGGCGCCGGGTGCCGCTGGCGCCGCTGGCGTGGGCAGGGATGATCACCGTGGTGGCCGGCTTCATCTTCTTCTACCCGGTCTGGACGGCGCTGCCGCTGCCCGACACCGACCACCAGATGCGGCTCTGGGTCGACGCCTGGTGAGCTCCGTGTGGCTGGGGTTGGCGGCACTGCTGCTGATCCTCGGCACCGTCGCGGCCGGGTCGCTGCCGCGCATCGAGCTGCGCGTCGAGGAGCGCGTGCTCGCCGGCCTGGTGGCTACCGTGCTCGTCGGCAGCGCGGTCACGTACCTCCTTGCGCTCGCCGCCGGGCTCAACGTCGCGGTGGTCCTGGGCGGAGAGGCGCTGACGGTCGCGGGCTTCACCGCCGTGAGCTGGCCGCGCCGCGACACCGTCGTGGCGCAGTGGAGGAGCGGCTGGGCCGCGCTGATGTCTGTCGAACAGCGGCGCCACCGCATCGGTCTGGCCGTGACTGCGGCGGTCAGCACCGTGCTGTTCGCGCTGCTCTTCGCGCACACGCTGAGCACCGATGACACCGGCAACCTGAACGCGGGGTTCCTCACCGTCTGGGCCGATTGGGCGCAGCACCTCACCACGGCAAGCAGCTTCGCCGTGGGCCACAACCTGCCCCCGCAGAACCCGCTGTTCAGCGGCCAGGCGCTGCGGTATCCGTTTCTCCCGGACTTCCAGTCGGCCACGCTGGTCACCCTCGGTGCGTCGCCGGCGGCAGCCCTGGCGCTGCCCGGTGCCCTGCTCGCCATCTGCATCACCCTGCTGGTCGTCGTTCTTGCAGTTCGGCTCGGCGTCGGCGTCGGTGCCGGCGCGATCGCCGCCGCCATGTGCCTGATCGGGGGCGGCCTCGGTTTCACCGGCATCCTCGCCGACTCGTGCCTGCACCACGGCTTCACCGCCACGCAGTGCACCTGGTCCGGGTTCTTCTCACATCCCGGTGACATCCCGGGCATCCTGTTCGGGACGCTCCACGACCTGCCTGGGCTGGTCGTCGCCCAACCGCGTTCCTACGACGGCCTGCTGACAGCCGCCGCCCAGCAACCACTGCCGAATCAACAGTGGTACACGCCACTCTTCGCGTGGTGGCTGCCCCAGCGCACCATCCTCTACGGCTTCGCCGGCGCCCTGGTTGTGCTCATCCTGGTCATCGCGGCGGCGCGCTCGCCAAGGCGTGGGTACGAGAGCTTCGCGTTGGCGGGCCTGCTCCTCGGCCTCATGCCGGTGATCCACATTCACACGCTCATCGCCATGGGCATCGTGCTGACCCTGCTCGCGCTGCAGTGGCGCCACCGCGGCTGGTGGATCACGCTCGCCGTGGCGGTCGTGGTCGCCCTGCCCCAGGTGGTGACCGTCTTGGGAGGGCCGCACGGGTCGACCTTGTCCGGCAACGCCTTTCCGACCGTGGAGCCGGGCTGGATGTACCTTGGTGGCGGTGGCGACCGCCCACTGCTGTCGCTCACCTCGCTGATCGGTGGTATCGGCGGGCTGGTGCGCGCGCTGGTGTCCCCACAGTACTGGGGATTCTGGATCGCCAACACGGGCGTTGCCGTGCCGCTGTCCGCGCTGCTCCTCATCGCCGTCGCCGCCCGCTTCCTGTCGCCACCCATCGCCACCAGAGCGCGTCGCCTCACCCAGCTCTTCCCCACCGACCTGCTGCGGGTGGCGCTTCCCTGCGTTGCCGTCTTCCTTGTTGCCAACGTGGTGGTGTTCCAGTCGTGGGACTGGGACAACACCAAGCTCTTCGTGTACTGGTACCTGGGGGTGGCACTGCTGCTCGGGACGCTGGTGGTGCGCTGGTGGCGGCATTGGTGGCGTGGCGTCGCGGCCTTCACGCTGGCGGCCAGCGTGCTGCTGACCGGGGTGATCGTGCTGCTGCGGCTGATGCCGTGGACGCCTTCACTCGACGCGGTGGGTGGCCCGTACACCTCCGTCTCGGCTGATGACCTGCGCATGGCCACGACCGTGGCTGCGTCAACGCCGGCCAACGCCGTGTTCCTCACCGAGGGCAAGCCCAACGACCCGGTGCTCGTGGTCGCGGGCCGCACCGCGGTCATGGGTTACTACGGCTGGCTGTGGAGCTACGGCACCGATTTCGGGACACGCTTCAATGACGTGCGCACCATGCTCGAGGGATGTCACGGCCAGCCGAGCTCGAGCTGCGCGGTCTTCGGTCTCCTGGGACAGTACCGCGTCCAGTACGTCGAGATCGATGACCGGCTGACGTCGCCCGGCGTGGTCGATGCCCAGGTGGACCTGAAATGGTGGGCGGCGCAGGGATTCCCGGTGGTCGCCCGCAGCGAACACGTGACCGTCTACGATGTCCGCAGCCCGTGACGGAGGCTGGCTGCATCCGATGATCATCGACGCGCACGCGCACATCCTCCCCGACCGGGTTCGAGACAACCTCGACCAGATCACCGCGGCAGAGCCGTGGTTTGCGGCGTGCCACGCACGCGGCCAGAGGATGGCGTCGGCGGAGTCGCTCGTGGCCGCGATGGAGGAGAACGGTGTCGACCGCACCGTCTGCTTCAGCTGGCCGTTCGCCGACCCGGGCCTCTGCGCTGAGGCCAACGATTACGTCGCCGCTGCCTGCGGCCGTTTTCCTGACCGGCTCGTCGGCTTCGGCGTCATCCAGCCGGCTGACCCAGGGGCGGCACGCGAGGTGACGCGCTGCGCGCAGCTGGGCCTGCGTGGTGTCGGCGAGCTCAACGCGGACGCCCAGGGATGGGCGCTGCTCGGCGACGGCGTCGACGCGGCCGTCGCCGAATCCATCGCCGCCGACATGCCCTGGACGCTGCACTGCAGCGAGCCGGTGGGACATGACTACCCGGGCAAGGGTTCGGTGAGGCCGGATCGCGTCATGCACTTCGCGCAGCGTCACGATGAGCTGCGCTTGATCTGCGCCCACCTGGGCGGGGGCCTGCCGCTGTATGCGCACATCTCCGAGGTGCGGGACGTCTGCGAACGGCTCTATTTCGACACCGCGGCACAGCCGTTTGTCTACGAGCCGTCCGTGTACCGCGCCATAGCCGACGCGGTGGGGGTGGAGCGCATCCTTCTCGGGTCAGACCATCCCTTGCTGGATGTCTCCCGGTACCTGCGCGCGCTCGATGACGCCGGCCTCGATGACGCGCAACGGGCTGCGGTCGCCGGCGGCAACGCAGCCCGGCTGCTGCGCCTCTGAGCGAGAACACAAAAAAGCAGAGTGCCGGCTGGCGGGCGCCGGACACTCCACCTGAGAGGCAGTCTGCAGGTCGGCCGACAACGAAGCAGCCCACCATCTCGCCACGGGACGGTGACGTGGCATCTCGATCCGCCTTTGGCCACAGACCGCGTCCTGGTCAGGCGCGGTCGCCAAGGGGCCGGGCCAGGAGGCACACTCTGGACCGATGTTCACGCCAGCGACGCTCGAGATCGCCATGGTCTCCTTCGAGGGCCCGGACCAGTACAGTCAGGCGGGCGGCCTGGGAGTGCGCGCCAAAGAGATGTGCCGCGCCTTCGCCGCGATGGGCTTTCGCACCGCCCTGTATTTCGTGGGCGACCCCAACCAACCGGCTGAGGAGACGGTCGAAGGCGTCCGGCTGGTGCGGATCGCGCAGTCGGTCAGCAGGCGCCACCCCGCCGGGGTCTATGACGGCGAGCACGAGAAGATCGAGCAGGTGTGGCACGAGCTCCCCGCGCTGATCCGTGACGGATCGGTGCGCCCCGCGGCGGGGGCCGGACGGGTCCTGGCCATCCTCTGCGAGGAGTGGCAGACGGCCGACTTTGTCGGGATCCTCGACCGTGGGCTTCGCGACATCGGGCTGCGCGACAACTGCGTCATCCTCTGGAACGCCAACAACCACTTCGGGTTCGACAACATGGACTGGCGCGCGCTGGAGCGGGCGGCCACGGTGACGACCGTCAGCCGCTACATGAAGCACCTGATGTGGCCGCACGGTGTCAACCCCGTCGTCATCCCCAACGGCATCCCGGTCGAGGCGCTGCAACCCGTCGACCGGGGCGCGGCGAAGGTGATCAGCGACGCCGCCGGCTCGGCCTGCCTGACCTTCAAGATCGGTCGCTTCAGCCCGGACAAGCGATGGCACCAGAGCATCGACGCCGTCGCCGAGCTGCGCGCGCGTGGGCTGCGCGCGCGGCTGCTGATGCGTGGCGGGATGGAATCGTTCGGCCATGGCGTGCTCAGCCATGCGCACCAGCGCGGCCTCGGGGTCGCCGACTGGAACGAGCCCATCGTGAACGCGGCCGACGTCGCGCGTTCCCTGGCAAAGACTGGGAACACCGCCATCGTCAACCTGCGCCGCTTTCTCCCTGAGTCGGTGCTGCCGGTGATCTCCCTCGCCGCCGATGCCGTTCTCGCCAACTCGGGACATGAGCCGTTCGGCCTGGTCGGCCTCGAGGCCATGGCCGCCGGGGGTGTCGCCGTCGTCGGCGCCACCGGCGAGGAGTACGCCCGTCCATACGGCAACGCCATCGTCATCGAGACGGCCGAGGGAACCGAGCTGGCCAGCGCATTGAGCGGGCTCGCCGAGCGCCCTGACCTCTCCCGCCGCCTCCGCGCCGCGGCGCGCCGCGACGCTGCCGACTACGCCTGGCCGGAGATCATCGACGGTCTCCTGGAGAGGATGCGCTTCATCGCCGCCCGGCAACGCGTGCCGGTCCCCCAGCCGGCCGCGCCGGGCTGAATGCTCACCCGGGGCGGAAAGGCGCCAGATGCGCTGCCAGTGGCTAAGCTGCCGCCGTGGATGACCGGCGTCTTGCCTCGATCGCCAGCGAGCTCGGCCTGACCATCGAGGAGCTCCTCGAGGCGCGAGCGGAGATCACGGCCACCCTCGACGAGACCGTTGTCGGCGGCCTGGTGCGCTTCGAGGACGCGCTGTTCGAGCTGTCCCAATGACGTCGAGCCTCACGGTTGCGGACCTTCGCTTCGTCAACCGCGTGGCCGCCCGGCGCTTCAAGGGCGCCGACGCCCAGCCCGCCGACGGCGACGCCCTGGCGGAGGCGCTCGACGGCGCCGTCGGGAGCACCCCCCTCGACAGGGCGGCAGCGCTGGCCGCGGCCCTGCTTCGCGGCGGCGTGTTCGCTGTGGTTCCGCTTCAGACCACCCTGCTCGTCGTGCACTGTGCCCTGGCGCTTGACGGCTTCATCCTGCTGGCGCCGCAGGGGGTGATCGTCGGGATGATCCGCGGCCTCGCCCACGACGGTGACGCCGCCACGTTTGCTCGCTGGCTGGAGGACCGCACCGTCCCTTCCGCATCCGGCAGCTGATGCCACCTCGTCCTCTGGCCGTGGCCCTGGTGTGGCACATGCACCAACCGTGGTACCGCGACGACGTTGCCGGGCAGTTCGTGCTTCCATGGGTGCGGCGCCGGGCGGCCAAGGACTACCTGCACATGCTGCAGGTGCTCGAGCGACACCCCGACATGCGCGTCACCATCAACATGGTCCCGTCGCTGCTCGCCCAACTGGAGCTGTACGGCGGCGGCGACGTCTCGGACGCCGATCGCGACCTCTGCCTGCGCGCCGCGGACGAGCTGACCGGGGTGGAGCGCGCCTTCCTGGTCGCCGCTGCCGCGCACGACGACTACGGACGCCGGGTTGCGCTGCTGTCCCCGTACATCGAGCTGGTGTCACGCCTTGCCGGCAGCGACGTCGCCTCCGCCCGCGTCGACGACATCCGTGACCTTCAACTGTGGACGCTGCTGGCCTGGATCGATCCCGACCAGATCCGCGCCGACCCCGCATTGCTGGCGCTCGCGCAGCGCGGCCGCGGCTTCACCGAGAGCGACAAGCACACCGTCGACCGCGCCCAGCTGACGTTGCTCCGCGCCGTCATCCCGGCGTACCGGGAGGCGGTGGCGTGGGGACGCGTGGAGCCGATGACGAGCCCTTTCCACCACCCCATCCTGCCGCTGCTCATCGACGCCAGCTCGGCACGCGTGGCCACGCCCGACATCGCCCTCGCTGAGCCGCCGCTGCACGCCCCCCGCGACGCCGGCGAGCAGGTTCGCCGCGGCCTCGACAGCTTCGAACGTGTCGTCGGGCGGCGCCCAGCGGCGATGTGGCCGCCGGAGTGTGCGGTGTCGCCACAGACGGCTGCGCTCATGCATTCGTGCGGCGTGCGCTTTTCGATCAGCGACGAGCTGGTGCTCGACCACACGCTGGGACACCGCGCGCGCAACACCGGCGAGCTGTACCGTCCACATGCGGACCCGAGCGGACTCTCCATGGTGTTCCGCGACGCGGAGCTGAGCAACCTCATCGGCTTCACGTACCAGTCGATGCCAGGCGAGGCCGCCGCCGCCGACCTGCTGGCGCGCCTGACGGCCATCGCGCACTCCGGCCCCGAGGATGGGGCGCAACGGCTGGTGACGATCGCGCTTGACGGTGAGAACTTCAAGGATTTCTACGCGGAGAACGCCACCCCCTTCCTCGACGCGCTCTACACCGGGTTGGTGGCGAGCACCGAGCTCCAGAGCGTGCACATCGGGGCCTTCCTCGACCACGACACTGATCCGCCAGGCCTGACCACCCTGTGGACGGGCTCGTGGGTGGACGCCGACCTGCGCACCTGGATTGGCGATCAGCCGCACACCCGAGCGTGGACGCTGCTGGCGATGACCCGCGACACCCTGCTGCGCGTCGATGCCCCGTCCGCACATCCCCGCGCCTGGGACGAGTTGCTCATCGCCGAGAGCTCCGACTGGTTCTGGTGGTTCGGTGAGCACCACGACTCCGGCTTCGACGCGTCCTGGGACGAGCTCTTCCGCACCCACCTCCGCAATGCGCACATTCTCGCCGGCCTGGATGTGCCGCCCGCCGTCGACCAACCGGTCATCGCGTCGACGGCGATCGGGCATGACTGTGCGCCGCTGCGCAGCATCGACCCGGCCAGCCGCGGCCCGGTGGAGTGGCACAGTGGCGGCATCGCAGACGTGGGCGCCGTCTACGGCGCCATGCGACCCCCGGCGAGCAGCGTCACGCGCATTCTCTACGGCGCCGGCGGGGGCCGTCTGCACCTCCGCTTCGGTGAGGGCACGCCGCGGTTCGACCGTCTGGTCATCGACGCAGGCCCGGTGGGCACCCTGGTCGTCGAGCGCGCGGCGCGCAGCCTCTCGGTGGTCACACCCACCGCCGACCCCCTCGACTTCGCGATCACCATCGATGAAGCCGGGCGGGGGAGCGAGCGTGTCCCGCTGCATGGGGCGCTCCACGTGAGCAATCCCGCCGGCGCCGTCGACTCGCGGCGGCGGGTGCTGATCGTGGCGGCGGAGTGCGCGCCGCTGGCCACCGCCGGGGACCTCGCCGGGGTCGTCGCGGCCACCGCCGCAGACGCGGCCGAGCTCGGCCACGAGGTCATCGTCGTCATCCCCCATCACCGCCAGGGGTCGTTCGGCCGCTCAGCCGGGGTGCGAATCGACCGGCTGACAACCACCGCCTGGGGAGCGCCGCTGGAGGCCCGGGTCGTCCAGGGAGCGCTCGAGGTGAGCGACACGCCGATCCTCAGCGTCGATACCCTGGCCTGGTTCGATCGCGATGGCATCTACGGCGCCCCCGACGATGGCGAGCGCTACGTCGCCTTCTGCGTACTCGTGGCCGCGCTGATCGAGGGGACAGGCTTCGCTCCCGACATCGTGCACGGGTTCGAGTGGCAGACGGCAGCCCTGCTGGCCCAGGTTGCCCAGTTGCCGTCGCCGCCCGCCACCGTCCTCAGCATCGGCGACGGGTCGCCCGGCTACGTCGTCGACGCCGCGACCGTCGCCGGTACAGGTGTCGAGGCGGCCGCCGCGGGTGCGATCGACCTCGTGGACCTCGGCCGCCGCGTCGCCACAGTCGTCGAGCAGAGGCCACGCCGGCAGACGCTGGCCCAGACCTACGACGTCGCGCTGAGCAAGCGCCGTCCCGATCGCTGAGCCGCCCCGCCTGCCGGTTCGCGCAGGCGGCTGGGCCTATGATTGCCGGCGCCGATGAATTCGTCAGACGCGGCGCGGGCGGTACGGTCGTGAAGGCGGTGGTCATGGCCGGCGGCGAGGGCTCGCGCCTGCGGCCGCTGACCAGCCGGTACCCCAAGCCCCTGGTGCCGGTGGTGGGGACACCGGTCGTCGAGCACATCCTCCGGCTGCTCCGCGACCATGGGATCACCGAGGTCATCCTCACCCTGCAGTACCTGGGCGCCGAGATTCGCAACCGCCTTGGTGACGGATCCGACCTCGACATGCAGATCGAGTACGTGGTCGAGGACCAGCCGCTCGGCACCGCGGGAAGCGTCCGCAACGCGGCCAACCTGCTCGACGACACCTTCCTGGTGATCAGCGGCGACGCGCTCACGGACTTCGACCTGACCTGGGTGATCGAGGAGCATCGCCGCCGCAAGAGCCATGCCAGCATCGTCCTCAAGAGCGTGCCGAACCCGCTTGAGTACGGGGTGGTGGTCACGGAAGCCGACGGCCGGGTCAAGCGCTTCCTCGAGAAGCCGTCCTGGGGGGAGGTCTTCAGCGACCACGCCAACACTGGCGTCTACGTCATCGAGCCGTCAGTTCTCGAGCACATCGAGCCGGGCGTCTCGGTGGACTGGTCCCAGGACGTGTTCCCGCGGATGCTCCGCCGCAAGGAGCCGCTGTTCGGCATCGTGGCGACGGGCTACTGGTGTGACATCGGCTCGATCCAGTCCTACATGCAGGCCAATTGGGACGCGCTCGAGGGCAACGTGCGCCTGCACATCCCGGGCCGGCGCGAGGGCAATGTCTGGATCGGCGACGGCGTCGAGTTCGGCATCGGCGTGCAGCTGGAGGGGCCGGCATTCATCGGCGACGAGGTCAAGCTCAAGGCGGGGGCCTTCATCAATGGCCACGCCGTCATCGACAAGTACACGATCATCGACGACAACGCCAAGGTGTCGAACACGGTGATCTGGCCGCACTCCTACATCGGGGAGAACTGCCGGCTGCGCCAGAGCATCATCTGTCGCAACGTCACCATCAAGAACGGCAGCCTCCTGGAGGAGAACACCGTCGTCGGCGACGACTGCGTCATCGGCGTCGGCTCTCGAGTGCGTTCGGGGGTGAAGATCTGGCCCCACAAGGAGGTGGAGCCGGGCTCAACGGTCAACGAGTCGGTGATCTGGGCCGGCGAGTGGAGACGCGGCCTGTTCTCGTCGTACGGGATGGGCGGCCTCATCAACGTCGAGCTGACCCCGGAGTTCTGCGCGCGTCTCGGGGCCGCTTTCGCGGCTACGCTGCCACGCAACGCCACCATCGCGATCTCGCGCGACCACGCCCGCAGCTCGCGGATGATCAAGCGTGCGTTGGTGTCGGGGCTGATCAGCGCGGGCGCCTGCGTGCGCGACCTCAACGAGGTCCCTGTCCCGGTCACCCAGTTCGCCACGCGCGGCGGCCATTGCGACGCCGGTGTGCACGTGCTCGTCTCGCCGCTCGATCAGCGCAGCGCCGACATCAGGTTCTTCGACAAGGACGGGTTGCAGATCGACAAGCGTGCTGAGCGCAAGTTCGAGAACCTCTTCTTCCGCGAGGACTTCCGCCGCGCGGCCTTCTACGAGATGGGCGACATCGAGTACGTTGATCCGCAGGCCGAGTACCGGCAGCACCTGCTTGCCAGCGTCGACGCTGCCGCCATCCGCTCGGCTGGATTCCGGGTGCTGATCGACTACGACTACAGCCACGCCTCGATGATGTTGCCGGGCATCCTCAACGAGCTCGGTGTCACCGCCATCCCGCTCAACGCGGGCCTCAACGAGCAGCCACATCACCGCACCGTGCCGGAGGAGACCGCGTTGATCAGCAAGACCGTGCGCGCCGACGTCGGTTGCATGATCAACGCCACCGGCGAGCGGATCACCTTCATCGACGACCAGGGCACCGTGCTCACGCCGTACGAGGCGTTCGGCGTCCTGGTCACCTGGTGGATGCGGACCCACCCCGGCATCGTGCTCGCGCCGGCGACGACCCCTCAGTGGATCCCGTCGCTCGTCGAGGCGCTCGGTGGCTCCTTCACGGCGACCCCGGCCGAGGCGTCGGCGGTGCTGCGGGCATCGGCGGCACCGAGCACGTGCCTGGCGACGGACGGCGACGGCGGGTTCATCTGGCCGTACTTCTTCGGCGCCTACGACGCCATGCACACCCTGGTCAAGCTGCTCGAGATGCGCGCCGTGTTCCAGACGCCGCTGAGCGAGATGCGCCGCGGTCTGCCCACCTCGACGTACATCACGGCCACGGAGTTCTGCCCGTGGGAGGCCAAGGGCAAGGTGATGCGCCGCCTGCTCGAGGATCACCAGGGCCAGGCCGTGGACCTCGTCGACGGCCTCAAGGTCTTCGTCGACGGCGGCTTCGTGCTGGTGCGTCCAGACCCCGACGAGCCCTCGTACCACGTGGTAGCCAGCGTCGCTGACAAGGCCACCGCCGAACGCCTCGTCGCCGAATACCTCGAGAAGATCCGCGCCGCCCAGGGCGTCAACGGCCACGCCGAGACCGCGGCCATCGTCGACACCACGCCGACTGTGTGACGGTTTTCAACCGGGAGGGCAGGTCCCCTCCCGATGAGCGCGGCCGATGCTGGCGCATCATCCGCGCTCGACCCTCCCCTCGGCGCGCCTCGCGCGCCGGCCAGCTTTTATGTGGCCGCCGCCGGTTGCCTTGATTGTGACGACCCGCGCCAGCCCGAAAGCGACGAACACCGTGATCATGATCGCCGCGGCGCCGGTCACCAAGCGGCCGATGCACCGCGTGAGTATATCGACGCGTTCGGCGAACTCATCCCGGGGGGCGCGGCGCCCGTCACGAAGTGCGGCGACCACGCCCGGTTATCATCGGTGGCACCGATGGAGCACCTCTCCGACCAGGAACCCCTGGCCACGCCGGCGGTGCACGACCCCGATTCGATCGGGCTGCTCTGCCACGACCTCCGCC
>DATBEL010000064.1:0-29199 GCA_036276135.1 Candidatus Dormiibacterota bacterium
ACCACCAACGCGAACACCGACCCCAACAACGCGACGGACGTGTGGACGTACACCGCCGCGGAGTCGACCAACGCGCTCAGCCTGAAGACCGCATTCACCTTCACCGACATGCCCGCGGCGGCGGGCACCACCGGCAACACCTACCACTACGGTGACATCTGCACCTCGGGAATCCTCTGCGGCACCGGCATCCCGGGAACGGGCACGGATCGCAGCCTGCTCGACTTCACATCGGCGGCGGTCGACAGCGACGGCTGCATGTTCTTGACCTTCGCGGGCAATCCCAGGAGCGCATCCACCAACACCACCGAGCCCACGCTCAACTATGTGACCAAGCAGCAGGCGGCCTGCTTCACCGCTCGGCGCTGAGGCTCCGCGCCCGAGCGGCTGGGTTCGTCCTATCCGGACCTTCCGCGCATGAAGAACCAGCCGCCGATGATGACCACGATCACCACCACGTAGACGATGATCTCCTTGGTTCCGAGCAGGTTGAGCGCGAGCATGGCAATCTCCTCTATCCGGGTGCCGCCCGGCGACGTTGTGCGGCGCAGGGGGAAGCAGGCAGCCTACCTGAGCCGCCCACGCGTCGGCAGGCCAGTCGCTCACCGAGATGATTGATCCGGCTGGAGTGGATGCACAGCTCCGAGCGAGTCCTGGAGCGCATCCGATGCGCGCTCCGTCAGCATGAGGGGATGACGGCCCGCCATCAAAGATCGCAACCCCTTGGTTGGGCCGCTCTCGTCGTGGTGTACCTGGTCTGGGGGTCGACGTATCTGGCGATCCGGGTCGGTGTACGCGATATCCCGCCGCTGATGCTGGCTGCACTGCGCTACGTGGCCGCGGGGCTGTTGCTCTACCCGATAGCGATCCGCTCCGGCACCTGGGCTGTGCGCCACAACGATGTCCCGCGCGGGCGGCAGTGGCTGGCCGCCGCCCTGGTGGGGGTGCTCCTGCTCGTGCTGGGCAACGGCGGCGTGACGGTCGCCGAGACGTCGCTCAACTCCGGCTTCGCTGCGCTGCTCGTGGCCACCGTGCCCCTGTGGATGGTGGCGTTCGCGTGGCCCATCGATCGCATCAGGCCGACCGGTTGGGCCGCTACCGGGCTGGTGATCGGGCTCATCGGTGTGGCCGTGCTCGCCGGCGGGGGACATGGCTCCGGGCAGCTGTGGGCCATTGTCGTGGTGCTCGGAGCAGCCGCCTCCTGGGGCCTGGGGTCGGTGCTGGCTCACCGGTTGTCGCTGCCGCGGCGCGCTCTGCTGGCCGCGGCGCTGGAGATGCTGGTTGCCGGAATCATCCTGTTCATTGCCGCCCTGGCCCACGGCGACGTCGGACAGATCCACTGGTCGAGGGTCGGCATCGGGTCCTGGGTGGCGCTGGCGTACCTGACAGTGCTGGGGTCGATGCTCGCGTTCAGCGCGTATGGCTATGCCCTGGGACGGTTGCCCCTCACCACCGTGTCCACGTATGCCTACGTCAACCCCGTCGTGGCGGTGCTGCTCGGGGCGGTCATCCTGTCTGAGCCGCTCAGCGCCAACGAGCTCATCGGCGCCGTCCTGGTCCTGGCCTCGGTTGTGCTCGCGCTCAGGAGCCGGGTGACCGCGCGGATTGAGGCGTCCATCGATGTCGCGGCACGGAGACCGGTGACTTCTCGGTGACATGACCGGGGTGACCACGTCGCCCCGAACTTGTGTGGTCAGTCGACCGTGGTGATGTACGCGCCTACCAGTGGCGCGATCTGCTGGTCGACTCCGCCGTCGCGGCGCTCCTGGTGCCCGTCTTGAAAGTGCTGGAAGGCCGCCGTCGAGGAGATGGGGTTCACCTCTGCGTCCGTGTGGTCGTGGAACGACACGTGCACGAACGAATTGTCCGCCAGCCGCAGCACGATGTAGCTGACGTTGTCGGGCCTGGCGGTGGCCAGCTCCTCGAAGACGGCTCCGACTCGTCGCTGATTCTCGTCCGCCGCCGCAGCGGACCTTGTCGAGTAGCGCGTGACCAATCGCTTCTGCATGAGAGCTCCTCGTGTTGATGGGTCAGCTGTCGAGAGCGGCGTCGAGTGTGATCGGCACGCCGGTCAACGCCTTGCTGACCGGGCAGCTCGCCTTGGCGTCGCCGGCGGCCTTGGCGAAACCTCCGGCATCGAGCCCGGTGACGGCGCCGCGGACCGTCAGGGCGATGCCGGTGAGCCGGAAGCCACCGGCCGGGTCCGGGCCGAGGGAGACGTCGGCGCGCACGTCGAGAGACCGCGGCGTCCCACCCGCCTGGCGGATCAGCGCGGAGAGCTGCATGGCATAGCAGGAGGAGTGCGCCGCGCCGATGAGCTCCTCCGGGCTGGTGGTGCCGCCGGCGTCCTCGGCCGTCCGCTTGGCAAACGACACCTCGAAGGTGCCGGCATGGGAGCTGGCCAGCTCG
This sequence comes from Candidatus Dormiibacterota bacterium, assembly GCA_036276135.1. Taxonomy (GTDB): domain Bacteria; phylum Chloroflexota; class Dormibacteria; order Aeolococcales; family Aeolococcaceae; genus Aeolococcus. The sequence continues at coordinate 2,410 of DATBEL010000064.1, forward strand.
ACCTGTCCCGAGCCCTGCTCGAGAGTGCCCGTCCAGGCGGTCCGTGCGGTGCGAGTGGGCATGGTGTCTCCTCCCTTGGGGCCGGCGGGCGCCGGCTGGCCGACATGATGGTCCGTCGGTCGAGCTGTTGGCTCCCGAGCACGGCGTCGGTGCGCCGGTGCCGCGTCGCCGACTACTCTGACCAGGACATGCCCGAGCCGCCACAGCGACCGATGTTTCAGGTGCCGGTGTCCGGCGCGGCACCGTCGCCGCAGCCCTCGCCCCCACGGCACGAGACGATCCTCCCCGACGAGCCGGTGGACGCGCTCGGCGACCTGCGCTCCGCCCTCGCCACCGCCGACGATTCCGCTCGCCGCACCGCTCTTGCGCGCGTCGCCGCCGACCACCCCACCCTCCTCGAGGCGTGGGCTCGCCTCAGTGAGCTCAGCCTCGCCGGTGGCGACCCGGTGGTGGCGTATGCGTTTGCACGCGTCGCCTACCACCGTGGCCTCGACCGGCTTCGCCGGGTGGGCTGGGGCGGCACCGGGCTGGTTCGCTGGACCCAGCCATCGAACCGGGGATTCCTGCGCGGGCTCCACGCCCTGCTTGCCGCTGCCGCCGCAGTCGGCGAGGAGGATGAATCCACCCGCTGCCGGGAGTTCCTCCTCGACCTCGACCCCGACGACACCCTCGGTGTCGCCGCCTATCCCCAGGTCCCGGGACGCGGCTGGGCGCCTCCGCCACTCCCCTAGAGGAGCGTCGCGACTAGAGGACGCAGCTGTCGTCGGCGCAGCTCTCGCCAGCGCCGCCGGCCTCGACCATCTGCAGCGGGTGGCTGTCGGACCATGCCCTCTGCAGCGCGGACAGGATCAGCTGGGAGGATTGCGCGCCCGAGATGCCGTAGGCGCGGTCGACGACGAAGAAGGGAACCCCGGTGATGCCCAGTTGTCGCGCCTCCTGCTCGTCGTGATGCACCGCGTCGGAGTAGGCGTCGCCGCTCAGCACCTCGCGCACCGCGGTCTCGTCGAGACCCACCTCGCCGGCCAGCCGCACCAGAACCTCGGGGTCGCCGACGGCCTCGCCCTCTGTGAAGTACGCGGCCATGAACCGTTCCTTCAGCTCGTCCTGCTTTCCGGAGGACAGCGCCAGATGAAGGAGCCGGTGGGCGTTGAAGGTGTTGCCTGACCGCGCTCGCTCGAGATGGAAGTCCAACCTTTCGGCGGCGGCCAGGCTGGCCACCCGTGCCTGCGCCGCGTCGGCGTCGGCGCGGCTCATCCCGTATTTGGCGGCGAGACGATCCACGGGGTCACCCTCCGTGGACGCCGGCGCGCGCGGATCGAGCTCGAAGCTGTGCCAGGTGACCTCGACGGCGTCACGGTGCTCGAACTGGGCCAGCGCACCCTCGAAACGGCGCTTGCCGATGTAGCACCACGGACAGACGACATCCGACCAGATCTCAACTTTCATGCCGTGTGCATACCCATTCGTTGGATCGAAGCTCCTCACATCAGCTCACGCGTGTGTCAGAACGGGCGAGTCGGCTGCGGTCAGCTCCACCGAGCGGGCCCACAGGCGACGGGCGAGGTCGGCGTCCTGCGAGGCGCGCGATGGCTGCACCAACTCGGGATGGCCGCGGAGGTGGCCGAACCCGTCGGGGCCCACGAACGCGTTGCCCGGGATGTCCTGGGTGGCCGCATACAGAGTGGGCAGGGCACCGTGCTCGGCGTCCTGGGCGAGGGTGCGCAGCGCGATGGCGCTGAGCGCGCCGCGCAGGCCGCTGATGTGGGCACCGAGATTGGTGCGGGCGATTCCTGGGTGCGCCGACAGGGCTCGCACGCTGCTGCCCTCGGCGGTGAGCCGGCGCTGCAGCTCGAGAGTGAACAGCACGTTGGCCTGCTTGGAATCCGCGTACGCGCGACTGGCGTCATAGCCCCGCCGCTCCCAGTTGAGGTCGTCGACGTCGATGCGTCCGCGCGCGTGGAGCGGAGAGGAGATGGTCACCACCCGGCCGGTGATGCGCGGCAGCAGGAGGTTGGTCAGCGCGAAGTGTCCGAGGTGGTTGGTACCGATCTGCGATTCGAAGCCGTCCTCGGTCCGTCCCGCGGGGACGAGCATGATCCCCGCGTTGTTGACCAGGATGTCCAGATCTCCGGTCCAGGCTGCGGCGAACTCGCGGATCGAGGCCAGGCTGGTGAGCTCGAGGTGGCGCACCTCAGTGGACCCCGCCATGCGGCGAGCCACCTCCTCGCCCTTGACGACGTTGCGCACCGCGAGCACCACGCGGGCACCGGCGCGGGCCAGCTCAGCGGTGGTGGGAATGCCGATCCCACTCGAGGCGCCGGTGACCACCACCGTTCTCCCGGACAGGTCAGGAAGGTCGGCGGCGCTCCAGCGGTTCGATGTCATGCCTCAAGGCTACCGAGATCGCCTCGAGCGGCGGCCGGAGAGGCCCTCGGCGAGGAGCCCGAGGCCGATGCCGAGCATCCACACATCCTTGCTGACGCCGACCCCGGCCTGGGTCGGCCAGATGCTGCCCGGCCTGCGCAACGCCGGGGTGCGCGCGTACATGGCGACGAGGCTTCCGGAGAACGCGGTCAACCCGGCGCCCGCCACCGCGGCCGGCACGAGGGGGGAGAGCAGGGCTGCTCCCAGGGTGATCTCCCCAGCGGCGAGCAGGCGCAGGAAGAGGGGCGGCGGAATCGGCTGCAGCATCGGGAAGGCTCCCGCGGCCATGCCGTGCACGCCCGCGGCCCGGGTCTCGTTGGCGGGCCACTTCTCCAGGCCGCTGTGGAGGATGAAGGCCCCGGTGGTGAGGCGCTCGGGCAGGTCTCGCACTGTGAGTCGCAGCTTCACGAGGTCTCCTTCTGTGTCTCTCGCCTTCCCGACATCGCCCCCCGCCGGGGGGTTGGAGCGTCGTCGGGCTAGTCTAATCCAAGCTCCTAGGAACACCGCAGGCGCTCAGAGCTGCCAATCGCAAAACCCAGGCGGTCAGATCGGGTAGGGCCGAACTGCCCCATGCCACCAGCGCCCCGAGCAGCAGCAGGATGACGTTGACCGACAGCCAGGCCTCGACCTCGCCTCGCCGGACGTGCGTGGCGATCGCCCCGAGCGCCGATCGGCGGCGCAACCCCCGGCTGTGTGCGCGCTGCAAGGCCGACGGGGCGCGGAGCGACAGGTACATTGACCTGGATGAGCAGAGCGCTCCTGAACAGCGGCCTTGCCGCAGCGGTCGTTGGCGTCGACGCCTCGGGCGTCACGGTCAGTGCCATCGGGTTCGTGCTCCTGACCGCGGGAGCGCTGCTCATCTCCGCTCTCTGGTTGCGCCGCCGCGGCGCGTAACCGCGTCTGCAAGGTCCGTCTGGTGCTCGCGTGGATGGATCTGGAGATGACCGGCCTCGACCCGGCACGGCACGGGATCGTCGAGATCGCCACCCTGCTCACCGACGACGAGCTCAGGCCGATCGCCGAGGGCCCCGACATCGTCGTCCACGCCTCGCCCGAGCAGTTGCTGGAGATGGATGACGTGGTGCGATCCATGCACGCACGCTCCGGGCTGCTGTCGGCGATTCGGACATCGACGATGTCCCTGGCGGACGCGGGCAGGCTGACCCTCGAATTCCTCCGTGCCCACATCGGCGAGCCACGGTCAGTACCACTGTGCGGCAACTCCATCGGAACCGACCGGCGCTTTCTGGCGGCATACCTCCCCGAGGTCGACGACTTCCTGCACTACCGCTCAGTCGATGTCTCGAGCGTCAAGGAGCTCTGCAGGCGCTGGTACCCCGAGGCGTATTCCCGTGCGCCCGCCAAGGCGGAGACACATCGAGCTCTCGACGACATCCGCGAATCGATCGCGGAGCTCGGCTACTACCGATCGACGATCTTCGCGGGGAGCGGCGTCACGGGGTCCGCCTGAGGACGTGCGGATGTCGTCGGTCTCGAAGACGCCGCCGCTCATCATGCCCTTGGCGACCAGCCGGAGGAGGGCCTGGGCGCCCTCCTCGCTGAACAACGGCGGCTGAGGGCGGGTGAGGAGGAGGTTGAGGTCGGGCTGGTCTTTGGGGCCGACCATGAGCCGGCGGAACCCATCCATGGTCGCTGGGAGCACTTGACAATGCTGCGGGTACCGATATATCGTGATGGCACGCGACAGCTCACGAGGTAGTTGACATGAACGACAGCACCACCAGCGCCTGGCCGGGCCCGCCCTTCGCCGGCTGGCAGATCGACCACCACGCCCTCCGCCACCTCATGCGGGAGGCGCGCCACCGCGGTCACCGCGGCGGTCCGTCCTTCGGGCCGCGTGGCTTCGGCGGTCGCGGGTTTCCCTTCGGCGGCTTCGACTTCGGAGGCGGTCGCCGTGCCGGCCGGGGCGACATCCGCGCGGCCATCCTGGCGCTGCTCACCGAGGAGCCGATGCACGGCTACCAGATCATGCAGGAGCTCGAGAACCGCAGCGGCGGGGCCTGGCGCGTCAGCCCCGGGTCCGTGTATCCGACGCTGCAGCAGCTTCAGGACGAGGCGCTGATCTCGTCGACCGAGCAGCCGGGCGGCCGCCGCGTCTTCGCGCTGACTGATGCCGGCCGCGAGCAGGCGGAGTCGAGCGCCGCGTCGCCACCCTGGCAGGGTGCCGCCGCCGGGGCCGGCGACGACATGGCCTCGACGCGCAAGCTGTTCACGCAGGTGGCCGCCGCCACGTGGCAGGTGGCGCAGACGGGTTCCGTGGCGCAGGTCGCGCAGGCGCACGACATCCTGCGCGATGCGCGGCGCCGCCTCTACCAGCTGCTCGCGGACGAGACGACGCCGACCAGCTGACGCCGGGCCGGACGCGGGAGCGTACGCCTACTTCTTCGGCGGCAGCGTTCGAGCGTAGGCGACTCCCCGGCCCACCCACTGCTCGAGCTGTCGCTTGGTCCGGACTCCCTCCGCGTCGACACGAAGCCAGCCATCCATCTCCCGACCGCGCATCACGGCGAGCTGGGCGTGAGGTCGTCGGGCGAGCTCGCTGCCCTGGGCCGGGTCGACGCGCAGCAGCAATCCACCCTGACCGCTGGCGCTGACGGCCATGTTGCCGTGGATGAGGAACGCCAGGCCGCCGAACATGCGCGCCTCGGTGAGGCCGCGCTCTGCCGCGAGAAGGTCGCGCACTCGCTGGGCCAGCTCCTCGTCAAAGGCCATCGGTACGGCCCCTCCTGGTCTCGGCTGCCTGGCGCGATGGGGCAGCGCCAGTGAGCACGCTACCCGTTCACGGGGTGTCTCTGCCTTTCCCGAGGGCCAGATACGAGATGTTGCATCCGGGATGCGAGATATCGTATCTTCCCTGGCGTGCCGCCGTTCTCGATCCTCGATGACGGGCCCCTGACGCTTCTCGAGCCGCTCGAGGTGCGCAGGGACAGCCTGACCAGCCAGGTGCACGACGCCATTCGTGACGGCATCGTGTCGAAGGCTCTGCCGCCGGGGATGCGCCTCTCTGAGGCGGCGCTCGCCGAGCAGCTGGGTGTGAGCAAGACTCCCGTCCGGGAGGCCCTGGTCCGCCTCGTCGCCACGGGGCTCGTTCAGAACGAGGGGGTGCGTGGCACGCGGGTGGTGACCCCGTCGCGTGAGCGCATCCGTCATGCCTACGAGGTGCGCGGTGGCCACGAGTTCATCGCCGCCCGCCTTGCCGCATCTCAGGCCACGAGTCGCGAGGCGGACGAGCTTCAGCGTGCTGCGGAGGACTCCGTGCTCCGGGCTGAGGCGGGGGACGCCCCGGGCTTCCGGGAGTGCGACGCGCTCTTCCATCGGGGCATCGCGCGCGCGGCGGCCAACCCACTTCTTCTGGAGCTGGTTGAGAACAGCTTCTCTCTGACATGGGCTCTGCGCAACCGCGACGTCCCCGTCACCGGCGACTCGATCGCGTGCGCACACCAGCACGTCAGCATCTCCCGAGCCATAGCCAACGGAGAGCCTGTTCGTGCCTCGACCGAGATGCTGGCTCACATCGAAAAGGTCATGAACATGGTGCTGCGGGCTCTGGAGGACAGCGAACCGACCGTCAGTTGATCGGGGCCGGTGCGAGCGCAGGGCGTTCGTCAGCGACCCACCACTCTCCATCAGGAAGGGGACACGATGCTCACGCGGACACCTCTGGTCAGGACGACACTGCTCGCCGCCCTCGTCGTGGGGATGGCTGCCTGCGGAACGCCCGCGCCGACTGGGAGCGGCGGTGGGTCATCGAGTCCTCTGACTGTTGGCATCTCGGTGTCACTGACCGGTGACTTCTCGAACACCGGCAAGGCGGCGCAGCTCGGCTATCAGCTCTGGGCGGATCAGGTGAATGCCAAGGGCGGCATCCTCGGCCGCAAGGTCCAGCTCTCCTTCGCGGATGACGCCAGCAGCCCCACCCAGGTGGTCACCAACTATCAGAACTTCATCACGCGTGACAAGGTGGACCTGGTGTTCGGCCCCTACTCGAGCCTGCTGACCCTTGCCGCGGCCAAGGTCGCCAACCGCTATGGCTACTCGTTCGTGGAGGGCGCCGGCAATGGCCCGTCTGTGTTCGCCGCGCACCTGCCCAATCTCATCGACGCCGGCCCGGCCACCGCGATCAACGGCGCCCAGGTGTGGGGTGACTACATCCTCTCGCTGCCGCAGAGCCAGCGCCCCAAGACCGCGGCGTACCCGTCGCTCGACGATCCCTTCTCGGCGCCCACCGCCGACGCGCTGCAGAAGCGCTTCGAGGCCGCTGGCATCCAGACGGTGTACTCAGCCACCTACCCGGCCGAGACCACCAGCCTCGGGGGCGTCATCGCCAAGGTCGCCTCGACCAACCCGGACATGGTGGTGAGTGGCTCGCAGGACGCCGACGGCTGGGCGCAGGTTCAGGCGATGATCCAGCAGAAGTTCAACCCCAGGTTCCTCTTCATGACCAACGGCCCCGAGAACCCGGTGGACTTTCCCAAGAACGTCGGGCTCCCCAACACCGAGGGCGTTTTCACCTCCGACGTGTGGACGTACAGCGCACCGATCCCGGGCAACCAGGCCTTCGTCAAGGCGTACCTGGCCAAGTACGGCGGCGCCCCCGGTGACATCGACTCGACATCGGCGGAGACCTATGCCGTGGGTCAGCTCATCGAGGCGGTTGCTGCCAAGACAGGCAAGATCGACAACCAGACGATCATCAGCACGCTCCACCAGGGAAGCTATCAGACCGTCGTCGGTGAGATCAGTGTGGACCAGTACGGTGCGCCCAAGGGGACACAGTTCCTTGAAGAGTGGATTGGTGGCAAGCTGACCATCGTGTACCCCGGCAACATTGCCGAGCACGCGCCCGTCGTCCCCAAGCCGACGTGGCCGTAGTCCGGTAGCGCCGGGAATCGGGCGGTCGTGCATCTCCTCATCCAGGCGATCATCCTGGGCGTGCTGACCGGTGGTCTGTATGCGCTGATGACCAGTGGGCTGACGCTCACCTTCGGCACCATGCGCATCATCAATATGGCGCAGGGCGTGTTCGTGGTGGTGGGAGCGTACATCGCGTTCACGCTCTTCAACTACCTGCACATCGACCCCTTCTTGTCGATTCTCATCTCGACACCGTTGATGTTCGGGCTCGGGGTGACACTGCAGACCTTCCTCCTCAGACCGATCCGCTACGACGCGCACCGCCTCTCCTTGCTGATGACGTGGGCCATGGCGATCGGCATCGAGGGCATCCTGAGCATCTTCTACGGCACCGACTTCCGAGGCATCATCACCAGCTACCAGAACACTTCGGTCACAGTCCTCGGGTATCAGTTCCCGTTGGTCCGCGTGCTCGCCTTCGCGCTCTCGGTTGCCGTCCTCATTGGCATGTGGCTGCTGCTCAGCCGCACCAAGTTCGGCCGCGCCGTACGTGCGGTGTCGCAGCGTGAGTCGGCGGCGAAGCTGCTTGGGGTCAACACCGATCGAACCGCCGCCCTGGCATTCGGCGTGGGCGCCGCCACCGCCGGGGCCGCGGGTGCCATGTTCGGACTGGTCAGCAGCTTCGACCCGGCGAGCCACTACGACCTCATCGGCCGCCTCCTCGCCATCTGCGTGCTTGGCGGTCTCGGCAGCAACGCCGGCGCCATCACCGGCGCGGTGCTGCTCGCACTGTCCGAGTCCTTGGTGCAGGCCGAGTTCTCGCCGGCGTGGTCGTCGCTTCCGTTTTACATCCTCCTGGTGATCGTGCTCATCGCCCGCCCCCAGGGTCTCTTCGGGGTTCGCAGCCGGGGCGCCATATGAGGCAGCGGCTGCTCGAGCGCCGCGGGATCCTCATCGGCGCTGCGGTCATCGTGCTGCTCGCGCTCTTCCCTCTGAGCGGCGCGCAGAGCTGGATCGTCAACATCGGCATCTTCACGCTGATGTACGCGGCGCTCGGGTCGGCTTGGAATCTGATCGGCGGCTATACCGGATACGTGTCGCTGGGCAGCGTCGCGTTCTTCGGGCTCGGCGCCTACTCGCTGGCCCTCACCTTCCAGCATGTCGGCGTCGGCGACGGCTTCCTCCCGTTCGCGCTGGTGCCGGTCATCGGCATCGCCGTCGCGCTCATCTCCCTGCCCCTCGGGTTCATCGCCTTCCGAACCCGCGGACTCCCCTTCATCATCGTGACCATCTCCCTGGTGATCATCCTCCAGTACTGCGCGCTCAACCTCACCGCGGTGACGGGCGGCGCTCCCGGGCTCCAGGTGCCCCAGGCGCCCTTCCCCCCGGGCACCTACGAGGAATACTTCTACTGGGCGATGCTCACGGTCTTCGCGGTCACCCTGCTGGCCTGCGCGTATGTCAAGCGCAGCCGGCTCGGGCTGATGATGTTCGCCGTGCGCGAGGACGAGGACAAGGCGCGGGGGCTCGGGGTGGCCACGGCGGTTCCGAAGTTTGCCGCGTTCGCGGGCAGCGCGGCGTTCTCCGCGATGGCCGGGGCCGTGTGGGCGTACTACCTGACCACCGTCTACCCGCAGTTCGCGTTCGACGGAGAGTTCCTCGCCATGGGGATCATCCTCGTCGCCTACCTGGGCGGCATCGGGACGCTGTGGGGGCCGTTTGTCGGGGCGCTCATCCTGACCCCGGCGCAGCAGTACTTTGCGTATTCGCTGGGCGGCAACCAGTTCTATCTCGTGGCCTATGCCGCGGTGTTCGTCGCCGTCATGCTGTTCCTGCCGCGCGGAGTGGTCACCACCATCGGCGACCGCGCGCTGCGGCGACATCGCCGGCGGATCTCGGCGCTCGAGGAGAACGGCAGGCAGGCCGAGGCCGTCGGCGACGTGGCGGCGACAGGATGACCGAGGCGGGTGCGATCCTGGAGATCGACAGGCTCACCAAGCGTTTCGGCGGCATCGTCGCGGTCGACGGCTGCTCGTTCAGGGTGCACGGTGGCAGCATCACAGGGCTGATCGGGCCCAACGGGTCGGGCAAGACCACCGTCCTCAACATGCTGAGCGGCTACCTCGCCAGGGACGCCGGCGTCATCCTCTTCGACGGGCGGCCAATTCCGCGACCCGACCCCACCGTCATGTACCGACGCGGCATGAGCCGCACCTTCCAGCGCGCGCGCGTCCTTCCCGAGCTCGACGTGCTCGACAACCTGCTGGTGGCCGCGCCCAAGCGTGGGTTCGCGGTGTGGGGCATGTCCAAGGCCAACCGCGCCACGGTCGACTACGCGATGCACCTCCTCGAGGAGTTCCGTCTCATCCGCCTCGCCGAGATGAAGGCCGGCGAGCTCTCGTACGGCCAGCAGAAGCTGCTCGAGTTCGCTGCCGTGCTCATGGGGCAACCTCGCCTCGTGCTCCTTGACGAGCCCACCGCGGGGGTCAACCACGTCATGGTCGACCTCATGACCGAGCGCATCCGTGAGTTCCACGCCACCGGCATGACATTTCTCGTCATCGAGCACAACATGGAGTTCGTGATGGGCCTGTGCGACCCGCTCGTGGTGCTCGACCACGGCAAGACGCTCTTCGCCGGCGCGCCGGCGGAGGTACAGAGCAATCAGCTCGTGCTTGACGCGTACTTGGGAGACTGAGCCATCGACACGTGCCTCGACATCCGCGACGTCGTCTCCGGGTACGGTTATGGGACCGTGCTCCGCGGGGCCACCCTGACGGTGCCTCGCCAGCGCATGACCTGCCTGATCGGTCCCAACGGAGCCGGCAAATCGACCCTGCTTCGTGCCATCAGCGGACTCATCGCCGTGCAGTCAGGCAGTATCGAGCTCGCCGGCACGCCTCTGCAGGGGCTCACACCCCGGCGCATCCTCGAGACGGGCGTCGTGCACGTGCCCCAGGACCGCAGCCTCTTCCCCACTCTGACGGTGTGGGAGAACCTCCTCATGGGCGGGTACATCCTCCGCGACAGCGCGCTGGTGCGGCGCAGGGCGGAGGCGCTCGCGGAGCGCTTCCCGACGATCACGCAATTCCGCCATGCGCACGCCGGCTCTCTGTCGGGTGGGCAGCAGCGGATCATCGAGTTCGCCAGGGCGCTCATGCTCGAGCCGACGCTGGTGCTCGCCGACGAACCGTCTCTGGGGCTCGACCCCAAGAGCCGCACGCTGGTGTTCGAGACGCTCGCGGGCATGACGCGCGACGGCATCACGGTGCTGATGGTTGAGCAGAACGCTCGCTCCGGCTTGCGCGTCTCCGATCATGCGGCCGTCCTGGAGCTCGGCACCGTCCGCATCGAGGGCACGGCCGCCGACCTCCTGGACAACCCCGAGGTGGGCCGCCTCTACCTCGGCGCCTCGGCGGCGGCGCACCGTCGGCCCGCCCATGTCGACCATGTGAGGACCTGAGCAGTGAGCGCGATGAACGCCCCACCACCGCTGACCCTGTACGCGATCGCGCCAACGCAGTTCAGCCAGGATGGGCGCACGGTCGACAGCGCCGCGATGGCGGCCAACATGGCGCGGATCGCCGCCTCCGGGATCACCCGCGTGCTCCTCACCGGGGCGTACGGCGAGTTCACCGCCCTCTCCGATGCCGAGAGGTTGGAGATCCTCGACAGCGTGCGCGCCACGGGCGCCTGCACGGCGATCATGGCATGCGCGGCGTCGACCTCCACCGAGGGGTCCGCGCGGCTGGCATCGGCGATGCTCGACCACGGCGCCAACACCGTCATGGTGGCGCCGCCGCTGGCCACCGAGACCTCCGAGCGTGACCTGTACCGCCACTTCGCTGAGCTTGCGGAGTCCGTGGGCAGGGACCTCGTCATTTACAACAACCCTGTGTTCGGGCACGACCTCTCGCCGGTGCTGTTGGGCGAAGTTCTGCGCGGCGAGGCATACGTCGGGCTCAAGCAGGGCACGAGGGAAGCCTCGCGCTTGCTGGCAGGCATCGATGCCATCCGTGCGGGCGGCCACGCCGCCGACGTGCTCATCGCATCCGACCTCTCGGCGTCGCTGACCCTGGCGGCGCCGGTGGACGGTCTCACCTCGACCAACAGCTGGGTGTTTCCGGCGGCAATGCTGACGCTGGTCGACGCTGCCGGTCGCGGCGATCGCGGCACCCTGCATGCCGTCCACCGCGCGCTGGCACCATACCGCCGTGCCCTCGCGAACATTGGTCAGCCGGCGGCCGTCAAGGCGGCGATGCAGCTCCGCGGGTACGCGGGGTCGACGGCCGTGCGGGGCCCCTACGCTGCGTGTACGGCGGAGCAGACAGAGCGCCTGCGCGAGGCGCTCGACGCCTGCGATGCCGCTCTGGAGACGGTCACGACACAGGTGGAGGTTCAGGTATGAGGCGGTACCGCGTCGCGGTGCTCGGTGGTGACGGTCGCGAGGTGCACATCGCCGAGCGACTGGCACATGACGGCCACGAGGCGGTGCGCTATGGCCAGGCGTCGGGGGAACCGAATGGCGTGCGCGTCGCGATCGAGCTTCCCGATGCGGTGGCCGGTGCGGAGTGGCTGATCCTGCCGTCGCCCGGGCTGGATGGTGACGTCGTCTACGCGCCGGACGCGCCCGAGCCGATCGTGCTCGGCAGGGGATTGCTCGAACGCTCTGCGCTGTCCACGGGCGGCATCGTGCTGGGCCGCTCCAACCCCACGCTCGACACCCTGGCGAGCGCGATGGACGTGAACCTGTTCCAGCTCAAGGACGACCTCGGGCTCGCCACGCGCCTCTCGACCGGCGTGGCCGAGGGCGTGATCCGCCTGCTCATCGAGCTCACCAAGCGCATCCTCCGCGAGCATCGAATCGTCGTGGTGGGCTATGGGGTGACCGGTGCCGTGATCCTCGACTACCTGGTGGCCGCGCGCTGCGCGCCGGTGGTCACGACGCGCCATCCCAAGGCGCTCGAACGTGCCCGCCAGTGCGGTGCCATCCCGGTCGCCTATGAGGAGCGCGTGGCCGCGATGGGGGAGGCCGACATCATCGTCAACACGGTTCCGTCCATCGACGCGGTTCCGCGCAATGCCTTTGCCGCCCTCCGCGACCGCATCGTCGTCGACATCGCCTCGCCGCCGGGGGGCATCGACCACGAGGCGGCGCGTGCCGCGGGCGTGCGGGTGCACTGGCCGCGTGGCCTCGCCGGCGGGCGGGCGCCTCTCACCGCAGGTGATGCCCAATATGCATTCGTCGCAAGGGCCATGGCGTCACGTGACCCCGTACCAATGCCTGCAGCCATCTCACGGGGAGACCAAATATGACCACTGTCACATCTCCAGGGCAGCGCGCCGGCGAGGCCACGGGCGAGGGCGGCGTCGCCTTCGGCTTCTGCGTCTCGCACGCGCCGCAGATCTTCACCCAGCCGAAGGAGGAGGACCCCGCTGAGCTCTCCCGGATGCACGACGGGTACCGCAGCGTGGCTCGACGCGCCCGCGAGCACCAGGTGGACGCGCTCATCATCGTGGCGCTCGATCACCTCCACAACCACTTCCTCAACCTGGTGCCACAGTTCACGCTCTTCACCGGCGACCCGGTGGTGGCGCAGTTCAATCGACGCCGCGTCGAGATCGACGGCAGCCCGGAGATCGCCAACAGTCTCATGGACGGCCTCCTGGACCGTGGCTTCGACCCTGCGTTCAGCCAGAACGAGGTGCTCGACCATTCGTTCCTTGTGCCCCTGAACTTCATGGTGGAGGAGGGGCTCGACATGCCGGTGGTCCCTCTTGTCGTCAACGCCTACGTACCGCCACAACCGTCGATCCGGCGCTGCCATGACCTGGGGAAGGCGATCGCCTCCTGGTCGGAGACCACGGGCACGCGCGTTGGCATCGTGGCCACCGGGGGAATGTCGCACTTCCCGGGCACACACCGGTTCAGCGAGCCCGACGTCGAGGCCGACCACCGCGTGCTGGGCTGGCTCGAGGCCGGTGACGTTGAGCGCCTCGTCTCCCTGACGGCGGCCGAGCTCGACGCCATCGGCATGGTGGAGCTGCGCACCTGGGCGATTGCGCTGGGCGCGCGCGGCGACAGCGTGCGCGCCACGCGCCACTCGTACTGGGACTCCGGCCACTGCGGCTACGCCGTCATCGAATTCTGACGAGGGAGATGCCATGGCAGACGAGCAGCTCATGTACCCCCGGCCGCGGGCGGGAGACTTCCACGTCCACCGCCTCCTCCACGACATTCAGGAGGACGAGGATCTCTTCGTCGAATTTCTCGACAGACCCGACACCGTCCTCGCCAGGTACGCGGAGGTTGATGACGACGCCAAGCGCCTCATCGCTGCGCACGACTACGGTGGACTCCAGGCTCGGGGGATCCACCCCATCATGATCGTGCAGTTCCAGCGCCACATCGAGTGGGGCATGCGCATGACCGCGTCGAAGGCGGCGGCGGTATCGGTCACGGACATGAGCACCTGACCACGCAGACGCAGCCGGAGCGGGGCGGGTCCGTGCTCCTCCGGGGTGGCACACTTGTGGACGGTACCGGTGCATCACCGCGCCAGGCGGACGTGTCGGTGCGCGACGGCGTCATCGTCGAGGTTGGCGAGCGGCTCGACTCAGGGGGGGCCGCGGTCATGGACGTGACCGGGCTGGCCGTGGCCCCGGGGTTCATCGACCTCCACACGCACTGCGACTTCACCCTTCCGCGATATCCGCGCGCGGACTCGATGGTGCGTCAGGGCGTGACCACGATCGTCACCGGCAACTGTGGCAGCACCCCGTACCCCGTCGACCCCGCACGCGCCGGCCTGCTGCGCGAGTCGACCGCTCACCTCGGCAGCGCGCTCGCGTGGGACTGGACCGATGCCGGCGGCTACGCCGACACCCTTGGCGCCCTGCCGCTGTCGCTCAACGTCGTGACGCTGGTGGGCCACACGTCGATCCGTATCGCAGCCATGGGCTTCGAGCGCCGGCCCCCCTCCGATGCCGAGCTCAATGTCATGCGTGCTCACGTCGACCGGGCCCTTCAGCAGGGATGCGCGGGCATCTCGTCGGGGCTGATCTACTCGCCCGGGAGCTACGCGGACACCGATGAGCTCGTCGCCCTCGCGGCCGTGGCCGCGAGCCGCGGCGGCTTCTACGCCACGCACATGCGCAATGAAGGGCCCGCGCTGCTCGCCGCCGTCGAGGAGGCGCTGACCGTGGCCTTGCGGGCCGGTGTCCCGCTGCAGATGAGCCACCACAAGGTACTCGGCAGGAGCAACTGGGGGCTCACCGAGCGGAGCCTCGCCCGCATCGCGCTTGCCCAGGCGAGCGGAATGGACGTTCTCCTTGACCAGTACCCGTACACGGCGACCTCGACGACCCTCACGGCGCTGCTCCCCACCTGGATGCTCGAGGGCGGCATCACGGCGATGCGCGAGCGGCTGCGCGACGACCGGATGCGCGCGGAGGCCCGCACCGAGGTGGTCAACGGTCCGACCGACGGACGCCCGAAGCGCGACTTCGAGCCGGACACCGTGACCATCGCGTCAGTGCATGGAGGCGCCCGACCCGACGTCGCCGGCCGCAGCCTTGCGGACATCGCCCGAGTTGAGCACCGCGAGCCCGTCGACGTCTTCCTCGACCTGCTCCGCGACGAAGGAGGGGGAGTCGAGGTGGTCATCGCGGCCATCGGCGAGGAGGACATCCGCAGGGTCATGCGCAACGCCTCGGTCGCTGTCGCCAGCGACGGCTGGACGCTGAGCCCGGAGGCCGGCGGGACGCCGCACCCCCGCAGCTACGGCTCCTTCGCGCGCGTCCTCGGTCACTACTCGCGCGACGAGGACGTGATACCGCTCGAGGAGGCAGTGCGCAAGATGACCTCCCTGCCGGCACGGCGCCTGCACATGGACGACCGCGGCGCGGTGCGGCCCGGCAGCCGCGGCGATATCGTCGTCTTCGACCCGGCTGCCGTCATCGACCGGGCCACCTACGCGCAGCCCCATCGGTTCTGCGCGGGCGTGCACCACGTGTACGTCGACGGCAGCGAGGTCGTGCGCGACGGCGACGACACTGGCGTGGCCGCCGGCGCCGTCCTGCGACGTACCGCCGGGGGCTTCGTCCCCCGCGGGCGGTGACCGCCGAGCCGCAGATCGGCGCCGCTGACGTCGTCGAGCCGATCGCGGCAGGCCCGTCGCGGCTCCCGTTGCCGCTGCTGGTTCCCGCGATCTTCCTCCTCGCACTCAACCTGCGCATGGGAATCTCATCAGTGGGGCCGGTGCTCCCCCAGGTGGTGCACGACCTCGGCACCACGCTGGTCTACGCATCCCTGCTCACCACCGCTCCTGTCGTGATGATGGGGCTGGCCTCGCCACTCAGTGCGCGGGTGGGGGCGCGGTTCGGCCTGGAGCGCGCCATCGTCGGGGCAATCGCCGTCGTCTGTATCGCGACGGGCCTCCGCTACTGGGCACACTCGCCTCTGTTCCTGCTGGCTACGGCGGTGCTCCTCGGTTGCGGGATCGCGGCCGGCAACACCATGCTGCCCGCGGTGGTGCGGCGGTACTTCCCGGCGCACGGCGCGCTGATGACCGGCGTCTACGCGGTGGGGATCAACGCGGGCGCGGGAGTCGCGGCGTTCGGCACGCCGCGACTGGCACTGATTCTCCCGTCAACCTGGCAGAGCGCACTCGCCATCTGGGCGGGGGTGGCTGCTCTCGCGTTGGCGTTGTGGGTGGTCATCGTCGCCCGTTCGCCGCGTCAGCCGCTCGGCGTCCGCATTGCGCTGCCACAGCCCACACGGCAAGCGTGGCTCGCTGCCGGCTTCTTCGGGGTGCAGTCGATCATCTACTACGGCGTGCTCGCGTGGCTTGCGCCGCTGTATGAGGAACGCGGATGGTCCAAGGTGGGTGCAGGGCTGCTGCTCTCCTTCTTCACCGCCATGCAGGTGATCGGCGCACTGACCTGCTCACTCCTGGTGCAGCGTACCGGCCGTCTGGCCGAGGGGTTGCGCGCCACCGGCGCGGTGGCGGGCCTCGGTCTTCTGCTTGTGGCGCTGAGCCCGACATCGCTGACGTGGCTGTGGATGGTCATCCTCGGCCTGGGTGTCGGCGGCATCTTCCCGCTGACCCTGACGGTGCCACTGGCGATGACCTCGAGCGTGGACGCGGCGCGCTCGCTGACCTCGACGATGCTCTTCTACGGCTACCTGCTCGCCGCCACCGGTCCGTTCATCGTCAGTCTCTTGCGTAGTGGCACCGGCAGCTTCACGACGCCGTTCCTGCTGCTGGCCGCCCTGGCGGGCGCGGAGGTCCTGCTGGCCCACCCTCTCGTGGGCCGCCAGGGCGTGCACACCGAGGCGCCACCCGGTGCCGGGTAGGTCCACCTAGCGGGGGAGCGGCACCGTGGCCGGAGTCAGGGAGTCCACCGACGTCCGCAGCGTGCCGCGCTCGATGCGCAGCAGTGCCATGCTCTCGAGTGGCTCCCAGCCCTCCTCGGCGGGCTGCGCAAATCCCGAGGACGCGACCACCATAGAGTCACCACGCATACGGAGGTGAAGGTCGTAGAAACCGGTGTCGGGCTGGGTGGACGACGACGTGCCACCCGACGAAGCTCCCATCGGCGGCACTCGCGCCGGGTCGTGCGCGCTGATCACGTAGAGCGCATCCGGGGCCAGCAGCATCGCGTTGAGGCTGGTCGGTTCGAAGTCCGCAAAGATCCGCCGGACCACGTCACCGACGGACTCCAACACCGAGGCACCCTCGGCGAGTCGTGCGGCCACGGCCAGGAAATACCGCTCGCTGTCGGTCGTGCCGTGCATCTGCGTCCGCCAGCCCGCAGGCAGGATGTCATCGAGACGGCCCTGCGGGTGGATGGCGCCGTTGTGCGCGAAGGCCAGCTGTCCGTGAACAAAGGGGTGGGTGTTGGCGATGACGACCGGCAGACCGGGGGTGGCCCACCGAAGGTGCACGAACCCGGCATCGCTCCGCGCGCCCAGGGTCAGCTCCGCAAAGCGTGGATCGTCTGCGGCGCACCTGGTCGAGCGCTTGATCGTCGGCGGGTGGTCGGCCGCATCCTCGTCGGGCGGGTACCACGCCGTCCCCCAGCCATCCGCATGCTGACGAGAGAGTTCGGTGAAGCCGTCGAGGTCCTCGGCACCGAGCGCCTCGGCGCATGTGCGCGCATCTCGCGCGGCCCAGGCCAGCAGCCGGCACATCAGACGTACTTGCCCATGCCACCAGCGACGTCGATCGACGTCCCCGTCAGGTAGCTCGACCGGTCACTGGCGAGGAAGGCGACCAGGCCGCTCACCTCATCGACGCTGCCGAAGCGACCCAGTGGCACCTCGTCCTTCGCCAGCGACGCGAAGAACTCCTCCGGGGTGCTGTCGGGCGCGCGCCGCGCGCGGATGTTCTCCCACTGCGGGGTGACCACGAACCCGATGTTGACGCTGTTCACCAGGATGCCGTCGGTGCCGAACTCCCTCGCCAGCGCCTTGGAGAGGTTGAGGCACGCCGCCCGGTTGACGGTGGTGGCGAAGAAGCTGGGATCCGGGTAGCGTGCGTACACCGAGTTGATGTTGATGACCCGTGGCGCCGGGCTGGCGCGGAGGTGGGGGAGGGCCGCGCGAGTGCAGCGGATCTGCGAGAAGAGCTTCACATCGAGGTCGGCGCGCCAGTCGTCGTCGCTCAGCGACTCGAAGTTGCCGGGGTGAGCGGCGCCGGCATTGTTGACGAGGATGTCGAGACCGCCCAGCGCCTGCGCGCTGCGCTCGACCACGTCCACAACCTGGTCGGGGTCGGTCACGTCGGCGACCTGCGCGTGAACGGTGCGCCCGCTGCCTCGGAGCCGCTGCGCGGCAGCCTCGACCTCGCCCGTGTTGCGCGCGCAGATGGCCACGTCCACCCCCTCGGCGGCGAGCTCCGCGGCGATGGCGAGGCCGATGCCCTTGGACCCCCCGGTGATCAGGGCACGCCGCCCGCTCAGGTTCAGGTCCACTACACACCTGCACCCGCCGGCGGCGACTGCCGGCCGGCATGTTCGAGCAATGAACGCCGCGGTGGGGTGAACACGTCGACCTCGCGGCACGACGTGTCCTTGGTGCGGGCCCCATGGGACACCCAGCTCGGGACCACGGCAACGTCACCGCTGCGCATGGTGCGCACGTCCCCGTCGATCTCGAACTCGAACTCCCCATCCAGCACCAACACGATCTGCTCCTCCTCGTGGACGTGCATGGGCGCTTCGGTGTGGGGCTCGAAGGTCACGAAGTTGAGCATGGTGCCGTCCCCGACCACCGGGCGGAACAGCAGCCCGGGGATGAACTCGACGGAATCGATGGCGCCGACATCGACGTAGCGCCCCGGACCCTTGGGCACGCCCCCGGCCATGGTTGTGAAGTGCTGTGTGGCGTCGCTCATCGTCTCTCCAGTGTTGCGCTGAACAGTGTGCCAAGGCGTCGAATGCCCTCGTCGATGTCGTCGTCGCCGGCCAGGCTGAAGGCGAGCCGCAAGCGGTTGGACCCATCATGCGCAGGGTGGAACGGACGCCCGGGCACGAACGCCACGCCCGCCTCCCGTGCCTGCGCGGAGAGCTCGCTCGTGTCCAGCCATTCCGGTCCGGTCAGCCAGATGAAGAAGCCCCCGTGAGGACGCGTCCAGGTCAGTCCCTCCGGCATGTACTCGTCCAGCGCTGCCTGCATCAGGTTGCAGCGGTTGGAGTAGAGCGCGTTGGAGCGGCGCAGCTGGGGATCCATGTGACCACCGCGGAGGTACTCCTCGAGGAGCCGCTGCCCGAACGCCCCGGCGCATTGGTCGGAGCTCTGCTTGGCGATTACCATCTGTGCCACCACGGGCGGCGGCCCCACCGCCCAGCCCAAGCGGACACCGGGGAAGAAGGTCTTCGAGGTGGTGCCAACCTGGGTCACGACGTCGGGGGCCAGCGACCACAGGGTCGGTGGGGATTCGGCGGTGAACGTCAGCTCCCGGTAGGCGACGTCCTCGACGACCAGCACGCCGTGACGGCGGCACACCTCCACGAGCGCGTGACGTCGCTCCGCCGACATGGTCATCCCGGTGGGGTTCTGGTGATCCGGGATGGTGTAGAGCAGCTTGACCCGGGTGGCGGCGCACAGGTGGTCGAACGCCTCGACGTCGATGCCATCGTCGTCCACGGGGATCCCGCGGATGTCCGCCTGGAAGCCGCGGAAGGCGTCGAGGGCGCCGAGGTAAGTCGGGGACTCGACGGCCACCACGTCGCCGCCGTCGACGGTCGCTTTGGCCAGCAGCCCCACCGCGTCGATGTTCCCGCTGGTCACCATCAGCTCAGCCGGCTCGGGACGGCTGCCCTCCGTCGACTGCAACCGGTCGGCGAGGGCCTCCCGCAGCCCGGGCAGCCCGGGGGTGGGGGAGTACTGCAGCGCCGTGCCCGGGTCCCCCTCCAGGAGCGTCCTGGTGATCTGCAGAAGGATCGGCACCGGGAAGGTTTCAGGATCGGGAAGGCCGCCGGCGAAGCTGATCAGGTCGGTCCCGGCGGAGAGCGCCAGGATGGCAGCGAGCTCGCCACTGGCGCCCTCGGTGCGTTGCGCGAAGGTCGGCGACCAGGCGGACCCGAGAGGCGTGGGCACGGTTGAGGGTTCTCCCGTTGGGCGGCTTGACAGCGTTGAGACGCGACCGGCAGACTTTGGCCGCTGATGGGCAGCGCGTGAAAGGGGATGTTGCCGAAGTGACACGCAAATGGCAACCGTGGCGACATGCGGGGCTAACGGATGGCCGATAGCGTAGCGCCACTCGCCGGTCTCGCCGACGTGGTCGCCTCCCCGGTGCGGCCGGCTGTCCTCGACGCCGTCGACCTCGAGATCCTCCAGCTCCTCGCCGGCGATTCGCGGATGTCGCAGCGAAGCCTGGCCAGGGCGCTGGGGATGTCGCCACCGGCTGTCGGCGAGCGCATCTCGCGGCTCGAGCGTGCCGGGGTGATCCGTGCGTACACCATCGATGTGGGCTGGCCGGAGGTGGGATTCCCGGTCACGGTGTACCTCACGATCACGGCCGTGCAGGGTCATTCACTCGCGCCCGTGATCGAGGCTCTCCGCTCGCTTCCCGAGGTGGCCGACGTAAGCCTGGTCACCGGCGCGATCGACCTGCTGGCACGCCTGGTGGTCCGCGACCACAACCACCTTCGCGAGCTCCTCCTTCAGCGGGTCTGGCAGATCACCGGTGTGCAGCGTACCGAGACGCTGGTGACCCTGGCCGAAATGCACCCGAAGCGGTTCGCGATCCAGCTGCTCGACTCCATGCGCGGTCAGCTCGACGGCCCGGCCCACCAGGGAGGTGCGGCGTGAGCGCGGCCAGGCCGGACGCCGGCGACCAGGGCGTGGGCTCGGCCGGGTTCGTCGAGCGCCACGGGCTGCACACCGACGAGCAGCTCGCCGCCGTGACCGAGGTCATCGCGCAGATCCGAGACAGGGACCTGCGCACCGTGCGAGTGGTGCTGGTCGACCAGCACGGCATCCCGCGTGCCAAGTTTCTCTCCGCGGAGGCAGCCATCTCCGCGATGCGCAACGGCGCCGACTTCTCCGGCGCCATCTACAGCCTGGACACCTCCAACGGCGTCTTTCCGCAGGCCTTCGCGCCGGGCGGCGGCTTCGGCATCCCCGAGTTCTCCGGTTTCCCCGACGTGGTCATCGTCCCTGATCCGTGCACCTTCCGCGTGCTCCCCTGGGCCGACCGCACCGGCTGGGTGCTGTGCGATGTGTACTTCAGCAACGGCAGGCCGGTCCCTCTCGACGGCCGTGCCATCATGCGGGAACAACTGCGCCGCCTCGACGCCGCGGGGTACGGGTACACGGCAGGGCTCGAGGTCGAGTACTACATCGTCCGCCTCGTCAACGAGCGGATCGGGCTCGACCAGACCGGCGCACCACCACCACCTCCGGCTGTCGACGTCTTCGAACAGGGGTATCAGTTCCTCTCCGAAAGCCGCCTCGACGGCCTCGAGGACACGCTGCGCGCCCTGCGCGACGGGCTCTCCGCCGTCGGGGTCACCCCGCGCTCCATGGAGGACGAATGGGGCCCCGGGCAGATGGAGTTCACCGTGGCCCCGCTGGCGGGGCTGGATGCCGCCGACGCGATGATCATGTTCCGCACCGCGGTCAAGGCGATCTGCCGGCGCCGTGGCCTGCTGGCGACGTTCATGTGCTGGCCGGCCCTGCCGAACTTCTTCCCATCGGGATGGCATCTGCACGAGTCGCTGACCGCCGCCGGCAGCGGCGAGAACGCGTTCGCCTCCGACACCGAGACGATCTCGTCCGTGGGGCGGCAGTTCGTCGCCGGCCTGCTCGAGCACGCCAAGCCCATGACCATCTTCACCACGCCCACCGTCAACGGCTACGGGCGCTTCCGGCCCTACTCGTTCGCCCCCGACCGCATCGGCTGGGGATTCGAGAACCGCGGCGTGATGGTGCGCGTGCAGGGGGGCGCCGGCGACAGTGGCACCCACGTCGAAAACCGCCTCGGTGAGCCCGCCGCCAATCCCTACCTGTACATGGCGGCCAACATCGCCGCCGGGCTGGCCGGGATCAACCGTCGCGCCGAGCCCCCACCGCCGGTGACATCCGATCCCTACGCCGAGGAGGCAGAGCCGTTGCCCAGCTCGCTCGCCGCCGCCATTGCGGCGCTGGAGTCGGACACGGTGTTCCGGAGCGCCTTCGGAGACGCGTTTGTCGACTTCTACCTGATGATGAAGCGCGCCGAGAACGCACGCTACGAGTCCGCCGTCGCAGAGAACCCGCCACCCGAGGGCAGCATTGTGTCGGAGTGGGAGATGCGCGAATACTTCGAGGTGTATTGACGATGGCGCTGCAGCACGTCGTGCTCTTCTCCTTCCCCGAGGAGCTCTCCACGGAGGACGATGCCGCCATGCGTGCGCAGGTGGCATCGTGGCCGAGCGAGATCGGCGGCATGAACAAGCTGCGCTTTGGCGGAGACCTGACCGGCGAGCGCACCCGTGGGTATTCGCGGCTGCTCTACATGGAGTTCGACGGTATCGACGAGCTCAAGCGCTACCAGCAGCACCCGGTCCACCAGGCGTTCCACCGCTGGGTTCTAGAGCGCGACTGCACACCATTGGGATTCGACTACTTCATCGACGGCGACACCGATCTCATGACCAAGGACCGTCAGAACACCGATCAGCGAGGGGAGGCGAGACCATGACCGTCACAGGCAAACCGAACGTGGTCGGCGCGGCCGGTCCGGGCGTGCTCACGGACGGGGCAAACACCCTGGCGCGGGGCGCGCTCAGCACCTGGGACGCAATCGCGATCTCCGTCTCGGTGCTGGCCCCAGGTATGGCCATGCTCCTCAACGTGCCCGGGGTCGCGCTGGTGGCCGGCGGCTCGACGCCACTGGCATTCCTGCTGGGCGGCGTCGGCGTCCTGGCCCTCGCCTTCGTGATCATCGGGTTCACCCGGCGGATGGCCTCGGCGGGCTACGCCTACACCTACGCCTCGCGGAGCATCGGCCGAGAGGGCGGCTTCGTCGCCGGATGGCTCTACGCCTTCGGCCTGGCCTGTTTCGTGCCCATGACCATGGCGGGGGTGGCCGGCCTGGCCATCAACCTGCTCGGGCTGGACTCCAAGCTGTGGTTCCCGTTCTTCCTTATCGGCATGGCCCTCCTCGTGGTGCTCTCCATCATCCGCATCAAGGTCACCACCACGGTCCAGCTCATCGTCGGGGCGGTCACCATCGCGGTGATCGTGCTGGTCGATCTCTTGGTGGTCGGCAAGGGCGGCGTCGGTGGCAACACGCTCCAGCCGTTCACCTTCGGGCACACCGTGTCGGGGGGCTTCAACGGCGTCTTCTACGGGATCATCCTCGGGGTCACGTCCTACATCGGCTTCGAGACCGCCGCCGACTTCGGCGAGGAGACGGCCAACCCGCGGCGTTCCATCCCGATCGCCATCATCGCCGCCACCGGCTTCGCCATCGTCTTCTACCTGCTCACCACCTACGCGATCGCGATCGGGTTCGGGGTGAGCAACGGGGCGGCGGCCGGCGCCGACTCCTTCGCTCTCAAGACGGTCGCAAACAAGTTCGTTGGTGGCCCCTTCCCCACGCTCATCGAGATCGGCGGCATGCTCGCGGCGTTCATCGTCTGCCTCGCCTGTGCGACCGCTGCGGCACGGACGCTCTTCGCGATGGGCCGCGAGGGCGTGCTCCCCGGCTGGTTCGCCAAGACCAACGCGCGGTACAAGACCCCGGTCAACGCGACGCTGGCGGTGGCGTTGGTGGCGACTGCCGCCGCGGCCCTGATCGGCTTCGTGTTTCCGCAGGCGGCATTCGGTGGCGCGACCACCACCATCTACTTCTTCTACGCGACGCTGGGAACCCTGGCGGTCATCATCGTCTATATCATGCTGTGCCTCGGCGGCATGGCGTTCTTCCGTCGCACCAAGGCGAGCTACAACCCGCTGCTGCACGCAGCGGTGCCCCTCATCGGAGCAGTCGTCTTCGGGGCCGCCTTCTACGGCTCGGTGTACCCGCAGCCGCCGTTCCCGCTCAACCTCACCCCCTACATCACCGCCATCTGGCTGATCGTGGGCATCGTCGCCGTGCTGGCGCTGCGTTCCAGGAACCCGGCGGCCGTCGCGCGCATCGGCTCCATCCTCGGTGAGGAGGGGGGCGAGGACGCCAAGCTGCTTGGATGATCGATGACCACGTTCACCCCTTCCCCCTGGCGTTCGAGCCTCTCGACCTGGCGAGGTTCACGCTCGACGTGGGGGAGGGGGAGGAGGCCGATCGGCGGCGCCTGAGCATCGAGCCGACGCGGCTGGCCGCGGAGATGATGCGGGTCCGTTTGGGGCGCTACCTGGGGTGCTCACCGGCGGAGTCCGTCAGCGCCCGCGATGAGGTTGCAGCTCGCGACTGGCACGGCCACGTGCGCGGCCTGTTCGCCGATTCAGGGACCACAGGAATGGTGATGGATGCGGGCTGGCACGGACCGGCCCCAGGCGGCGCCGCCGGGTACGCGCAGATTGCCGGGGTGCCCGTGTGGGAGCTGGCACGGTTCGAGCCGGTCCTCGACCGCCTGCTTGGCGAGGATCGCGGAGTTCCCGAGATTCTCGATGAGATCGAGGCTTTCGTTGACCAGGCCCTGGCCGACGGGGCCGTCGGCTTCAAGACCGTGCTCGCGTATCGCACCGGGCTGGCCGTGCGGCCTGACGCGACGCTGGCCGAGGCTGAGCGCGGACTGGCCGCGGACCGCGCCGCCGGGCTGCCCATCCGACGGAGCGGCAAGGCGTTGCGCGACCTCCTCTTCCGCCGTCTTCTCGAGCGCTGCGCCGACGCCGACCGGCCGCTGCAGGTGCACACCGGGATGGGTGACTCGGAGATCCGGCTCGGCGAGGCCGACCCCCTGCTGCTTGATGAGGTGCTGCGCACGCCCGCCGGTACGAGTGCGGACGTGGTGCTCATCCACGCCTCGTACCCCTGGCACGAGCAGGCGGGGTACATGGCGTCGGTGCGGCCCCGAGTGTGGACGGAGTACTCGCTCTGCAACCTCTTCAGCCCTGCGACCACCGCCGACCGCCTGCTGCGCCTTCTCGATGTCGCGCCGGCGGCCCGGATCACGCTGGGCAGCGACGGTCATGGCGCACCGGAGAGCCACTGGTTCGGCTGCGTGGTGCTCCGCGACGCCTGGGGGGCGGTGCGCGAGCGCTTGGCGGGCTCGGTGAGCTCGGGGTGGCTCGACGAGGCGGGGGAGAGCCTGTTCGAGAGCAACGCGCGCCGGCTGTATCACCTGCCGCCACCATCCGATATGCCGGAGGACGGCGGGTGACACTGAGGTTCACCGTGGACCGGGCGGCCGGAGTCGAGGCAGCGCGGCGGGAGGCAATCCTCGCCGACCCGGGATTCGGCCAGGCCTTCAGCGACCACATGGTGACGATCAGCTGGCAGGCGGAGAAGGGCTGGCATGACGCCGCGCTCAGGCCGTATGGACCGATCACCCTCGAGCCCGGCACGACGGTATTTCACAATGGCCAGGCGATCTTCGAGGGCTTCAAAGCCTACCCGCAGGCCGGGGGCGGCGTGGCCATGTTTCGGCCTGACGCCAATGCGGCTCGGTTCGCGCAGTCGGCGCAGCGTCTTGCACTGCCCGTCCTGCCGCCCGACGATTTCGTTGCCGCGGCGGACCTGCTGGTGCGGACCGACGTCGACTGGGTGCCGCGCGGCGAGGAGATGAGCCTGTATCTCCGTCCGTTCATGTTCGGGACCACAGTGGGGCTCATCGTGCGCCCTGCGGCCGATGTGAGCTTTGTTCTCATCGCATCGCCCGTCGGCGCCTATTTCGCGTCAGGGCCAAGCCCACTCTCCATGTGGGTGTCGGAGAGTTTCTCGCGCGCGGCGCCGGGCGGCACCGGCGCCGCCAAGTTCGCGGGCAACTATGCGGGCAGCCTGGCCTCTGTTCGGGAGGCCTACGAGCACGGCTGCGACCAGGTCGTCTTCCTGGATGTGGTCGAGCGGCGCTGGGTCGAAGAGCTGGGCGGGATGAACCTCTTCTTCGTCTTCGACGACGGCACCCTGGTCACCCCGGAGTTGACCGGCACGATCCTCGAGGGGGTGACCCGCGACTCGCTCATCACCCTCGCCAGGGGCCAGGGCCACACCGTCGTCGAGCGCAGGGTTTCCATCGACGAGTGGCGCGAGGGCGTCAGCGGGGGCCGCATCACGGAGGTCTTCGCCTGCGGCACCGCCGCCGTGATCACCCCGATCAGGCAGTTGAGATGGGCTGGTGGCGAGGTGACGATGACCAACGGCGACATCGGTCCATGCGCGCGCAATCTGCGCGAGGCGTTGCTTGGTATCCAGTACGGGCGGACAGCTGACCTCAATGGGTGGATGCGGCAGGTCGTGCTCGACGATCAGTGAGGGCACTGATGGTGAGGTTGCGGAGTCCCTGACGCCACCCGGCTCACAGTGGCCTCACAGGTCTCCCCCATGAACCTCAGATGAGCCGCTGCCAACCTCTTCTCAGCAGCTTCGAAAAGAGGAACACCACCATGGACGATCACGACCCCACCAACCCCGAGCAGCGACGCCGGCCGACGGTACGCCGATCGCTGGCAAGCAGAAGAAGTCGATGGGTCGTGGCCGCTGGACTGTTGTCCGCGGTGATCGCCGCCTGCGGCACGTCCTCGGCAGCCGCCACGCCACCGTCGGCACCACCCGCCAGCGGATCCGCCGCTGGTCCCGGCTCCGGCGGCGGCGCGTCCAACGCTCGCTCTGGACCGGCCGCAGGGGGAGCATCCGGCACGGTCGACAGTGTGTCCACTTCGAGCTTCACAATATCGACATCAACGGGCCAGAAGGTGACAGTCAACAAGGCCTCTTCTACGAGTTACGAGAAGGGGACAGGCTCGAGCTCGGCGAGTGCCATTACGAAGGGCGAAAGCGTCCTCGTTCTTGGGACGACCAGCGGAACGACCATCACGGCCAGCCAGGTCATCGTGCAACC
>DATBEL010000065.1:0-22043 GCA_036276135.1 Candidatus Dormiibacterota bacterium
GTGACGGCAGCGTGAGCCCTGAGCTGATCAGCAGGCCGAGCAGGTCGGCGAGGATGTCGCCGTGTGTGCAGGCCAGCACCGGGCCCCGGGGCTCGGCGCGCAACCGCGCCAGCATCGGCGCCGCGCCGCCCCCCTCATACAGCTCGTCGAGCGTGACGATCGGCAGTCGATGGGCGCGAGCCAGCGGCAGGACGGTGCCGAGGCAGCGGAGCGACGGGCTCGAGTAGACGGCCGCGATCTCGCCGCCGAGCTGACCGGCCAGCCGCACCGCCTGGCCGCAACCTCGCTCCGACAGCGGACGCAGGTCATCGTCGACCGACCAGGCGTCGCGGTCACCCGCGTGGGCGTGGCGGACGACATGGATCAGCCGCGCAGCCATCGCCAGTCCTTCTTCTTCGACGCGGCGACCCAGGCCTTGCGCCATCGCTGCGATGACCCGTGCATCCTCCCGACATCCAATGCGGCCAGCTGTCCCGCGGCAAAGGCGACGCCGGCCGCCGCATCGGCCTGCCGTCGCAGCCACTCGCGGGTGACCGCGGCGTCGTGGTGCTCGCCCAGCACAGCCTGGAGGTCGGCCACCCTGGCGGCCGAGGCGGCCGCGGCGTCGCCGGCGACGGGCACGCTGGCGTCGGCGGCGTAGCGCACCCGCTTGGCGAGGATCCGCACGCGGTGGAGCTGCTCGTCGCTGGGTGTTTCGCCCACGCTTGCAACATAGGCGCGCAGCCGCCGCCATCGCTTGGCGGCCAGCGTCGTCACCGAGGGAACCTCGCCGGACGCGTCCGCCCATCGCGGTTGGGTCACCGCTGCCAGGACACTCTCGATCAGGCTGAGATAGTCGTCGCCGGCCAGCTGCTCGAGCAGCTCGGCGCGGGTCATCGCCAGCTGCGACGCTGCGGTGTCGAGCAGCGGCATCGCCGCCGCGCGGTCAACCTCGCTGAGCAGGGAGGCAAGCTCGACCAGCCGGGCGCTGAGCACCTCCGCGTCACGGACGGTTCCCAACTGCGCGGCCAACCCGCCGAGCCCATCGCGCAGCTCGCTTGCCCACTGCGCGTCGAGCAGCGGTGCAAACGTCTGCAGGTCGCTGCGCAGCCTGCGCAGGGCGACGCGCAGCTTGCGCAGCGCGTCGGGTGAGCCGGCCCCGGTCAGCTCGCAGTCGAAATACAGCCACTGGGTCATCGACAGCGTCGCGCTTCGCGAGAACAGGTCGCGCGGGCCGGTGGCGCCGGCGCGAGGCAGCCGTAGCCGCGGAGCACGGACCAGCGCGGGGCGCAGTGCCGCCAGCGTGGGTGACTCGGCGAGCGCCACATCGGCGAACAGGTCGCGGACGGCGCTGCCACCGTCGCCATCGTCAGCGCCCGCAAGCGCGAGGCGGCGCAGCCGCGGCGTCCACGCGCCGGCGCCGCCGTCGTCGACGCGCTCCTCGGTGATGGTCAGCGACTCCGCCAGGTCGGCGCCCGATACGACATAGGCGCGGCGTCGCACGCACACCCGCGCCCGCACCGCCAGGGGGCGTCCCCGCCGGTACGCCCGCGACCAGTCGGCCACCACCTCGGTCGCTCCTTCCGCGGGGGCGGACCATTCACGAACCGGCAGCTTGGGGTTGCCCAGGTTGTCGCGCCGCCAGCACCAGCCATCGCGCTGGCTGAGGCTCAGCTCTGCGCCCGCGGCCGCGAGCCGCCTGTCACCGGTGTCGAACAGGTCCATGACGCGTTGGGTCACCGGGCCCGTCTGCACGGTGTACCCGGCGGCGGTCAGGCTCCGGCGCACGGAAACGTCGAGCGCGACGCGGATCCGCCGCCCCGGCCCCGGGTCAGCCAACGCCCCGGTTGCGCCGGGTCGCGCCCTCCGCAAGCGCCTCCTGTGCGTTGACGCCGGAGCCTTGAGGAACGCGCTCCCACAGGTGGCCGTCGAAGCGCCACGCCAGCGCATCGTCGGCGAGCGAGAGCTCGATGATCTCGTCGAGCCGCGCTCGCAGCGCGGGGTCGGCGACGGGCACGGCAACCTCGACGCGCCGGTCGAGGTTGCGCGGCATCAGGTCGGCGGAGCTGATGAAGTACGTCGCCGCCGGGCCGCTGCCAAAACGGTAGATGCGTGAATGCTCGAGATACCGCCCCACCAGCGAACGGATCCGCAGCCGCTCCGGTGTTGCAGAGCCGGCGGGGTTGAGGGTGCACATGCCGCGCACGATCAGGTCGACCTCAGCCCCCGCCTCTGCAGCCTCGTAGAGCGCGTCGATCATCGGTGGGTCGATGAGCCCGTTGAGCTTGAGCGCGATCCGGCCGCCCGACCGCGACTCGCGGTGGATCAAACCGGTCATCACACCACGCATTCGCTGCGGTGCCACGACGATGCGGCGGTACTGCACGTCGCGGCTGTACCCCGACAGCGCATTGAACAGCTCGCTGAGGTCGGCACAGATCTCGTCGTCGGAGGTGAGCAGCGCGACGTCCTCGTAGATGCGCGCCGTGTCGGGGTTGTAGTTGCCGGTCGACACGTGGCAATACCGTGTGACGCGACCACCCTCACGACGCACCACCAGCGACACCTTGGCGTGGGTCTTGACGCCGACGATGCCGTAGATGACGTGCACGCCGGCCTGCTCGAGCGCCTCCGCCCAGCTGATGTTCGCCTGCTCGTCGAACCGAGCCGTCAGCTCGACCAGTGCAACCACCTGCTTGCCCGCCTCGGCGGCGCGGATCAACGCGTGGATGATCGGACTGTCCGTGCCCGAGGTTCGGTAGAGCGTCTGCTTGATGGCCAGCACGGTCGGGTCGGACGCGGCCTGCTCGACGAACGCCACCGCCGAGGCCTCGAAATCCTCGTACGGATGGTGGACGAGCACGTCGTTGGCGCGCACCGCCGCGAAGACGTCGTAGCCGCCCTCCTGGGGCAGGAGGGCCACGGGGACGGTGGGAATCCACTGCGCGTACTTCAGCTTTGGCCGATCGAGCGCGGTGAGCTGGAAGAGCGCGGAGAGGTCGAGCGGGGCGTGCACCACCTGGAGGTCGCGCTCATCCATCTCCAGCTCGCGAACCAGCAGGTCGCGGACCTCGTCCGACATTCGCTCGTCGATCTCGAGCCGGACGACGAGTGGTGACAGCCGGCGCCGTTTGAGGACGTCGCGCACCGCCTCGAGCAGGTCGTCCTCGTCGTTGTCGAGCTGGAAGTCGGCGCCGCGGGTGAGCCGGAAGGGATGCTGGGTGATGATGTCCATGCCCGGGAAGAGGGCATCGAGGTGCGCGCTGATCACCTGCTCGAGGGGAACGAACCGGTCGCCACTCGGCAGGGTGGCAAACCGCGGCAGAGCCGGCGGCACCTTGACCCGGGCAACCCTCTGCTCGTGCGTCAGCGGATCGGCGACCACCACGGCGAGGTTGAGGGACATCGACGAGATGTACGGGAATGGGTGCGCCGGGTCGACGGCGAGCGGGGTCAGCACCGGGAAGATCTGGAGCGCGAAATAGGAGTCGA
The DNA here is from genome assembly GCA_036276135.1 of Candidatus Dormiibacterota bacterium. Taxonomy (GTDB): domain Bacteria; phylum Chloroflexota; class Dormibacteria; order Aeolococcales; family Aeolococcaceae; genus Aeolococcus. The sequence goes on from DATBEL010000065.1 coordinate 3,472, forward strand.
GGTGGGCGCGCTCGGCATGGTCGAGCTCGTGGTAGTCGGAGATGTGGATGCCGGCCGCGTCCAGCGCCGGTGCCAGCGAGTTGGTGTAGACGTCGTCCTGGTCGCGGGCGAATGCCGAGGTGCGCTCGCGGAAGAGCTGGCGCTGCTCCACGGGCGTCAGACCGTCCGGTGAGCGGTCGCTCAGCCCGGTCTCCACGTTCTGCGCCAGCACCGCACCGCGCACCTGGAAGAAATCGTCGAGGTTGTGCGCCGAGATGGCGAGGAACTTGGCGCGCTCGAGCACGGGCACGCGTTCGTCGCTCACCAGGGCGAGGACACGTCGATTGAAGTCCAGCCAGGCGACGTCGCGGTTGAGGTAGCGGGGCTCCGCATCCCCGGGCCGGCCCAACGGTTCCCGCTCCCGCCCCGACGGTTCGTGGAGGTGCTGTCGAACTGCCATGGCGGCTTATTGTGCGCGACACCTGTCGTCGGTACATCGCAAGTCCCGCTGCCTATACTCGGCTCGATGTGAGCCCCGCCCCTCGCGCCGTCGCCGATATCGGCTCGAACTCGGCGCGGTTGCTGGTGGTGCGACCCACCGACCAGGGCCACCTCGACGTGCTCTCCGACGCGCGCGTCGCCCTGCGGCTGGTGCGCGACATCGACGCGTCCGGGCGGCTCAGCCGAGCGGCCCTGCAGCGGACAGTCCAGACGCTGCAGGCGTTCGCCAGCATCGCGCGCCGCCATGGCGCCCGGACGGTCACCGTCGTGGCCACGGCTGCGGTCCGCGACGCCGCCAACCGGGACAGCTTCGTGGCCGAGGCCCAGCGTCGCACCGGCGCGACCATCAGCGTGCTCAGCGGGGAGGACGAGGCCAGGCTCGCGCTCGTCGGGGCGGTGTCCGCGCTGCCCGTCGAGAGCGGCGCGGTCGTCGACCTCGGCGGGGGCAGCATGGAGGTGGCGGCGTTCAACCGCCGGCGGTTTCGTGCCGGCCTGACACTCCCCTTGGGGTCGCTCCGCCTCGGTGACGCCTTCCTGAAGCACGACCCGCCCCGCGCCGACGAGCTGGCAGCGCTGCGAGATCATGTCCGGGCGGCGCTGGTCGCGGTCGACGTCCCCGACATCGCTGTGGCAGAGAGCCTGGTCGGCACCGGTGGAACCGTTCGTGCGCTCGCCAAGGCGGCGCGCGGACGAGGTCCGGCGGCGGTCAACCGCCTGCACGGGTATGAGCTGCGCCGCCGGGACGTCGATGCGCTCGTCGAGCGCCTCGCCAAGTTGCCCGTGGCCAGGCGCTCGTCGGTGGCGGGGATCAGCGGCACGCGCGCCGAGTCCGTCCTCGGCGGGGCGCTTGTCGTCCAGGTGGTGATGGAGCTCGCCGGCGCCGAGCCGGTCCTGGTGTCCGGCTACGGCGTCCGCCAGGGGGTCATCCTCGACCAGCTCGGCCTCGGGGTGCCGCGGCCTCGCCAGGCCCGCGACGCCAGCGTCACCTCGGTCCTGGCCCGCCTGCGCGGCGGCAGCCCGGGCACGCAGCGCCGCCGCCACCTCCTCGCCGCCCTCTTCCCGGTCCTCGCCCCCAAGCTCGACGCCGGCCTCCTCGACATGGCCGCTCACGCCGCCAGGTTGGTCGATGCCGGGGCCCACCTCGACCACTACGGTCGCTGGTCGGAGACCGCCAACCTTGTCACCACCGCCGACCTCGACGGCTTCACCCACGCCGAGCTGTCGACCATCGCCGCAGTCCTCCTCAGCGCCGGCGAGGCCGCGATCCCCATCGCGCTGCGGCGCGAGAGCCAGGTGGCGCGCGCCAACCTGGAGCGCGCCGGGGTGCTGCTGGCTCTGGCCGACGACATCGATCGGCGGCTCCCGCCGAGGTACGGTGCTGTGATCGGAGGGCTGGGACGGGACGGCCGGCTCGACGTCGGCGGCATGCCGCCGATGCTGCTGCCGGCCGCGCTCGCCGAACGCTGCCGCGACATCCTCCGCCGCGATGTCCGCGAGCTGAGCGATGTCAGCCATCCGCGCTCTCGCGCCCAGCGCCCCGAGGTGGCTGTCGAGTTCAAGTAGCATGGCGCTCGCGTCCAGCGCACCTGGACCGGATGACGAGGAGGTCCCGCGGATGCCCACGAGCGATCCGGCGAAGGCACAGAAGCGTTTGCGCAAGGTCGAGCACGCGCACACCCGGCTGGCCGAGCTTGCCAAGCGCATCAACGCCCAGGCAGCGGTCATCGCAGACCTGATCGCCCAGGCGAATCGTCTCGCCGAGGCCCGCAAGGCGGCGCCGGCCGTACGCAAGGCCACCGGTGCACGTACAACGGCCACGGCGACACGCAAGAAGGCGACCGCCACACGCAAGCCGGCAACGGCAGGCCGAAGGCCGCGATCCTAGGCTGAGGCTCGCATCGCGGCGAGCACCACTCCTCCGAGCGCGCCGGAGAGGTCGCCGAGGCCGGCCGCCAGCACCGGGACGCTCTCGCGACCGTCGTGGTACAGGTGCGGCTGCATCGAGCGGTGGATGCGCCGGACGAACGGCTGTCCGAGCCGGCTGCCCAACCCGCCACCGATGAGGACCGCGTCGATGTCAACGACGTTGACGGCCGACGCGATGACCGGTCCGGCAGCCCGGACGGCGTCGTTGATGAGCTCGTTGGCCAGGCGATCGCCCTGGTCGAGCGCCTTGGCGATGACGCCGGAGGTCAGCCGGGTTCGACCCGACTTCTTCATGAGCGTGAACAGGGCCGTCTTCTCGCCCTTGTCGGCGCGCTCACGGGCCCGCTGCTCCATCGACGCACGCCCGGCGTAGGCCTCGAGGCAGCCTCGACGCCCGCAGGCGCAGCGACGTCCACCTGGCACCGCGCAGGCGTGGCCGATCTCGCCGCAGGCGCCGAGCCTGCCCTGGCGGACGACACCGTCGAGGAGGAGCGCGCCACCGACCCCGGTGCCGAACCACACCGCCAGGACATCGCGGAACGGCTTGGCAGCGCCAAGGCGATGCTCGCCGAGGATGGCGATGCGCACGTCGTTGTCGACGGCGGCGGGCACCCCGAACAGCTTCTCGAGCTCGTCACGCAGCGGGTAGCTCGCGGTCCAGCCGCGGATGTTCGGAGTCCTGGCCACCGCGCCTGAGGCGGCATCGACCTGGCCGGGCACGCCAACGCCGATGGCGGTGATCCTGTCGTGCGGGGATGCCTCCGTCGCCTCGGTGACGGCGCCCTTGATCGCAACCACCACCGCGCCGGGTCCGCCGCGCACCGGGGTGGCGGCTCGCGCCTGGGCGACGGGCACGAAGTCGGCGCCGGTGATGACCACCTCGATCTTGGTGGCGCCGAGGTCGACGCCCGCATAAGCGACCTTGGCTGCAGGGCGGCGGGCTGGCACGGCCGCCATTGTGAGGCCGTCACCCCGGCGACAGCGGTTAAGCCATGGCTATCGATGGGGAGCGATCGTGCGGCAGGTCAACCCCCGGCGCCGCCCAGCGCCGTCGGCAGGGTGAGGCTGGCGGTCACCCGGCGCCGCATCGCCTCGCTCACGCCGATCACCGCCACGCACCACGTGATGCCGATCACCGTCAGGGCGGTGTAGGCGAGCACAGCCGGGAGCGCGCTGCCCGCGCGACTCTCGCGAGTGAGGTAGGCCGTCGACGGTTCGAAGGCGGCGGTGCGCGAGGTCCCGAACGGCGCGGGGATCGCCGCCAGGCCGTAGGCGGGATCGGCGGGGAAGGACACCGGTAAGGCCGCGACCACGTCGGCCTTCTCGAGGAACACGATGCTCTTCCACGACCCACCCGACGGAACCGGCGCGTCGATGACGTAGCGCCCGCCCGCGGTGGGGTGGAGCGGGCTGATGATCAGACCACCGCCCTGCCAGGTGAAGACGCGGAACACGTCGGCGTCATCGACGGAGGAGTCCGGTGACACCGTCAGCGAGACGGTCATGTCCTGCTCGTAGCTGGCCAGCCCTTCACGCGTGATGGTGGGGACGCGCGCACCGACCGCGGAGGCGGTCACCGTCGCCCGGGCGTCCAGGCCGTGGCGCGGGAAGGGCACGGCCAGCATCGCCACCATGACGGCGAACGCCGCGGCGACGCCGGAGAAATGCACCACCTGCGGGAGGTGTGCGACCGCCCGGCCCAGCGCGGAACCGAGGAACGACGCGGCGACAGCGATGACCACGACCACCCACCAGGACGCGAGCAGGCGGGTATGCCATGGCTGCGGGCTCCACACCTGCGTCCATGCCCACTCCACGGCCAGGCCGGCGGTGCTGAGCAGCAGCGCGCTGATCAGCACCCGCAGTGCCGGCAGCATCCGCGGGGTGGCCGCGAAGACGCCCTCGACGACGAGCGCGCCGCCGATGTACAGGGGGAACCGCTCCAGCGAGAGCCCGAAGATCGGCCCGACGAGCAGCGCGATCAGGCCGCGCAGCACCAGGAAGGCGGCCACGGCGCGAAGCGCGCCCCACCTGCCGAGCGCCTCGCGGGCGGCGACGAGCGCGACGCCCATCGCCAGCACGATCAGCACGGGGTGGTACAGGGCCTGCCACTGGGGGATGCCGAGGTCGAACTCGAGCTGGAACGTCGACATGCCGATCAGCGTCGCCGCGGCGAGTGCCTCGGACAGAAGCCTGGCGCGTCCTCGCCCACGCGTCGGCGGTCCCGCTTCCGCGAGCATCAGCCAGGCTGCGATCGGGGTCAGCGACGCCCCACCGATCATCAGCAGGTGCGTTGGGCTCCACATGGTCACGTCGATGCCGTAGACGGAATGCCAGTAGTTGTCGAGCGGGAAGCCGATCACGGCACCTGTGGCCATGATCCCCATTGGCAGGGTGGACCACGGCACGCGCAGACGTCCGATCGCCACCCCGACCCTGGCACCGTCCGCGGTGGCCAGCGCGATCGAGACCAGGGCGGCGACGCCGATGCCGACGAGCCCGGTGAGGATCATCACGTGCGGCGGGGTGAAGAGCGCCTGGTCGCGGCCGAGGTCGGCGTGCCACGCCACGTCCCAGGAGAAACCGACCAGCGCCACCATCAGCGACCACAGCGCGAGCGCGACCCCGGCGGCACACCACGCGGGGACGCCGGTGAGGCGGGCCAGTGAGTCGAACGGCCGGCGGAGCGGGTGGGTCCGCGCATCGCCGGCGCGGCTCAGCGCTGCCAGGCCGCCGACCAGCGCCGCGATCCCCAGGGCGAGCGGTATCCACCACACCGGACCGGTCTGCTGGAGACTCTCGACGACCACCGACTCCATGGCACTCCCTCCCGCGCCACAGCGCACGTTGCACACATACAACCTACTTGCAGTAACCTACTCTAGGTAACCGTACCACCAGGAGTCAAGACCGTGATCGAGACCGGGGCGCGGCGCCGGCTTCCCAAGGCTGAGCGCGAGCAGCAGCTCATCGACGTGGCCGAGGCGGTGTTCGCGGCGCGCGGCTTCCGCGAGGCCTCGATGGACGAGATCGCGCTTCGGGCGGGTGTCACCAAGCCCATCCTCTACGACCATTTCGGCTCCAAGGAAGGACTGATGGCGGCCTGCATCCGGCGCTCCGGCGCGCAGCTGTTCACGGCGATCGCGGCCGCGGTGGAGGATGGGCATGGCCCGGCAGGTGTGCTTGCCGCCGGCTTCAGCGGGTTCTTCAACTTCATCGAGTCCCACGGGCAGGGGTGGTTCACTCTGGTCGGGGAGAGCGCGGTGGTCGGGCAGGCTGCCGAGGCGTTGGAGGCGATCCGGCGCGACCAGGCGAGCTACGTCGCGGAACGGCTCGCCGACGAGCTCCCGCATGCGCGCAGGGATGACCTCGAGGCTTTCGCGCAGGCGATCATCGGAGCGTGCGAGCGGGTCGCGCTGTGGCGCCGCGACCGTCCCGGGGTCTCCGTCGCCGACGCCACGGCGAGCCTCATGTCGCTGATGTGGGGCGGCCTCGCAACCCTGGCCGGCGACTGACGCTCGGGCCGTCGTCGGCGGCACGGCGGCCCCGCGCGTTTGTGGCACCCTCCGTCGTCTCGCAGGCAACCAGCGCGGAGGAGACGTCGAGTGGGGTTCACTCTGACCGAGGACCAGGAGCTGTTGCGCCGCACCGTCGCGGACTTCGTCGACCGTGAGGTGGTGCCCCACCGCGTCGAATGGGATCGCGCCGAACAGGTCGACAGGGCGATCGTGCCGCGGCTTGGCGCGCTCGGCTTCCTTGGCATCACCATCCCCGAGGAGTACGGCGGCACCCCGGCCGACTATCGCTCGTACTGCCTGCTCATGGAGGAGCTCGGCCGAGGCGACTCGTCAGTGCGCGGCATTGTCAGCGTCAGCCTCGGACTGTTCGGCAAGACGGTGTTCGCCGAGGGCTCCGAGGAGCAGAAGGGGAGGTGGCTGCCGGGCATCTGCTCAGGCGAGAGCATCGGCTGCTATGCGCTGACCGAACCCGGCGTCGGCAGCGACGCGGGGCACCTGGTGACCCGCGCCAAGCGCGAGGGCGACGACTGGATCCTCAACGGCGAGAAGGTGTTCATCACCAACGGAACCTGGGCGAACCTGGCGCTCGTATTCGCGCGCAGCGGCGGCGATGGGCCGCGCGGGATCACGGCGTTCGTGGTTCCCACCGACACGCCCGGCTTCACCAGCACGGAGATCAAGGGCAAGCTGGGCTTGCGCGGCCAGGCAACCGCCAGCCTCCACCTCGACAACGTGCGTGTGCCCGACGCCTGCCGGCTGGGCGAGGAGGGACGCGGGTTCAAGGTCGCCATGGGGGCGCTCAACCGCGGCCGCATGAGCCTGGCCGCCGGCTGTGTCGGCATCTGCCGGGGCTGCCTCGACGAGTCGGTCGCCTATGCCAAGGACAGGGAGCAGTTCGGCAAGCCGATCGCGGCCCACCAGCTGGTCCAGGAGATGATCGCCGACATCGCGGTTGACACCGACGCGGCACGGGCGCTCACCTGGGTCGTCGCCGACCTCGCCGACGCCGGCGAGCGGATCGAGCTGGCCGCGAGCAAGGCGAAGTACTTCGCCAGCGAGGCGGCCGTTCGCTGCGCCAACCGCGCGCTGCAGGTGTTCGGCGGCTACGGGTACATCGACGAGTACCCGGTCGGCAAGTACCTCCGCGACGCGCGGGTGACCACGCTCTACGAGGGCACCAGCCAGATCCAGAAGCTGATCATCGGGCAGGCGCTCACCGGGGTCGGCGCCTTCAGTTGAGCGGCAAGCGCCGTTTTCAGGCGATGAAGCGGGTCACCAGGTCGGCGACGCAACAGGGCTTCTCGCTGTCGGCCAGCTCCACGGTGACATGCGTGACCACCTGGAGCCCACCGGCCACAGCCTCCGCGCTGTCGAGTCGCACTGAGGCTCGCACGCTGCCGCCGCTGCGCAGAGGTTGCGGGAAGCGCACGCGATTGGCGCCGTAGTTGATCGCCATCCGCACCCCGCCAACCGCGTACACCTCGTGCACAAGCAGCGGGGTCAGCGCCAGAGTCAGGAAGCCGTGCGCAATCGTGTGACCGAATGGCCCCTGCGCAGCGCGCACCTCGTCGGTGTGAATCCATTGGTGGTCACCGGTGGCCTGCGCGAAGGCCATGATCTGCGCCTGGTCGACAACGTGCCAGTCGCTGACGCCGAGCTCCTCGCCAACCGCCGCCGCCACCTCGTCGAGCGACTCGAATCTACGCATGGTCAGCGTGCTCCGCCGTTGACGTACAGGGTCTGCCCGCTGACGTACGAGGCGTCATCACTGGCCAGAAAGACGATGACGGCTGCCACCTCGTCGGGTTGGCCCACACGCCGAAGTGGGGTGCGTTCCGACACCTCCTGCTGGTGCTGCTCGACGGTGGCGCCGACGCGCTCGGCGGTGGCCGCGGTCATCGGCGTCGCGATGTACCCGGGCGCCACCGCGTTGACGGTGACGTTGAACGGACCCAGCTCGATCGCCAGCGTGGCGGTCAGGCCCTGGATGCCGGCCTTGGCGGCCGAGTAGTTGGCCTGGCCGCGGTTGCCCAGCGCAGACCTGCTGCTCAGGTTGACGATGCGGCCGTACCTGGCCGCCACCATGTGCTGCTGGGCGGCGCGGCACATCAGGAACACGCTGGTGAGGTTGACGTTCAACACGGTGGACCAGTCCTCGTCGGACAGCTTGAAGAGCAGGTTGTCGCGGGTGATGCCCGCGTTGTTGACGAGGACATCGATCCGGCCGCACTCGGCGACCACCGCGTTGACCGCCGCGTCGACGCTGGCACGCGAGGACACGTCACAGTCGACCGCCAGCGCCCGGCCGCCCTCGGCGGTGATCGAGTCGGCGGCGGCCGCACCGGCCCGGGCATTGCGCTCGAACAGGAACACGGTGGCGCCCTCCGCGGCCAGGCGGCGCGCGGTCGCCGCGCCGATCCCCTGGCCGGCCCCGGTGACAATCGCGACGCGGTCCCGAAAGCGGGCCTCGGGGGCTGCGGTTGGATCGGTCACAAGCGGTTCTCCTCGAACACGATGAGGCTGCGGGCGCCCTGGCCGGCAACCATGTCGGCAAATGCGTCCTCGACGTCGTCGAGAGTCAGGCGCCGCGTCACCAGAGCGGCAAGATCGAGCCGGCGCGAGCGTACGTGATCGATGAGAAGCGGCACATCCACGGCGGGGTCGGCGTTGCCGTACATGGAACCGCGCAGCGTGCGCGCGAAGTGCGCCACCTCCAGCGCGTTGAAGGTCAGGGTGTCCGCCCTGGACCCCAGCCCGACGATGGTCGCGTGACCCCCCCGGCGCGTGACCGACCACGCGCTGCGGATCGTCTCCGCCGTGCCGACACACTCGATGGCGTGGTCAGCACCCCGTCCGCCGGTGAGGGCTCGGACGCGTTTGCCCATGTCTGCGCTCGGAACGAGCACGTCGGTGGCGCCGAGGCGGCGCGCCAGATCCTCCTTGGCAGCCGAGCCATCGACGGCGATGATCGGCTCAGCCCCGGCGATCCGCGCCCCCTGCAGCGCGCAGAGGCCGACCCCACCGAGGCCGATGATCACCACCGACTCACCCGCTTTGACGCGGGCCGCGTGGCTCACCGCCCCCAGGCCGGTGAGCACCGCGCAGCCGAGCAGCGCTGCCTCCTCGAGGTCGATGTCGTCGGGAATCCGGATGCACGCCGCCTCCGCCACCACGGTTTCGGTCGCGAACGCGGCGACGCCCAGCCCCGGGTACACCGCCGTGCCGTCGTCGAGCCGGGCGTACGCCTGCGCGCCCGCCTGGCCCGCGTTGGCGCAGAGATATGGCTCGCCGTGCTCGCACCACCAGCAGGCGCGGCACGCCGGCGCCCAGTTGAAGAGCACCGCGTCACCGGCCCGTATGTCCTGCACCGCAGAACCGACCTCGACGACACGGCCACAACCCTCATGGCCGAGCACCACGGGCGTGTTGTGCGCCAACGTGCCGCGCGCCAGCGACAGGTCGGAATGGCACACCCCGGTGGCGATCAGCCGGACGCGGACGTAGGTCGCGGCGGGATCGGGGAGCGTGATCTCCTCCACGTGCAGCGGTGTGCCTGGAGCCCGCAGCACCGCGGCGCGCGCGGTGGTGGTCACGGCAGCTGCACTGACTTGACCAGGAGGAACTCCTCGAGGCCATGGCGCCCGAGCTCACGGCCATTGCCCGACTGCTTGTAGCCGCCGAAGGGTGCGCTCGGGTTGAACCGTGCGCCGTTGATGTCGACCTGCCCGGTGCGCAGACGCCGGGCGACGTCCATGGCGTGGTCGACGTCGGTCGACCACACTGCGCCGGCGAGCCCGTATGTCGTGTCGTTGGCGATGCGCACCGCCTCGTCCTCGTCCTCGCACGGGATGATGGCGAGAACCGGTCCGAAGACCTCCTCCTGGGCGATGACTGCGCTCGGGTCGACGTCGGCGAACACCGTTGGCGCCACGTAATAGCCACGCCGCGGGAGGCCTGCGGCATCGCGGCCGCCGGCGACCAGCCGCGCGCCGTCGCTCGCGCCGCGCTCCATGTACGCGCGCACCCGGTCGCGCTGGGTGGCGCTGGCGAGAGGCCCGAGCCGCGTTGTCGGGTCGGTGGGATCGCCGACGGTGAACGTCGCCGCCGCTGCTGCCGCGAGGTCCACGGCCTCGTCGTACCGCGACACCGGCACCAGCATCCGTGTCCACGCGGTGCACGTCTGCCCCGAGTTGAGGAAGCAGTTGGCCACGCCCACCTTCACCGCCGCGGCGACGTCCGCGTCATCGAGCACCAGGTTCGCGGACTTGCCCCCGAGCTCCAGGGCGACCCGCTTGACGGTCTCCGCCGCCAGTGCGCCGACCCGCCGCCCGGCGCGTGTCGAGCCGGTGAACGACACCATGTCGACATCGGGATGGCTGGCCAGCGCCTCACCCACCACCGCACCGGCGCCCGAGACGAGGTTGTAGACCCCGGCGGGCAGGTCCAGGCTCTCCAGGACCTCCGCCACGATGTACGCGGTCAGCGGAGCCACCTCGCTCGGCTTGTGCACCACCGTGCAGCCGGCCAGCAGCGCCGGTGCGAGCTTGGCGATGCTCTGGTGCAGCGGGTAGTTCCACGGCGTGATCGCGGCGACGACCCCGACCGGCTCGTGGAGGACCAACGAATTCCCGACGGTCTCGGTCTGGTCGACGCCGGCGGCGAGGTCGACGTAGGCGCCCAACACCTGCAGCGGCAGGCCGCTCTGCACGGTCATGGCCAGCTTGGCGGGCGCTCCCATCTCCGCGGTGATGGACTCGGCGATCTCCTGCTGCCTGGCGTGCAGGCCATCGCGCAGCGCCGCGAGCAGCCGGGCGCGCTCGGCGACGGGGGTGGCCGACCACCCCGGGAACGCGCGCCGCGCGGCGGCGACGGCGCGATCAACATCCTCCGCCGCGCCGGTCGGCACCTGGGCGATGACCGCCTCGGTTGCCGGGTTCTCGACCGCGATCCAACCGTCGCCGCTCGAAGCGACCCACGCACCGTCCACGAACAGGCTCTCCGAGTGTCGCACGCCGTCGCCTCCGTGGATGTCGCGCAGGCACACTAACGGACCGCGCCGCGGGAACGGCGCGCCGCATGAGTAGAGTAGCCCGATGGAACTCTCGGGCCGCGTGGTCGTGGTCACCGGTGGCGGCAGCGGTATCGGCGCGGCGCTGTGTCGCGCCTTCGCGTCGGCCGGCGCCGCCGCCGTGGTCGTCGCCGACATCAACAGCGCCGGGGCGGAGTCGGTGGCCCGCGAGGTCGGCGGTGTCGCGGTCACGACCGATGTCACCGACGAGTCCGCCGTCCGCGACCTGGTTGCGTTCACGGTCGGACGGCACGGCCGCGTCGACATCTATTGCTCGAACGCGGGCATCGCCATCGGCGGCGGTCCCGAGGCTCCCGACGACGCGTGGCAGCGGAGCTGGGAGGTGCACGTCATGGCTCACGTCTACGCGGCGCGAGCCCTGCTACCGGCGATGCTCGAGCGCGGTGAGGGGTACTTCCTCGGCACGGTGTCCGCCGCCGGACTGGTCAACCACGTCGCCGCAGCTCCGTACGCGGTCACCAAGGCGGCCGGTCTGTCCTTCCTCGAGTGGCTCGCCATCGCGCACGGCGCACAGGGGATCCGCGTGTCCGCGCTCTGCCCACAGGGCGTGCGCACGCCGATGCTCGCTCTGGCCGGCGAGAAGGACTTCCTCTTCGCGGGTGCGCTCGAAGCCGACGACGTGGCCGCGTGCGTGCTCACGGGGATCGCCGACGAGACGTTCCTGATCCTTCCCCACCCCGAGGTGCGCGAGTACTACGGGCGCAAGGCGTCCGACTACGATCGCTGGCTGCGCGGCATGCAACGGCTGCGCGAGCAGGTTGTCGCCAGCGCGACGACAGGTGACTGACGTGGCCGATTGGAACGCCAAGATCATCGACGACTTCCGTGCCAACCAGGGGCACGTCGGCCCGCCATTCGAAGGCGCCCCGCTGACACTCATCCACCATCGGGGTCGCAAGAGCGGCAACAACTACGTGTCGCCGACCATGTACCTGCAAGCCGATGACGACGACATGGTCATCTACGTCTTCGCAACGAGGAACGGAAGCCCCAAGAACCCCGGCTGGTACTACAACCTCGTCGACGCCGGCAGAGCCGAAGTCGAGGTGGGCACGGAGACGTACCCCGTGACGGTCACCGAGCTGAGCGGCGCCGATCGCGATCGCGTGTTCGCCGAGCAGGCACGTCGCTACCCGGCGTTCGGTGAATACGAGATGAAGACGGCCGGCATCCGCACCATCCCGGTGCTTGCCCTGCGCCGCGCCTGAACCGCACACAGGACGTGGCGAACCCGCAGCCGATCGTTGTTCTCGCCGGTGGCGTCGGCGCCGCCCGCTTCCTCCAGGGGGTGACCGCGTGCCTCCCGGTCAGGGACCTGACCATCGTCGGCAACGTGGGTGACGACACGGACATCGCCGGCCTGCACGTCTCACCGGACCTCGACACGGTCATGTACACGCTCACCGGCGAGATCGATGAGGACAGGGGCTGGGGCGTGCGAGGCGACAGCGCCCGTGCGCTGGAACGCGCGCGTTCGCTCGGAGCGGACGCGTGGTTCTGGCTCGGTGACCTCGACCTCGGGCTGCACCTTGCTCGCACCGAATGGCTGAATGCGCGGGTGCCGCTCAGCACCGTGACAGCGCGGCTGTGCGCTGCGCTCGGTTTCCCCGACCGCCTGCTGCCGAGCACAGACGACAGGTTGCGAACGATGATCGCCACCGCCGCCGGCGAGCTCGACTTCCAGACGTACTACGTGCGACACAGCCATGCCGACGAGGTCGTCGGCATCCGGTTCGACGGTGCGCCGGCGGCGGCGCCGGCGCCGGGCGTCATCGACGCCATTGGCGCCGCGAAGGCGGTCATCATCGCGCCGTCCAATCCGCTCATCTCGATCGGGCCGATCCTTGCCGTCCCCGGCATCAGGGACGCACTCGTCTCCCGGACGGTGCCCTGCGTCGCGGTCAGCCCCATCGTCGGGGGCGCGGCACTGCGCGGCCCCGCCGCCGAGATGCTGCGGGCGCTCGGTCACCAGGCGTCCCCGGTGGGAGTCGCCGAGCACTACGCCGGCATCATCGACGCGATGGTCATCGACGAGGTCGACGACGCTGCGTCCGCGGAGCTCGAGCGCCGGGGAATCCGCGCGGTGGTGACGGACACGATCATGCGAGATGCGCGCGCGCGACACCATCTCGCCGTCGCGGTGCTGGACACCGCCGGCATCGGCGTGAACGCGTGAGGAACCGTCGATGAAGCTCGGCGTGATGCTCGGCTACTGGGGCAGCCGTCCGGATCCCGCGACGCAGGCGCTGGTGCTCGACGCCGAGCGCCTCGGCTACGACTCGGTGTGGACGGCCGAGGCGTACGGCTCCGACGCGCTCACGCCACTGGCCTGGTACGGGGCGCGCACCAAGCGCATCCGGCTCGGCTCGGCGGTCATGCAGATGGCGGCGCGCGCGCCGGCGGCGACGGCGATGGCGGCGCTGACCCTCGACCATCTCAGCGGCGGCCGGTTCGTCCTCGGGCTCGGCGTCTCGGGGCCGCAGGTTGTCGAAGGTTGGTACGGGCAGCCGTTCGCGCAACCGCTGGCGCGCACCCGCGAGTACGTCGGCATCGTGCGACGCATCCTTGCCCGCGATGAACCAGTTCGCAATGAGGGGCCGCACTACCCGCTGCCGTACCCAGGCGGCACCGGGCTGGGCAAGCCGCTGCGGTCGACGGTGCACCCGTTGCGCCGCGACCTGCCCATCTTCCTCGGAGCCGAGGGGCCGAAGAACATCGCGTTGACGGCGGAGATCGCGGACGGCTGGCTGGCCGCGTTCTACTCGCCGTGGGATGACGCTGGACAGCGCGCAGCCCTTGCTGAGGGGTTCTCGCGACCCGGCGCACGCCACGACCCGGCCGACTTCGAGGTCGCCGCGATGATCTCCGTCGTCGTCGACGATGACATCGAGCGCGCCTGCGATCGCCTGCGACCGGGACTGGCGCTGTACATCGGGGGGATGGGCTCGCGGGACACGAACTTCCACTTCAACGTGATCGCGCGGTTGGGCTTCGAGGAAGCGTGCGTCGAGGTCCAGCGGCTCTACCTGGACGGTCGTCGCAAAGACGCTGCCGCTGCCGTCCCCACCGCGCTGGTCGAGCGCCTCAACCTGGTCGGTCCGCCGTCGAAGATTCGCGAGGAGATCGCGCAGTGGGAGCGCTCACCGGTGACGACGCTGCTGGTGCGCGCCGACCCGCAGAGTCTGAAGCTCGTCCCCGACCTGATGAGCTGAGCCAGGCTCGCTGCCCTGTCACCGGCGAGCGACAAGGCCGGCGACGCCGTGCCAGACCAGGGCGCCGCCGCCCGCGTACGTCTCGGGGCCGAGGATGCGACGCATCAGCGCGAGCTCCTGGTCGTGCTGCGCGCCGCCGGACAGGATGACCGTGCCAACCCCGAGGCGACGCAGGTCGTCACCCATCGCGGTCACATCAAGGGTGCTGACGTCGAGCCGCGCGCCCAACTCCAGCGCAGCCAGCGTGTTGGTCAGCGTTGATGCAGGGTAGTACGCCATTCCGTTGGAGCCGTATGCGTTGCCGTTGACCATTCGCCAGCGCAAACCTGCCTGGACCTGCCAGATGAGCGCGTCGAAGCCCGACCCCTCGATCAGCGGCACCACCAGCACGGTGTCGCCCGTGGGGATGGTGGTGGCGTCGGCACTGGTGATGTACGCCGGCGCAGAGGCGGCGGTGACGGGCATGGCGGCGGGAAGCAGCGTCAGGAGGGCCGCTGCGATCAGCGCGCAGGGCAGCACTCGCTCTCGTCCGCGCTGACTCAGTGCGCGGTCCACGGCCACGGCGACGACCACTGCGATGCCGACCCAGGCGAGCACCATCAGGCGGGCCGCGTCGAGGTCCTCGAGAAACGGGAGCCGGTCGAAGACGATCCACGGCATCGGGACGGCGGTGGTGTCGCCGCCGATGTGGAGATGGGGACCAAGCGCCAGCACGCTCGCGATCAGCGTCACCGGCACCGCCCACCTGACCGCGTCGCAGCCGCGACCAAGCCGCTGCCAGGCCAGCAGGAGGAGAAGCATCATCGGCACGCCGATGTACGCGCCGGCGTCCTCTGTGACGATCGACCAGGGGTCGGCCGTCAGTCCGGGGAGCTGGATCAGCTGGCGCGATGCGGGGACCAGGAAAGCTCCGGCGTCGGCGACGACGAAGTCGCCCGGCACCAGGCGGCCGGTGGGCCTGAACGGACCAAGGAACTGCACCGCCAGGGGCACCGCCGCGAGCAGGAGGGCGGCGCCCGCTGCCACCGCAAGCACCTCTCCGAGTCGCCTGGTGGCGACGTGCACCTGGTCGCGATGTTGCAGCGCCAGCACGCCGACAGCACAGGCGGCCACCAGCGCTGTGGCCAGCACCATCTCCTCGCTGGTGAGCAGCTCGGCTGCGGTGGCGAGGCCGAGGAGAACGCCGACGCGCCAGGCCGGCCAACTCCGGCGCACGATGCCTTCGTGCAGGAGCAGCAGCACGACCGGCGGGTACCACGCCATCGACGTCTGGGCGTGGCCCAATGACTCGGCAAGGATGGCCGGGCTGAAGCCGTACACGAGCCCACCGACCCATGCCGCCACCGGTGAATCCACGAACCGTCTCAGCGCCGCGAATGCCGCCCACGCGGACAGCACGGGGGCGGCGATGACCAAGACGTCGTAGGCGGCGTACGGACCGGCGAACAGAGTGAGGGGACTCAACACGATGCCCGGGAGCACCAGGCTGGGATTCCACATCAGGTTGACGCCGCCGGGCGCCTGGATCAGGTTGGTGACCAGGGGATCATGAGCGTGGCGTAGTGCGTCGGCGACGACGTCGACGGCATATACCACCGCCTTGGCGTCGGCGTTCAGCCCGATCCATGAATGACCCATCACGGGCAGCACGCCGCCGAAGATCGCAAGGGCCACGAGCGCGTACAGGACCGGGGCCAGGATGCGCCGCTGCATACGACCCGCACCCTACACGCGCATCGCGCCATGTGCCCGTTGGAGAACGGTGTCAGTCGAAGATGTCGGGACTGTCCTTGCTGATGCGCTCGAAGATCGGCTGAAACTGAAACCAGCCGGCGAGCTCGAAGCCGACCTGGCCGCGGGTCTGCATGGCATCGTCGTGCCCGATGCGCCGGGGCCTGGAGCCGGCGCCCGCCGCGGCGGAGTAGGCCATCAGTTGCGACTGCGAGGTGCGTTCGAGCGTGAGGAACCACCAGGCCGCGCTGTCAACGGTCGTGCCCACGGTCAGCATGCCGTGGTTGCGCAGGATCACCGCCTTGTGGCCACCCAGCGCCTCTCCGATTCGACGACCCTCGGCGGGATCGAGCACCACGCCCGTGTAGGTGTCGTACACACCCACGTCGTCGTAGAAGGCACACGAATCCTGGGTCAGGGGCTCGACCGTCATCTCGAGCGAGGACAGTGTCTTCCCGTAGGGGCCGTGAGCGTGGGCCGCCGCGACGATGTCCGGACGCGCGGCGTGCACCGCGCAGTGGATGGCCACGGCTGCACCGTTGACCGCTCGGCCGCCCTCGACGACCTCGCCGTCGTGCGACACCCGGATGAGGTCACTCTGCCTGATCATGCTGAAGTGCATCCCGAACGGGTTCACCCAGTAGCTGTCGGGCTCGGCCGGGTCGCGCACGGTGATGTGGCCGGCAACACCCTCGTCCAACTCCGCACGGCTGAACATCCGGAAGGCGGCGGCCAACCTCACCTTGCGGTCGTAGCGCTCGTCGTCGACGCTGTCGAAGGTGGGCGGCGTCGGAATGGCCAGCGGCCTGCCCGCGACGGCCGCGGCGACGCGGGTCGAGCCCGCGGTCGCGGCTGTCTGGTCTGCCGGAGCTTTCATCGAGGGCCCAAGTCTATCCGGCCCGGTGCGCAGGTCGCTGGCGCACATCTGGTCGGTATTGTGGGACGGCATGATCACGACAGTTCGGGTGCGGCCGGTGCGTCCCGACGAATACGAGGAGGCGGGCGCGGTGACGCTGCTCGCGTATCGCGAATTCATGTCGCCCGATGGGGAGTGGGGCGGGTACGAGAAGCGGCTCGCCGATGTCGCCGGCCGTGCCACCCGTGCGCTGGTGCTGGTGGCCGACCTGGAGGGCACAATCGTAGCCACCGCCACGCTGGAGCTGGACGAGCGCATCAACCCGCAGACGACACAGCCGCCGCTGCAAGCCGATGAGGCCCACCTGCGCATGCTCGGAGTCCACCCGAACCACCGCGGCCGCGGTATCGGGCGTCGCATGGTCGACGCCTGCATCGAGCATGCGAGAGCGCGGGGAAAGCGCCGGCTCACCCTCGACACCACCGAGCCCATGGTCGGGGCCCGCGCGTTGTATGAGGGGATGGGCTTCATCTTTCGTGGGTACGCCGACCGTGACACCGGGATCTCCCTGCTGATGTACGAACGCGACATCACGGCCGAGTGACCGTCAGGGTCGATTCAGCTACACCGAAACTCAGAGTTCCTGTGGTTCAAGGCGAGGGCGGCGGAAGGCCAGCACGAGTCGACGCCCTAGCACTGGTGTCCAGCCCTTGGCGCTCAATGCGGGGCGTTCCACGCAGTGCCAGCTCACCCATGCCAGCGCGTACGCTCCGATGAAGCTGAGCAAGACGTAGGCAAAGAGGCCTCGCGCCTGCAGGCCGTACTCGGACAGCGACTGCTGCACGGGGAAGGCGTAGATGTACACGCCGTATGACAAGTCTCGCTTCACTCCCACGGCGCGGAACGGCAACCGAGTGGCCAGCCAGGGTATCGCCAGGCAGAAGGCCACGCGCCCGACGATCAACCATCCCCCACCAAAGAGGGTCGCGAGGGCGGCGGCGGAAGCAAGTCCGCCGATGATGTCGTTCATCGGCAGGCGATCGGCATACGCGTGCAAGGATGCACCAGCAAAGAAGAAGAACGCAAAGTTCATCATCTGTGGGTCGCTCACGAACGGGATGTTGCTGATTGGATGGCCTGAGGCTTCGAGCAGGCTGATGACGAAGCAGACGCAGGCCACTGCGACGGGAATCACCTTCGCGCGCCGAACCACGCCGAAGACGGCGAGAAGACCCACGGCGATGTAGCAGCTGAACTCGTACACAAGCGTGTACAGCGAGCCGTTCCATGTTTGTGTGAAGGGGGTGTGCAGGAGCTCGTGATCGACGCTGTACTGATGGAGTTGGAGCGCAAAGTTCCGGCTGACGAAACCAAATGGCGAGTCGCTCCCACTCAGGAATCCACCGAGCCCGTGATGCTCATATACGTAGGCCAAGAGTGCGAAGCCGAACGCAACCACGACCAGAGACACCCAATACGCCGGGAGGATCCTCAGGACCCGGTGCCAGAAGAAGCGGATGACGCTTCGTGTCGTCTCGGCGCTGCGCGCGATCAGCAGACCGGACAGGAGGAAGAAGCCGTACACGGCCAACAGCCCCAGGTCCTGCTGGTCTGGCCCAAGGGTCAGTCCTCGACCATTGTGAAACCCGCCGAGCGAGAAGCAGTGGTCGAAGAGGACCAGGCTGGCCAGCAGAAGGCGCAGAAAGCCGATGGCGTTGGCGTGTGGGTCGAGCTGTCGCCGAAGGGTGCGCCGCGAGCCT
>DATBEL010000066.1:0-98930 GCA_036276135.1 Candidatus Dormiibacterota bacterium
TCTGAGGCCGCGGATGGCCTGGCCCTCCTGCACTGCCAGAGCGCCCGCAGCCTCGACCAGGTTCGCGTCCACCATCTCGTCGCCGCGCCCCGCGGTCTGCAGAGCTTCAGTGAGCATGCGCCGACCGTTGGCCGTGTCCTCCATCGCGAGCGCTGTGGATGCACAGTTGGAGAGCAGCAGCTGGGCCCATCCGTAGTTGTCCAACTGCTTCGCGATGGCGTGCGCTTGCCCGTAGAGATCCAACGAGCGTCGGAGATCGCCCCGTGCGTTTGCGCAGGTGGCGGGAACCCATAGTGCTCGCATCATGTGTGCGGGGCTGCCGACCTCGCTGGCGAGCGCGACCGCCTCCTCGCCCGTTGCCTCCATCGCGTCGAGGTCACCCCGGATGTAGTCGGCCAGGCCCTGAACCCACAGGACCAGCACCAGGTCGGCGTGCCAACCACCCTCCGTCATCAGCCGGTTCGATTCTCTGAGCGCCTCGGTTGCCACCGCGGCGTCGCCGAGCTCGCCAGCAAGCCACCCGGTCATGAGCAGGGCACGTGCACGGAGGTGTCCGGTGGTCGGCAGGGCCAGTCGGGCCCACTGCAAACCCTCGGCAAACAGGGCGCGCTGGAAGCAGTACAGGGGCAGCGCGGTGGCCAATCGAGCGGCGGTGTCGTCGCCATTCTCAAAGCCCCAGGCGAGTGCGGACCGGATGTTGGCGAGCTCGGCGTCGAGCCGGCGCAGCCAGGGGACGTCCGGGCCTCCGAGGATGGATCCTTCCGCCGCCTCTGCCAACGCCGCCAAGTACCTGAGCATCCGGCTCAGCGCGTCTCGCTCGTCACCTGGGCGGGAGCGAAGTTGGTCGGCGGCGTACTGGCGCACCGGTTCGAGCAAACGGTATCGGGCCACGTCTCCTGACGTGTCGGAGGTCACCAGCGATCGGGCCACCAGGGTTGCGATCATCTCGAGGGTCGACGAGCCCTCCAGGGCGGCATCATCCAAGACGGCCTCCGCGCTCTCCAGCATGAAGCCGCCCGTGAAGACAGAAAATCTGGCGAAGGCCATCCGTTGCGGTTCGGTGAGCAGCTGATGGCTCCAATCGACCGCCGCGCGCATGGTGCGATGCCGCCCGAGATGGTCCCTTCCGGGAGCATGCATAGCCAGCGCATCATCGAGGCGCTCGAGAACCTGCCGCAAGGACAGAACCGGCACCCAGGCTGCGGCCAGTTCGAGGGCCAGCGGCAGCCCCTCGAGGCGGCGGCAGATGTCCGCCACATCCGCGGCGCGGCCGGCTCGCAGACCGCCGCCCGGAGCCGCCAGCTGGGCGCGGTCGCAGAACAGTTTGGCGGCCTCCGTTGCCAGGACCTCGTGCTCATCCGTCATGTGGCTGGGCGGAACCGCCATCGGGGGAAGCGACCAGGCACGCTCGCCGTCCGCTCCCAGAGGCTCGCGGCTGGTCGCGAGGATCACCAACCCGGGACAGTGCGACAACAGCTGCTCGGCCGCGCTTCGGGCCGCCACCAGCACGTGTTCGCAGTTGTCGAGGACAAGGAGCTGGCGGCCTGCCCCGAGCCGGCGCGCCGCGCGGTCGAGGGCCGTTGCATCACGTCTCTCCGGAGCTCGAACGCCTTCGGCGATTGCGGTGTCCACGACGGCGGCGGCCTCCACCCGGGCCAGCTCCACCAGCCAGACACCCTCAGGAAAGTCATCGACGGTGGAACGGACAGCCTCGAGGGCAACTCGTGTCTTGCCCACGCCTCCTGTCCCGATGACAGTGACGAGCCGGCTGGCGGCGAGTTGCCTTCGGAGGTGCTCGAGCTCTCGCTCGCGGCCGCAGAAGCGAGACAGCGTGATGGGCAGCGACGGCAAGCCCGGCGGAACCTCCGTTTCCATGGTGCCGGAGCACGATAGGCACCCACCCTGGGGCCGTCAACCAACGGGATTGGTGTTGCTCAGGGCAAGGTGGAGGCCTCGCCACCGGCTGGCAGCGAGACCTCCAAACGGAGGACCCGTCTAGGAAACGGCGGCGCAGACGTCCATGAGCACGGACGGCATCCGTGTCAGCGTGGTGATGTCATTGGTCAGTGCGTCAACTGTGCCGATGAACTTCCCTGACGTGAGCACGAGATTGGAGGGAAACCCGTACTGGGTTGCGTTGGCAGCGTAGAAGAGGGTCAACCCGCCGCCGTTCAAGGACACGGTGATGCCGTCGGGCGCCACCGTGGTGGTCAGTGGCCCGGACGCGTTCAGAGTCACCGCCCTGCCGGTGGTCTCGTTGGTCACCGTGGCGACAAACCGGCCCGTGACCTTGATCACGGTCGACCCGTCTGGAAGGCCGGTGACCGTTTGGTACGCATTGTTGATGGGGAAGTCGAGGTGGATCGGAAAGCCACAGAAACGGGGCGCCAGGTCGAATGACCCAGCGGCCGCGTAGCTCCTGTGCGGATCGTTGTTCGCCGATCCGGAGACCGGGCCGATCAGCAGTCCGGCGGCGGCGGCCGCCACGGCCAGTTGGACACCGAGCAGTCGGGGCAGATGCATCTCGCCTTCTCCTCTGAGAGCTCGCCCCGCTCGAGGCGATTCGACCCTCGGTAGAGAGGCGCCAGAACCGGACTGGCATTGCCAGATTCACCCGGCCGATTCCCTCGATCGCGACAATGCCACATGAGTCGCCGCGCCACTCGGCGGCACCTCCGCGACCATACTGCCCTCAGCGGTGACCGTGATGACTACTCAGTTGAGTCGTCCGGAGGGCCTGGATTGGCGGAGAAAGTACATGTTAGAACATGGACTTTCGATGATTGGGGAGATCTCACCCACCCACTCAAGGGAAGCGTCCATGCCTGCGATTCAATCATGCTTCATCGAGCCCATCTGGGACCAGTTCTCGGCCTTCTTGCCGAGCCGCGAGGATGACCACTGCCTGGGGTGCCACCGCCCCCGAGTAGCCGACCGCCTGATCTTCGACAAGCTGCTCCAGGTGGCCGTCTTCGGCTGCGCCCACTGGCGCATCGCTGACCGGACCTGCTCGGCCACCACCCTGCGCCGCCGCCGTGATGAGTGGATCGTGCTGGGGGTGATGGACCAGCTCGAGCACATCGCCCGCGAGGGCTACGACCGCATGGTCGGGTTGCAGCTCGAGGACATCATTGTGGATGGCTGCATCACCAAGGCGCCATGCGGTGGCGAGATGGCCGGCCCCAGCCCAGTGGACCGCGCCAAGCAGGGGACCAAGCGCTCAACTGCCTTTGATGGAGCAGGGATTCCGCTCGGCGTGCTCGCTGCTCCAGCCAACCGCCATGACTCGCCGTTGCTGGCGCCCACGCTCGACACTCTGAGCGCCTTCGTCCTCCCCGCCGGTGAGACCACCGTGCACCTCGACCGCGGCTACGACTCCCTGGTCACGCGCGCTGAGCTCGATCGCCGTGGCATGGCCGCCTGCATCTCCAAACGAGGCATCCCAGCCCCCATCCAAGCCACAACCCGGTGGGTGGTGGAGCGCACCAGCGCCTGGCACAACGCCTTCAGAAAGCTCGCGTGGTGCACTGAGCGCCGCGGCATTGTGATCCGCTTCTACCTGGCACTCGCGAACGCCATCATCATCGTCCGCCGCCTCGTCCGCCACCTATTGGCGCAAGCTCTCTAAGGGAGTGTCAAGCGTCAGCCGAAACCGGTGTAAAGCCTCAACCGAAGTCGCGTAAAGGTTCCGCCGAACCCCTTTCGTCAGGGATTAGCCGGATCAACACACACAAAAAGCTGGGGAGGAAGGATTCGAACCTTCGAATGCCGGATCCAAAGTCCGGTGCCTTACCACTTGGCGACTCCCCAGTGATCGCCCGATGGTAACGTCGCCGTCGAACGGGCACGCCGATGTCGCGACGGGACTAGGACGCGCGGTGTGGCGACCCGGCGCCCCTAGAAGCTGGCACATCGAGCGCGTGATGCGAGACTGTGGTCCGTGACCGCGACCCTTCTCGACGAGACACAGTTCCACCGGCCGTCGCCGCGGATGTGGACAGCGCGTCAGGTGTCGCTGGCGATCACCGGCTTGCCCCTGGCACTCGCAGCCCTGGTGCCCGCGTGGGTCTTCGGTCATGCCAGCGCCGGAGTGCCCGTGTTGGTGGCTGTGGTGGTGATCGGTGTGATCGAGTGGGTGCTGCTTCGCGGCCGCTACCGCTCCTGGGGGTACCTCGAACGGGAGGACGACCTGATCGTGCGCCGCGGGCTCCTGTTCCGGCAGGTGACGGTGGTGCCCTACGGTCGGATGCAGCTCATCGACGTCAGCGCCGGGCCGATCGATCGTCTCTTCGGCCTCGCCACGGTGCAGTTGCACACCGCCGCGGCAACCACCGACGCACGTATCCCCGGGCTGACCCAGGAGGCGGCGGAGCGGCTCCGTGACCGGCTGGCGGTTCTCGGTGAGGCTCGGGCCACCGGCCTCTGATGGCCCTGGTCGCCGCGCCGCCGAACGCGCCTGTGTCGCGCGACACGGAATGGGCGCGTCTGCACCCGCTGTCGCCGGTGGTGCGGGCGGGCAGCGCCCTGGCAGTCATCGTGCTCTTCAGCACGCAGTTCGACACGGGCCGGCGCCGCGGGTTCCCCTGGGAGAGCCTGGTGCTGCTCGGGCTCGGCATCGTCGCCGGCATCGTCTCCTGGTTGGTCACCCGCTGGCGAGTGCAGGGCAATGACCTGCGCATCGAGACGGGGCTGATCCGGCGCCAGTCGATTCGCGTGCCGCTGTCTCGAATCCAGGCTGTTGATGTGATCTCGCCGGTGCTGGCCCGGGTGCTCGGCCTGGCCGAGGTGCGTGTGGTCGTGGCCGGGCGCGGCACTGGGCGTGCGCGGCTCGCGTACCTGGGCGCCGGCGAGGCCCAGCGGGTCCGGGCGACGCTGCTCGCGCTGGCCCACGGCCTCGCCTCGGAAACGCCCGAGCCGCCTGCGCAACCGCTGCTGCGGATCAACAACATGCGGGTCATCTTCGCGACGTTGCTGACGGCCCCGGTCAACGTGCTCATCACCATCGCGGTGGTGGCCGTCGTCGCATCGACGCTGATCCCCAAGGGTGGCGAAGCGACGGTCACGATCGCGATCCCTGCGTTGGTCGGCGTCGTCCCCGAGGTGTTCCGCCGCTTCAACGCGGTCTACGATTTCCAGCTCGCGGAGGCCGCCGATGGGCTGCGGCTGAGTCGCGGGCTGCTGCAGACGCGCACCGAAACCATCCCGTTCGGACGGATCCAGGCGGTGCGCTGGGTGGAGCCGCTCTTCTGGCGCTGGCTCGGCTGGGTCCGGCTCGAGGTGGATGTCGCCCGGCAGAGAGGCAGCCAGCAGCGAGAGGAGGGCAGCGCCCAGCTGTCGCGCACCCTGCTGCCGGTGGGGTCGCGCGAGCACGCCGCCTGGCTGCTGCAGCGCGTCCTTCCCGGGGCGGCGGCGGTGGTTCCTCCGGGCGCACGGCCGCCTCGCCGGGCGGTGATCCGGGCGCCGCTGTCGTACCACCTGCTGGCGTTCTGGCATGACCGCGGGCGTCACGCCTTTGCTCGAACCGGTCGGGTTCGGCCGGAGGTCGTGATTGTGCCGCTGGAGAAGGTGCAGAGCGTGCGACTGCGCCAGGGGCCTGTCCAGCGCTGGCTGCGGCTGGCCACGGTGCACGTTGACACGGCCGGGCGCGGCTGGCAGGCGCGGGCGGAGTGCCGCGATGCGAATGAAGCCGCTGCGCTGCTCGAGGGGCTGACCACTCTGGCCAGGCAGGCGAGGCGGGGGCGGAGCGGTGGCGGCGTTCGGGGCGGAGCGCCGTAGGGGCTCGGTCGGGGGCGGCTGCTTTGACTGGGGGTTGTGCCACTGGGGTGTGTAACCTACAATTCTGTGGTTATGACGGTGCAAGGCGTTGCGGCCAACGGGCCGGTGGCGGCGAGTCAGTTGCTCGAGCTCGCGGTCGAGGAGTTCGACGCCAGGGACATCGAGCCGATGGGCGACGCCGCGCTCGGTGACGAGCTGGTCGTCATCCGCAGGGCCATCGATCGGCTGGAGGCTCAGTTCAGCCGCCGCCTCGTCCGGTTCGAGCAGGTCAAGGGGTACGAGAGTGCCGGCGCCGCCAACCTGATCTCATGGCTCCGCTGGACCTGCCGGATGGGTACGAGCGCAGCGGCGAGGCGGCTGCACATGACGCGACAGCTGACCGAGCTCCCCCAGACGGATACCGCGTGGCGACGTGGTGAGATCAGCACCGGGCATGCAGCGGTCATCGGCCGCACGGTCGACGAGCTCGGCAGTGATGGCGCGAGCGCGGCCGAGCCCGTGCTGCTCGAGGCAGCCGAGCACATGCATCCAGGTCATGTGTGGCTGGTCGGACAGCAGGTCCGCCACACCCTCGACCCGGAGGGCGCCCTCGCAGCAGCCAACACGGCGCACGCCCGGCGCCGGCTCAGCCTGGTCACCAACATGGACGGCGCCCTCGAGCTGGCGGGGCTCCTCGACGCCGAGGGTGGTGCGCTGCTGCGCACTGCGATCGACGCGTTGACGCGCCCCTTGCCGGGAGACGATCGGGTCACCTCGCAGCGTCGTGCCGACGCGCTGGTGGAGCTCGCTCGCCGCCAGCTCGACAGCGGGTCGCTTCCCGCGTCGGGCGGGCAGAGGCCGCACCTGACGGTGACGATCCCAGAGTCCGTGCTGCGGGGCGGCGGCGAGGGTCCACCGGCCGAGCTCGGGTGGGTCGGTCCGATCGTGGACGAAGCCGCGCTCCGCCTCAGTTGCGATGGCGTGCGGACCACGGTGACGGTTGACGAGGAGGGCATGCCCGTCGGGGTCGGCCGTGCCACCAGGACGATCCCGCCGAGCCTGAGGCGCGCACTCCTGGTGCGCGATCGGGGGTGCCGATTCCCGGGATGCGACCGGCCACCGCCGTGGACCGATATCCACCACCTCATCCATTGGGCACAGGGTGGCAAGACCGAGTTGCCCAACCTGATCCTGCTCTGCCGCCCGCACCATCGCTTCGTCCATGAGGAGGGGTGGAGCATCGAGCTGACCAGCGCAGGAGAGGTCGTTACCACGCCTCCGTAGGACGGCGCGACGGGCCCACCCACGGTGGGCGTCGGCGCCGGCTGGCGGGCGAGGCGAGGGCGGTCGGACCTGGCATCCGCGGACGGGCTCTGGGGCTGCCCGTATACTCGGCCCACATGGCCGACGGTCCGCGGGCAGTGATCCTCGCCGCCGGAGAGGGCACGCGGATGCGCAGCGCTCTTCCCAAGGTGCTTCATCCGCTGGCCGGTCGTGCCCTCATCGACCATGTCATCGAGGCAGCTGTCGCGGTGACCGGAAGGCCGCCGGTGGTGGTTGTCGGTCCCGGGCGCGCGGATGTCGTCGCCGCAATCGGCGACCGTGCCCAGTGCGTGGAGCAGGCCGAGCCACACGGGACCGGTGATGCGTTGCGGTCCGTGCCGCCGCAACTCCGCGATGCCGGAGAGGTGCTCGTGCTGTCCGGCGATGTGCCTCTGGTACGACCCCAGACTCTGGGACGGCTCATCGACCATCACCGCCGCAGCCGTGCGGCCGCGACACTGCTCACGGCCATGCCGGCGAACCCGCGCGGCCTGGGCCGCGTCTACCGCGACCCGGAGACCGGGCGCGTCGTGCGCACTGTCGAAGAGCGCGACCTGGCGCCCGGTGCGTACGCGCCGCCCGAGGTGGGCGCCGGCATATACGTCTTCAACGGAGCCCGCCTCTGGCCAGCGCTGGCGCGCATCACCAACGACAACTCGCAGGGAGAGTTCTACCTCCCCGACGTGCTGCCGCTGCTGGGCGGCCACGTCGAGGCAATGCTGCTCAGCGACGCGCAAGAGGCGCTCGGCATCAACGACCGGTCACAACTCGCTGCCGCTGAAGCGGTGATCCGGGTGAGAATCCTCGACGCGCTCATGGCCTCCGGGGTCACGGTCGAGGACCCGGCGACGACATACGTCGACGCCACCGTCCAGGTCGGCCGCGATTCCGTGATCCGGCCGATGTCGCTGCTGCGGGGCGCAACGGTCATCGGCCAGGACTGCGAGATCGGCCCAATGGCCCAGCTCACCGACGTCACCGCCGGCAATCGCGTCGTCGTCGGCGCCTCCCACATCCAATCCAGCCAGCTGGGCGACGATGTCACGATCGGGTCCTACAACCGCGTCCGCCCCGGCAGCGTCCTCGCCGACGGGGTGACGTTGGGGACCCATGCCGAGGTCAAGAACAGCAAGGTCGGAGCGCGCAGCCGTATCAACCACTTCTCCTGCGTCCTCGACGCCGACCTCGGCCGTGGCGTGAACGTGGGTGCGGGCACTGTCACCTGCAACTTCGACGGCGACGACAAGTACCGAACGGTCATCGAGGACGGAGTGTTCGTCGGCTCCAACAGCACGCTGGTCGCCCCGTTGACGATCCACCGCGACGCCTACATCGCCGCCGGCTCGACGGTCAGCGAGGATGTGCCCGCAGGTGCGCTGGCAGTCGGGCGCGAGCGGCAGCGCAATGTCGAGGGGTGGACGGCGCGCCGCCGCCAACGCAGCGTCAAGGAGCCGGCGTGACCGAGCCGTACCAGTTCGGCGAGCTGATGCTGCTCAGCGGCACGGGAAACCCGGAGCTGAGTGAGAAGATCGCCCGCGAGATCGACATGCCCCTGGCGAGCATGGAGATCACCCGCTTCGCCGACGGCGAGTTCGACGTCAAGATCGCCGAATCGGTCCGCGGACGCGACGTCTTCCTTATCCAGCCCACCTGCCAGCCGGTCAGCGACAACCTCGTCCAGCTGTTCGTCATCCTCGACGCGCTGCGCCGTGCCTCCGCCTCACGCATCACCGCGGTCATCCCCTACTACGGCTACCAGCGCAAGGAGAAGAAGACTCAGCCCCGCGATCCGATCAGCGCCAAGCTGATGGCCAACATCATCGAGCTGGCCGGAGCCAACCGCGTCATCGCGGTCGACCTTCACGCCGACGCCATCCAGGGATTCTTCGACATTCCCGTGGACGCGCTCACTGCCACCAAGATCCTGGCTCGCCGCGTCCGCGAGCGGCACGGCCACAACGTCGTGGTGGTATCGCCCGACACCGGTGGAGCGCTGCGGGCGCGCCGCCTCGGCCGCATCCTCGACGCCCCGATCGCGATCATCGACAAACGCCGCCCCCGCGACGACCAGACCGAGGTGATCCACGTCATCGGTGACGTGGATGGGTTGCACTGCATCATCGTCGACGACCTGATCAGCACCGGTTCGACACTCGCCAACGCCGCGGTGGCCCTGCGCGCCAAGGGTGCGACCGGCGTCGACGTGGTGGCCACGCACGGGGTGCTCAGCGGCAGCGCGCTGGCTCGTCTGCACGACGCGCCCATCGACGAGGTCTGCATCACCGACACCATCCCGCTGCACGACGGTGCGCGCAGCTTCGACGACCATCCCCGCCTGCGCGTGCTCAGCGTCGCTCCCCTGATCGCGGAGGCGATCGTGCGCGTCCACGAAGGACGCAGCGTCAGCGAGCTCTTCCGGTGAAGACACCGTCAGCGCTGCACCCTGACATCGACAGCGGTCAGGGACCCCGATGAGCGCCCTCGTCGTCCTGCTGGTCGTCGCGCTCGTCCTCGCGGCTTTTGCCGCCGCATCGGAGACCGCGCTCACCTCGGTGAGTCGGATACGCATGCGGTCGCTGGCGGAGGAGGGCGATGCCCGAGCCGCGGTGGTGGTGCGTCTGCACAACGACCCCAACGCCTACCTCTCGACGATTCTCACCATCAACACGGTCGCCGTGATCGTTGCCTCGACGTCCGCCACCCTGATCATCGCCAACACCTACCGGTCGTTCCCCGAAGCCGCTGGGACGGCGATCCTCTCGGCCATCGTGCTGGTTTTCTGCGAGATCGCACCGAAGTCGCTCGCGCTGCGCTTCAACGAACGCTTCGCCCTGGTCCTGGGACGACCCGTCTCCGCGTTGACGGCTGTGCTGCGCCCGGTGGTCGGCCTGCTCACGCTGGTCAGCAATTCCCTGCTGACGGCGGCGACGCGCGGACGCAACGTGGTGGGCCCGTTCGTCACCGAGGAGGAGCTCAAGCTCATGGTCTCGCTCGGGCAGCAGCAGGGCGTCGTGGAGTACGGAGAGCAGGAGATGATCCACGGCATCCTGGAGATGACTGACAAGACCGTTCGCGAGGTGATGGTGCCGCGCATCGACGTCATCGCGATCGAATCCGATGGAACGGTCACCGAGCTCATCGACCTGGTGGTCGAGCACGGCCATTCGCGCATCCCCGTGTACGAGGAGTCGATGGACAACATCGTCGGCGTCGTCTACGCCAAGGACCTGCTGCGAGCCAACGCCCGAAGCGGCGACCAGCGCCGCGTCACCACCCTGATGCGCGAGCCGTACTTCACGCCCGAGGTCAAGCACGTGGGCGAGCTGCTCAAGGAGATGCAGCTGCGCAAGGTGCACATGGCGGTGGTCGTCGAGGAACACGGCGGAACAGCCGGCGTCGTCACCTTCGAAGACCTGATCGAGGAGATCGTCGGACCGATCCGCGATGAGTACGACGTCGCCGAGCAGGAGGAGGTGCAGTTCCTCAACGATTGCGAGGTGCTGCTCCACGCCCGCTTCCCTGTCGATGACATCAAGGACCTGCTCCACCTCGACGTTGGCGAGACCGAGTCGGACTCGATCGGTGGCCTTGTGTATGAGCGCCTCGGTGAGATCCCGTCGGTGGGGGCGACGCTCCTCCTCGGCGACGCGACCCTGACCGTCGAGCAGGTGCGGCGCCAGAGCATCCAACTGGTCAGGATCAGCTCGCCTCACCCGTTCCTGCGTGAACCCAACGGCGTCGGGGCCCCGGTTGACGAGGCCCACGGCGACGCCGGTTAGCGCTGCTGCTGCCGCGCGCCGATCACGCCGCGGGACGACAACCGCCGGGCAACCCCCACGCTGATGCCATGCCGACCTACGTGACCGAGGGGGTGATCCTGCGCCGTATCGACTACGGCGAGGCCGATCGCATCCTCACGGTGCTCACCCGCGACCATGGCAAGATCGGGGTGATCGCACGCGGCGTGCGCAAATCGGGGAGCCGCCTCGCCGCGCACACCGACCTCTTCGCGCGCAGCCGTATGCAACTCGCGCGCGGTCGCGGCGAGCTCGACGTGCTCGTCCAGGCCGAGACCACCGGGCCGACAGCACCACTCGCGGATGCGCGCCGGGCCGCCTGCGCCTCGGTGTGCGCCGAGCTCACCGACCGCGTGCTCGAGAGCAATCACCCTGACCACGAAACCTTCGATCTTGTCGTCGAGGCACTCCACGACTGCACCGACAATGAGCGCGATCCTCGTGGCGCGCTGGTGTGGCTGACGAGGCGGATGATCGATCGCCTCGGCTACGCTCCGCAACTGTACGAATGCGCTTCCTGTGGCACGAGGCTGGCCGAGACGAGCGCGTGGTTCAGCGCCACCGCAGGAGGCCTTCTGTGCGCGCGTTGCGCCACCTCCGACCCGGGGTCGGTCGAATGTTCGGTTCGGGTCATCAAGGTGCTCCGCGTCGCCGCCACCGGCGACCGCGACCTCTACCGCCGCCTCCGCCTCGATGAGCAATCACTGGCGACCCTCGAAGCGGTCACAGAGCGCGAGCTCGCCCAGCACCTCGACCGTCAGCTGCGATCGCTCTCCGTGCTTCGCGCCATCGAGCGCCGCTGACCGTACGCTCGTCTCGGCTCGGCACCAGGACGCGGCCGCGCCACCGCCGCGTCGACGCCGGCAGGGTGGCCGGTACACTCGCCGCCGATGCCTGAAACAGACCCCGTCACGTCAGATCTCCTCGAGAAGCTGGTATCGCTCGGCAAGCAGCGAGGCTTCTTCTTCGGCTCGAGCGAGATCTACGGGGGCATCAACGCGCTCTACGACTACGGGCCGCTCGGGACGCGCATGCGCCGCAACGTTCGCAACCTCTGGTGGCGGGCGATGGTGGAGGAGCGCGATGACATCGAACCGATCGAGACGTCGATCATCATGAACCCGCAGGTGTGGGTGGCCAGCGGCCACGTCGCCACCTTCACGGACCCCCTCGTGGATTGCACGGGAACGTGCCGCAAGCGGTGGCGCGCCGACCACCTCGCCGAGCTGCGCCGTGAGCACGGCAGGCCGCCGGACGCGCCCGGCTGCCCAGAGTGTGGCGGGCCGCTCACCGAGGCCCGTCAGTTCAACCTGATGTTCCGCACCCACCTCGGCCCCGTGGCCGACGACGCCGCCCAGGTGTACCTGCGGCCCGAGACCGCGCAGGGGATGTTCGTCGACTTCGTCACCGTGGTCCAGGCGATGCGCCGCCGGCTCCCATTCGGCATCGCTCAGCAGGGCAAGGCGTTCCGCAACGAGATTTCGCCGAGCAACTCCATCTTCCGGACGCGCGAGTTCGAGCAGATGGAGATGGAATTCTTCTGCAGGCCCGGCACCGACATCGAGTGGCACGCGTACTGGTGCACGGAGCGCGTCAGGTGGTGGGTGCATGACTGCGGTGTGCGCCGCTCCCGGCTGCGCCTGCGCGTCCACGAGAAGGACGAGCTGTCGCACTACAGCACCGCCACCAGCGACATCGAGTACCTCTTTCCCTGGGGATGGGGAGAGCTGGAGGGCATCGCCGATCGCACCGACTACGACCTGCGGAGCCACAGCCAGGCCAGTGGCAGGGACCTCTCGTATTTCGACACGGAGACCAACGAGCGCTACATCCCCTTCGTCATCGAACCCGCCGCCGGCCTCGACCGCGCCTGTCTCACCATGCTGATGGACGCCTGGGACGAGGAGGAGGTGCGCGGCGAGAAGCGCACAGTGTTGCGCCTTCATCCGGATGTCTCGCCGTGGCAGGTGGCGGTGCTGCCCCTCAGCAAGAAGCCGCAGTTGACCGAGGTCGCTCGCCAGCTGGCCCACCGGCTGCGCCCGCGCTTCCGCACCGAGTACGACGAGACGCAGTCGATCGGCCGGCGCTATCGCCGGCAGGACGAGATCGGCACGCCGCTCGCGGTCACCGTCGACTTCGAGTCGCTGGAGGACGGCGCGGTCACCATCCGTGAACGCGACGGGATGACCCAGGTCCGCGTTCCCATCGACTCGCTCGAGCAGGCCTGCGATGAGCAGCTGGCCACCTCTCGGGCCGCCGCGCAGGCGCGCGCGGACGACCGTGAGGAGACGACGTCCCCGTAGGCGGCTGATCCACGGGAGCAGCAAGTCATCCGCGTGAGCGCGATGCGTCGCGTCTGCGCGGACGGCGCCGGCGCTGAGGTCGCCGGGTGCGGGTGGCCTCGCGCAGGTGACCTCGGCGGATGAGCACCAGGAACACGGCCCCGACGCCGGCCATGAGGATGTCATTGAAGCCGCGGAAGAGCAGCCCCGCAGCGGCGCCCGCGGAGACCGGCACGCCGTTGGCGATCATCAGCACGGTCAGCAGGCCCTCGAACGGCCCAACTCCGCCCGGGATCAGGCTGATGCCGGCGATCACGAAGCTCAACGCCAGCACGAACGCGGCAGCGATGAAGCTCACCTGGGTCTGGCCCACGGCGTGCAACGCCAGGTAGAACAGCAGGTAGGACAGCAGTGCCGCAGCAGCGTTGCACGCGACCACGGGAACGATCACGCGCAGGCGGAACAGCTCGATGAAGGCGGGACGTATCGAGCGCAGCTGCGCATCAAAACGCCGCAGCAGCCGGATCCTCTCCACCGTCCGTATCGCCCAGTCGTACGCCGGTCGCCACGTGATGACCAAGAGGATGAGCACGTGGATGGTTACCATGACCAGCACCAGCAGCGCGATGTCCGGGTGCGACGCGATCCGCGGCAGCACGCCCAGGCCCATCAGGGTCATCAGCAGCAGCTCCTGGAAGGCGATCGTCGCCGTCAGGGCGCCCGCGCCGCGCCGAGTCGCGGTCACCTCCTTGATGAGCTTGATCCGGGCCAGGTCACCCGTCGGCATGAAGACCATGCTCTGACCGGCGAACTCGACGGCGATCGAGCGCGGGATGTCGACGTCGACCCCCACCTGGCGCAGCGTGAACCACCAGGCCAGCCCACGGGCCACGTAGGCCCCGAGCGTGACCGGCAGCATCAGAAGCAGGAGGCCGACGTCGGTCCTGCGGAAGACTCCACCGAGAGACCCTGGGTTCACGGCGATCACGAGCGCGACCAGGCAGAGGACTGCGATCAGCTCCATCGCGTGGCTGCGCAGCCAGCGGGCGCTCACTTGATATCCACGCTATAACAATACGCGGCGGTGACGACCGCGGGCGTACGCTGTCATCCGTGGACGATGTCCGTCTCAGCTGCATCGCGGCCGCGGCTGTGGCTCGGGAGGTGATCGCCCGGCCCGAGGTCGCCGCGGCGTGGGACGAGCCCAGCGCCCTGCGCAAGCTCAGCGTTCGCGGGCTCGCCGGGCACCTGGCCAGGTCGGTGGTCACCGTCAGCGACTACCTCGCCGCTGCGCCTCCCGAAGGAGTTCCCGCGCTGACCGCCGCCGCCTACTACGCGGCGATGTTTCCTGACGAGGACATCGATTCGGATCTCAATGTGGCAGTGCGTACCAGGGGTGAGGAGCAAGCCGTGGGCGGTCGTGACGCGCTGCTGGGGCTCCTCGACGCGCTCCTCGCCCACCTGACCGAGCAGCTGCCCGTCGAGCCCGCCGCACGCACGATGAGGGTCATCGGAGACCGACTCATGCTGCTCGACGAATACCTGAAGACCCGCCTGGTCGAGCTGGCCCTGCACATCGACGACCTGTGCGTGAGCGTGCACATCGGCACCCCGGACATCCCCGGAAGCGAGGTTGCGATTCGCACCCTCGTGGACGTCGCTCGTCTGCACCGCGGCGACGTCGCCGTGCTGCGTTCCCTGGGGCGGCGTGAACGCGACGAAGAGAACGTGCTCCGCGTGTTCTGATCGCCAGACGGGTCCACAATCAGAGCCGCCGCTCGTAACGGCCGCCGTAAGGAGAGTCGTGGAACCCGCCCATCCGCCAACGCAGCCTGAAGCGGGCCTGCTGATGCTACCGGCCACAGGTCCACTCGACTGGGACACCATTTACAGGCGGAATATCATCTCGATCTATCGGCTTCTCTACTCCAAGGTGGGAAACCGCGCGGACGCCGAGGACCTCACCTCGCAGGTCTTCCTGTCCGCCCTGCCGCACATCCGCCCGGCCAGCTCGCCGGGGGAGGCCCATGCTTACCTGGTGGCCACCACGCGCACCGTTCTCGCCGACCACTGGCGCCGTCGCCTCGGTATCCAGGTGACGGTCATCGACGACAACGCGATTGCAGCCAACACCCCTGAGGACGACGACAATGCCGTCGACTCGTTGCCGCGTATCCAGCGGCTGCTCGACATGCTTCCCCCCAACTACCGCCGCATCCTGACGCTGCGATTCCTCGAGATGCACTCGGTGCGCAGCGCCGCCACCGCGATGGGGGTCAGCATCGCCAACGCGCGGGTCCTGCAGCACCGAGCGCTCCGGCGCGCCGCCGAGCTCGGCAAGGAGATGGAGCTGTGAGCCGCGACGGCCGCCGGATCAACCGCTGGGTCGACGCCCTTCTGCGTGACCATTCCCCTCGCCGGCTGCGCGGTCGCGAGGACGAAGCAGACGTGCTCCGTGCCGCCATCGAGTTGCGTGCTGCGGCGCCCGGGGCTGGGATGCCCGACCAGCGCTTTGTCGATGAGCTGCATCGCCGCCTGGCGGTTGAGACCCAGGGTGCAGTCGTCCCCGAACGCGGGCTGTCGCGTCGACGTCTTCTCGTCGGTGGCGGCATGGCGGTGGCTGCCGCGGCGGCGGGTGTGGTCGGTGAGAAGCTCGTTGACGGACGCGGCGCGGGCGCGCCCCAGGCGACCGAGCTTGTGGCCGATCATGGTCGATGGATCGCCGTTGCGGCGGTGGACTCGGTGCCCTCGGGCACGGCGGTGCGGTTCAGCACGGGCGCCATCGAGGGCCTGGTCGTCAATCGGGGTGGCGTCATCGAAGCGCTGTCGGCGAGTTGCACACACCTCGGTTGCATCGTCACCTTCAACCGTGAGGCGGGACGACTGGACTGCCCCTGCCACAACACGTCCTTCGGGCTCGATGGCTCCGTCCTGTTCCAGGGCTACGCCCTGCCGCTGCCGCCCCTTCCGCGGGTGCCGTCGCGGGTGCGCGACGGCAACGTCGAGGTGCTCGGCGTCTAGGCCTCGGCTCCGCTTGGGCTGGTAACGCCCCGCGTATGGATGTTTGAAGGGCCGGAAGGACGGCGCCTTCATTGGACCGAGCGGCCGCCGTCAACCGCCGCCGACCACCTCAGCGACGAGGTCGAGGGCATCCCGCCACGCGTGCTCGCCGATGACCAGTGGCGGCAGCAGGCGGATGACGGTGCGCCCCGCAGCCAGCACGAGCACACCGCGCGCCTGCAGCTCGATGACCAGCGGTGTCACCGGCACGCGCAGCTCGACGCCGATCATCAGGCCGCGACCGCGCACCACGCGCACCGCGGCCGAGGGGACGGCGCCGAACCGCTCGACGGCCACGCGTCCCAACGCGGCGACGCGGGCATGCAGCGCCGTGTCGGCGAGCACGCGCAGCGTCGCCGCACCGGCGGCGCATACCAGGGGGCTGCCCGCGAAGGTGCTGCCGTGGCCACCGCGGGGCATGCGCTCGGCGACGACCTCGGTGCAGACCGTCAGGGCCAGGGGCAGCCCGTTGGCGATGCCCTTGCCGAGGCAGAGCACGTCGGGCACCACGCCGTCATGGCTGCAGGCCAGCACCTCCCCGGTGCGGAAGCCCGTCTGCACCTCGTCGGCGACGAGGAGCGCACCCATTGCCGAGCAGCGCTCACGCACAGCGCACAGGTACCCGGGGGTGGGCACCCGCACACCTGACTCGCCCTGGATCGGCTCGATCACGACCGCCGCGACACTCTGGTCAAGGACGGCGTCGAGCGCATCGATGTTGTCGTAGGCGACGTGGCTGACGCCGGGTAGGAGCGGGGCGAATGGCTCGCGGTACGCCGTCTGGGCGGTCAAGCTCAGCGCACCGTAGGTGCGCCCGTGGTAGCCGCCATGCATGGCGAGGATGCGGGTCCGCCCGGTGGCCGCCCGAGCCAGCTTGATCGCCACCTCCACGGACTCGCTTCCGGAGTTGACGAAACACACCCGGCTCAGCTCGCACGGCAGGAGCGTGCCGAGGACGGCGAGAAAGTCGTCGCGCACCGGGCTGCCGAATGACTGGTGCGCGTTGCCGAGGAGCGCCGACTGCTGGGCGATCGCGGCGGTGACCGTGGGGTGGGCGTGGCCGAGCAGGTTGACGCCGTAGTTGCTGACCAGGTCGACGTATTCGCGCCCCCCGCTGTCGATCAGCGTGCTCCCGTGGCCGCGCACCAGGTCGATGCCGCGGCCCGCCAGCAGCGCCATGGCGCGCATCGCCGGCGGTGCTGCCGCCCGCGGCGCGGCTGCGCTCATGACGACGCCACCGCGGCCGTAACGGCAGCCGTGAACCAGCTGCCCGCGCCGTCGAGCGCGGCGTGCAGCGGACGGTTCGCGAGCCCATCGCAGAGGCCCACGGACTCGACACCGCCACGCAGCGCTCGTTCGACGCCGGCCAGCTTGGCGCGTGCTCGTCCCCGCGCCGACGCGCGCAGCCCCCCGATGTCACTGAGCGACCGGCGCGTGACCGCGCTGGTGGGATCGTCGGGGTCGGCAAGGAACCCCGCTGTGTCAGCGAGGATGATCAGCCTTCGCGCGCCGAGCGCGATCGCCAGCTCCGCCGCCAAACGGTCGCCGTCGACATTGATGGGCGAGCCGTCGTGCCCCAGCGCGGGCGGGCAGATCACCGGTGTGCACCCGGCGCCGAGGAGGGCTCCGATCAACGTGGTGTCGACACTGTCGATGCTGCCGGCGTGGTCGCCGTGGAGAACCATGGTGCGGCCGCGCTCGCATATGCGCAGGTCGGCGCGGCGGCGTCCGCTCACCATGCCGCCGTCCATGGCGGCGAGGCCCGCGGCGCGCACGCCGCGCCGCTGCAGCTGTTCGACCAGTCGCTTGTTGACCAGCCCGCAGTAGGCCATCAGGAAGTGGTCCATCGTCGTGGCATCGGTGTACCGGCTGATGGCACCGTGCGCCGACATGACGAAGCGCGGCGGGTGGCCGAGCCGCGCGCCCAGGTCGTCCAGAACGCGATGCGCGCCGTGCACGACGATCAGCGGCTGGTCGTGCGCCGCGATGTCGTCGAGCAGGGCGGCCGGGTCGGTGAGGCTGCCCCCGATCTTGATGACCAGCACATCGCGGCTCATATCGGGTACAGGCCGGGGAAGTCGATGCCGGCGCACTCGTCCATGCCGGCGTGCACGTTGAGCGCGTGCACGGCCTGGCCGGCACTGCCCTTGCCGAGGTTGTCGATGGCTGCGAGGATGGTCGCGCGCGGCGTGTGAGGATCGCGCTCGAAGCCCACCTCGCAGATGTTGGTGCCGCACAGCAGCTTCGGCTCCGGGTGGCGGTGGATTCCCTTGGCCTCGTGCACCACGCGCACGAATGGTTCGGCAGCGTAGGCCTCGCGGAGAATGGAACGGAGGAGGCGGTCGTCCACTGTGTCGTCAGCCAATGGGACGTGGGCGGTGACCAGCACGCCGCGTACCGCCTCCACAGCTGTCACGGAGACCGCCACGTTGCGGAGCCCGGTCTCCTGGATCACCTCGGCGGTGTGGCGGTGGCCCGTGGGGGCGAAGGAGCGCATCGTGCCGCTGCGGTGGGGGTGATGCGACGACGGACCGGGCTGCGCGCCGGCGGCCGACGAGCCCACCTTCGCATCGACCACGACGTACTGAGCGGTGTCGACCACGCCGGCGCGCGCCAGGGGCAGCAGCCCGAGGATGGCCGCGGTGGCAACACAACCGCCGGTGGCGAGCAGCTCAGCGTCGCGGATGCGGTGCCGGTCGATCTCGGGGAGTGCATATATGGCGCTCGCCAGCAGGTCGGGGCGTGAATGATCACGGCCGTACCAGCGCTGGTAGGCGGCCGCCTCACGCAGGCGGAAGTCGGCCGACAGATCGATCACCAGGGGAGCGCACGCGCGGAGTGCCTCGATGCTCGCCTCTGTCTCTGCGTGGGGGAGGGCGCTGAAGGCCACGTCGCAGGGCGGCAGCTCGGCGGGCGTGCTGAAGCGCAGTGCGGTGCGCCCCCGCAGCACGGGGTGGGTGTGGTGCGCGTACGCCCCCGCCAGGCGCTCGCTGGTCGCCGCCACGATGTCGACGTGAGGGTGACCGAGCAACAGCCGGAGCAGCTCACCGCCGGTGTACCCCGCGGCGCCGACCACCGCGGCTCGGAGGCGCGTCACCGCAGCGACCGCACCGCGGCCTCGAGGACGTCGGCGCCCTTACACAGCTCGCCGACGTCGATCGACTCGCGGGGGGTGTGGTCGAGGCTGCAGTCGCCGGGGCCGTACACCGCCGCAGGACATCCCCACGCGGGGAGTACGACGTTGAGATCGGAGGTCCCAGTCTTGGTAGTGTACCGGGGCCGGCCACCGGCACCGGTGACGGCGCGGGCCAGGGCGCGAGCGACCGGGTTGCCGCGCGAGACCTGGACCGGCTCGCACGCCGAGGCGAATTCCACATCCGCTCCGTCGAGCAGGCCTGACAGTCGCGTGAGGACATCGTCGACCGTGACCCCAACCGGAAGACGCACCTCGATGGCCGCGTCAGCGCGCTCGCTGGTACCGTCGTCATGGGTGTGCAGAGTGTTGACGCGCATCTGCACGCGGTCGACGGCACGGTCAGCATCGCGATGCAGCGACCGTTGCAGCTCCCCGAGCAGCGTCACCAGCACGTCGGCGGCTCCGGCGAGCGGACCGGCGTGGTGTGCGGTCACCCGGCACACCGTGGCGGTGAGGCGCACGCAGCCGCGGTAGCCGGTGGTGATCGTGTCCCAGCCGCTCGGCTCGAGCACGACGAGGTGGGCGGGTGCCACGCGGCTGCGCAGGTGGCGCGCCCCCAACGATGCCCCTTCCTCGTCGCAGGCGGCGATGACCGTGACTCGCCTGCCAGCGTCGCGGGGCAGGCGCGACACCGCGGTGAGCGCCGCGACGAGCGGGCCCTTGGCGTCCACCGTCCCGCGTCCGTGCAGGCGTCCGCCATGGTGGCGCACGGCTATCTCTCCGGGCACGGTGTCGAGATGGCCGAGAAGAAGGATCTCGTCAGCGGCCGCCCCTTCACCCCAGGTCATCACCACGTTGCCGGCGTCGTCGCGGTGCGTGTCGAAGCCGGCGTCGGCGGCCACCTCGAGCAGGCGTGCAGCTGCGACGTCGACCTCGCCGGTGACAGACGGGATGCGCACCAGCTCGTCGAGGAGGGCCAGGGGCTCGAGCCCGGCGGTGACGGCGACGTTCATGCGCTGACCGCCGCGAGCACCGCGGGCTGCTGCGCGCCGGCGTTGCGCACCGAGTCCACCGTGTGGGCGGCGATGCGGCCGGCGATATCGACGCCGGTGACGTCCACCGAGTTGCGGAACTCCATGGTGTGGTTCACCTCGCTGACCAGCAGACGCTCGCCGTCCTCGAGCAGGTCGACCGCGAGCACGCCGCCACCGAC
The DNA here is from genome assembly GCA_036276135.1 of Candidatus Dormiibacterota bacterium. GTDB lineage: Bacteria > Chloroflexota > Dormibacteria > Aeolococcales > Aeolococcaceae > Aeolococcus. Next base: position 20,566 of record DATBEL010000066.1, read on the forward strand.
CGCCGCCGCCGCCCGCAGGGTCACGTCGGCGATGGCCGCGGTCACCGGCCTGTTCACGGTGGTCGCTCCCCTGGCGGTGTTGGTGATCCAGTGGTCGGAGAGGCGATCGATGGCGCAGATCACCTCACCCCCGGCGACGAAGGCGCGAATGTCCCGGCCGGGCTTGGCGACGTGCTCCTGCACGTAGAAGACCTGGTGAGCGACAGAGCCGAGCGTCGCCTTGTGGTCGAGCAGGGCTTCGGCGGCGTCGCGGTCGTTGACGCGGGCGAGCAGCCGTCCCCACGACCCCACCGGTGGCTTGACCACGGCCGGGTAGCCGACGGACTCGATGGCCGCGAGCGCGCCGTCCACCGAGAAGGCGACGATGGTGCGCGGCACCGCGACACCGGCGGCGACGAGCAGAGACGTGGTCACCACCTTGTCCGCGCAGTTGGCGACGACCCGGGGCGTGTTGACGGTGGCCACGCCGCGGTCCTCGAACAGCCGCAGCGCCGCCAGCGCGTGCGACTGCTGCACGCACCTGTCGAGCACCACGTCCCAGCCCGGCAGCTGTCCATGAGTGTCGACCATCAGCGCGCGCACATCGACCACCTCGACGTCGTGGCCGCGCCGCGCGAAGGCTCCGAGGATCAGCTTCTCCTCGACGCGGACGCGCGACACCAGCATGGCAACGCGAACCTCACTCACCCCAGTCCTCCTCCTCGGGGGGCGCCAGCACCAGCGCCGGCGGCTGCAACGCGATGACCTCGAGGTCGGCGCTGCAGTCGGGACAGGGGACGACCTCGCCGATCACCGTCTGCGCGTCGAGCGGGACCTGCGCGTCGCATTCGGGACAGGGCGCGGTCATCGCTTCCCCTCCAGGGCCGCCCAGCCGGCGCCGCGCACCAGCTCGACGAGCCCGCCCGCCTCGGCGATGCGGATCGCCAGCACCGACGGCGCCTCGCCGCGCCAGCGTCGTGCCCCGGCGCTCACCGTTCCGCCGCGGACGTCGACAGCGATGTCGTCGCCGTCGCTGATCGCCGCCACCGCCTCGGGGCACCGGATCACCGGCAGCCCGATGTTGACCGCGTTGCGCGCGAAGATGCGCGCAAAGCTGGCGGCCACGACCGCGACAACCCCGGCGGCCTGGATCGACACCGGCGCGTGCTCACGCGACGACCCGCAGCCGAAGTTGCGGCCGGCGACGAGCACGTCCCCCGGCCGGACGGTGGTGGCGAACTCGGGCCGCGCCTCGCACAGGCAGGCTTGGGCCAGCGCCTGTGGATCGGTGGTGAGGTTGAAGCGGCCCGGCATGATCGCGTCGGTGGAGACGCCGTCGCCGAGCACCCAGGCGCGCCCCATCACCGCGCCCTCGTCGGGTCGGTGATGCAGCCCGCCACGGCGGTGGCCGCGGCGACCGCTGGGCTGGCCAGGTAGATCTCAGCATCCGGGCTGCCCATGCGGCCCGGGTAGTTGCGGTTGCTGGTCGACACCACCCGCTCTCCGGCCGCGACGACGCCATGCTGACGACCCAGGCACGGCCCGCAGCCCGGGTTCATGACCAGCGCCCCGGCCTCGATGATCGCCTCGATCCAGCCCCGTCGCAGCGCCTCGGTGTAGATGCGCCGCGACGCGGGAACGACCACGGTGCGCGTCCCCGGGTGCACTGTGTGTCCCGCGAGATACGCGGCCGTTACCTCGATGTCCTCGAGGCGCCCGTTGGTACAGCTGCCGATGTACACCTCGTCGATGGGCGTGCCGGCGACGTCGCCGATGTCGCGGACGTTGTCGGCCGCCGGCGGGATCGCCACCTGTGGTTGGAGGCCCGTGATGTCGACGTGCAGCGTCTCTGCGTACCGCGGTGAGCGCGCGGCCGGCAGCGGCACCCCCGGTTCCCGCGTGGTGGCGTTGAGCGTGGTGGCGTCAACCTCGCAGAGCCCTGCCTCGGCGCCCATGTCGGCGCTGAGGTTGGCCAGCGTGAGTCGCTGGTCGAGGGTCATCCGCTCGACCGTCTCACCGCCCCATTCGATCGCCATGCTGTCGGCGCCGTCGCCCCCGATCCGGCCGAGGACGTGCAGGGCGACGTCCTTGGCGGTCAACGGCTGCGCAAGGGCGCCGGTCACCTCGATGCGCATCGTCTGCGGCACCGAGAACCAGGTGCGCCCGGTGGCCAGGATGACGCCGACGTCGGTGCTCCCCATCCCGCTGGAGAAGCAGCCCAGCGCTCCATAGGTCGTGCTGTGCGAGTCGGCGCCGACGACGATACCGCCCGGTCGGGCGAAGCCCCGCTCGACCATGATGATGTGGCAGATCCCCTCGGCGAAGAGGTTGCGCACGGCGTGGTCGGCGGCGAATCGCCGGATGCGCTGGTGCAGCTCTGCGGCGGCGACGGTGGCGGCGGGCATGACGTGGTCGAAGACGAGCACCACCCTGTGCGGGTCGTGCAGCGGCATCTCCATGCGTTCGAATGCCTCGATCGCCAGCGGAGCGGTGACGTCGTGGGCGACGACGCAATCGACCGGCGCGACCACGGTGTCGCCCGCGGTCACCGGGTGGCCGGCGCGGGTGCCGATGATCTCCTCGACGAGCGTGCCCACGGTCAGCCCGCCGCCGATGCGCGCAGGAGGTCGTCGACGTCGTCGTCATGGAGGAGTCGTTCCCCGGCATGACGCTTCACCTCTGCGGTGACCCGGGCCAGCCAGTCGTCGTCGCCGGTGATCCCCAGAGCCGCAGCGCGGGCGCGGACAGCGTTCCGTCCCACCAGCTCGTGGGCGACCAGCAGACGGCGCTCGACGCCGAACGGCTCGGGCGGGAAGGGCTCATAGCTGCGCGGGTCGTTGAGCACCGCCTTGGTGTGGATCCCCGCCTTGTGGTGGAACGCGAACGGCGCGGTGATCGGCGCGGTGAAGGGGATCTCGATGCCGAGGATGGCGGCGACCATCGCGTCGAGCGCCGCCAGCCGGGGCAGCGCGTAGTGCTCCACGAGCTCGGGCTGCACGGTGTGCAGGCGCGCGATCAGCCCCGAGAGCGGCACGATGCCGTTGCGCTCACCGATGCCCAGGACGGTGGTGTCGATATGGGTCGCCCCGGCCTCCAGCGCGGCGAGCGCGTTGGCGACGGCGCAGCCGGTGTCGTTGTGGGCATGGAACTCGATGTCGCAGTCGACGACGTCGCGGAGCTGGCCGATCAGCCGTGTCACCTGCGCCGGCGTGGCGATGCCCACCGTGTCGGCGATGCCGACGCGGTCGACGCCGAGCTCGGCGACGGCGCCGTGGATGCGGAGCACGTCCGCCGGGTCCGAGCGGAAGGAGTCCTCGCAGCTGAACCGCACCTGCAGCCCGGCGCTGCGGACCAGCTCGATGCATGCGGCGGCGGCATCCAGGACCTCGCCGATGCGCAGGCCACCAGGGTGGGAGCGCAGCCACTCCGACGTTCCGAAGAGGAGGTCGACGCCGCCCACGCCGCAGTCGACGGCGAGTCGCACGTCGCCGGGGACGCAGCGGGTGTGGGTGAGCACGGTGGCGCGCAGTGGCAACGCGGCAATATCGCGACAGGACTGCTCCGCGAGGGCCGACGCCACGGGCGTCGTGACCTCGATGTACTCGACGCCGAACTCGTCGACGGCGTGGGCGATCTGCCGTCTCTGCAACGGCGTGAAGTGCGCGGCGGCGAACTGCTCGCCCTCGCGGAGCGTCGATTCGATGATCGACAGGCGCTCGATGGTCATGTGATCGATCCGTGTGTGTGGATTGATGTTCTGCGTCGGGAGACATAAAAAGAGGACCCCCGCGGGGATCCTCTTCGGTGCTCGGTGTCGCCGGCTGAGCTTGGCTCAGCGAGCGGAGTCGCAGTGCACGTCAGGTTTCCCGGCGGGGAACGACCGTGCCATCGATTTGCGGGCGACGTGCGACATCTGCATGAATTGACGAGCAGGGTACGGGACGTCCGGGGTTTTCGTCAACCGCGGCAACCAACGCAGCCAAGCGAGGGTGATCGTGGCCGTGGGCGCGCCGGCGCTACTGCCGGAAGAGGCGGAAGGACAGCACGCCGCCCCCGATGGCGACGAGCGTGAGGATGATCAGGACGATGATCACCAGCGGTGGGCCGCTGCCGGTGTTGCCGGTGCCGTCGCTCGCCAGGGGCAACGACGCCGCGGCGGATGGCGTGTCCGTGCTGGGCGTCGTGACCGCGACGGTGCCCGGGGTGTCGAACGCCGTCGGGCTCGGCGTGGGGCTCGGCGTCGGCGCGGGCGTTGGCGTGCTCGATGGGGCGGTGACCGGTCCCAGCGAGAGCTGCACCGGGGTGGGAGTGGGGCTGGCGGCGGCGGTGACCGTCACCGAGCCAAGGCCGCACGTCTGCGGAGATGGGAGGCAGTAGTAGTCATAGGTGCCGTACCCGGAGAACGTGAATGGATACGACCCATCTGGGGTGACGAGTACACCCGGAGGAGGGAACGGAGAGTCACGGCCTGACCCTCCTCCGTCGTTGCCGCACGCAGGTATGGTGCACCGCACCAATGTCTGCGCGGTGCCGGTCCTGTTCTGCCAGGTCACCGTGCCGCCCGACGTCGTTGTGACTGCGCTGGGCTGCAAACAGTACCCGCCCGCGGCTGCCGCCGAATGAGCGGAGCAGCCGCCGGTGACGATGCTCACCGTCACCGCAGCCGGGTTGGCCGCAACCGGTCGCGGGGCGAGGAGGCCCAACGACAAGGCCGCCGATGCTGCGAGCGCCACGATGGCCGGAGCGCCGGCGCGCAGACGGAGCCGGTACCGCACGTGGTTCCCCCTGCCCGGACACGATCCCGCCCGTAGCTTATCCGCAGGAGACAACGCGCGGCGACCGTCGCGTCAGACCGCCATCGCGGCGATCACCGCGACCGCCACGTCGTCGGTCGTTGCCGTTCCGCCGAGATCGGGGGTGAGCACCCCCGCCGCGATCACCGTGTCGACGGCAGCGCTGACCGCGGCCGCGCCCGCAGAGCTGTCCAATGAGTGCTCCAGCATCAGGGCGACGCTGAGGATCGCGCCGACCGGGTTGGCGGTGCCGCGGCCGGCGATGCCGGGGGCGCTGCCGTGGACGGGCTCGTAGAGCGCGGGACCGGCGCTCTTGCCGGCGCGCAGGCTGGCCGACGGCAGCAGGCCGATCGAACCGGACAGGGCAGCCGACTCATCGCTGAGGATGTCACCGAGGAGGTTCTCGGCGAGGATCACGTCGAGGTCGCGCGGTCGCTGCACCAGCCGCAGTGCGAAGCTGTCGACCAGCGCGTGCTCGAGGCTGACGGCCGGGTACTCGCGGGCGACGTCGTCGACCACCTCGCGCCAGAAGCGGCCGCTGGAGAGCACGTTGGCCTTGTCCACGGACACGAGCCGCTGACGGCGGCGCAACGCCAGCTCGAATGCGGGGCGCGCAACGCGCTCGATCTCCGCCCGCGAGTACGCCATGGTGTCGAAGGCGCGCTCGTCGGCGCCGCTCCCGGAGCGGCCGCTCTCCCCGTAGTAGATGCCGCCGGCGAGCTCGCGAACCACGACGATGTCGCAGCCGGCGACGATCTCGGCGCGCAGGGTTGTGCGGTGCTCGAGCCCGGGGTGAACCCGAACCGGTCGAAGGTTGACGCACAGTTGCAGAGCACGCCGCAGCCGGATCAGCGAGGAGCCGGGCCTGGCGTCACCGGTGAGGTGGTCCCATCGCGGCGAACCGGTGGCCCCGAAGAGGATCGCGGTCGCGCCGGCGCACGCGGCGAATGTCGCGTCCGAGATGGGCGCGCCCTCGGCGTCGATGGCAGCGCCGCCCACGTGACGTTCCACGATGTCGATGCGCACGTGGTGCATGTCGCAGGCAGCGCGGAGCACGCCCGCGGCGGCGCGTGTGACCTCGGGACCGACGCCGTCACCGGGGAGCACGACGATGCGCGCTGGACCGCCCACCCGCCGACGCTACCACCGCGGTCGCCGCGGCGGAGCAACGCGTGAACCGCCAGTGGGCAGCGCAGCGCTCAGTCGTCGTCCTCAGCGCGCTGGCTCGCCGACCCGGTGTGCCGTGCGCGCAGCACGGCGCCGCCCGGCGCCGCGCGAATCGTCCAGAAGTCAGCGGCAAGGCCGGCGTCGAGCACGTAGGCGTAGGGCATGTGTCCATAGCCGGCCTCGCCCCAGCCCGCGCCCCATGAGTTGCGGATGATGAAAGCCGACCGGGCATCGTCGTAGCCCACGCACACCACCGCGTGGCCGCCGACGGGGCTCTCCGACGGCTGCGGCAGCGGGATCACCCCTGTGCGCGCAACCTCTGGCGACTCGAACGAGCTGAACACGGTGAAGCCGAACACGAATGTGAAGCGCGAGGCGATGCACGTCTTCAGCTGAGCCAGCGACTGGGTCACCCGCTGGTAGCTGCCGACGCGGTCGCGCACCGCGTCGCTGAACGCCTGCTGTGGCGGCCGCTCCGCGAACCTGCTGATGTCGTACGGCCAGTCGGTCTCCGGACAGACCCCGTCCGCCGCGATCGCCTTGATGCCGTCGCGGAGCTGCGCGCCGCTGTCGCTGGCGACGGTGCCCTCGAGGACGCGCTCGTTGTAGTAGATGAAGAGCCGCGACGGTGTCCAGGTGGGCGCGATGCCGGAGCGGATCTCGTCGAACTGCACCGCCCCGGCGATGGCATTGGCGGTGCAGGAGCCGAGCTGCCCCTGGTCGTAGACGGGCGGGCACTGGGGGCGGAGATCGACGGCGGCAGGCAGCTCCGCCGACGCCAGGGGAGGCGCCAGCCAGTAGCGGTCGCGGTGGTCGGGAAGGTCGCGAACCCACCCGTAGCCGGCGATTCTCACGGCGCGGATTTTGCGCTGTCGGCCACCCCGATCGGGCCGGACCCGGGCGGTGGCCGGCGGCGCCGGACGGGCTCCGGCGCTGGGCGCTGAGAGCGAGTGCTACGCTCGCGCGCAGTCGCCAGCAGCCAGATGCAGTCGCGAGGTCCCTCCATGCCCACGGGCACACCCGCCGCCCGCCCACGCCGCGCATCCACCACGCGCGGCGGCAAGTCCGCCACCGCAACTGCCGCCGTGCGCCGCGCAGCGCCGGCCAGACCAGGGACGGCGGGCGCCAACGGGGCGCGCCCGAGGCGGCGGACGGCGCACCAATGGGTGTACCTCTTCGAGGAGGGGGATGCATCGATGCGCGACCTGCTCGGCGGCAAGGGCGCCGGCGTCGCCGAGATGACCCGTGCCGGCCTGCCCGTGCCCCCCGGGTTCACCATCACCACCGAAGCCTGCAACGCTTTCTACGAGAGCGGCCAGAAGTTCCCCAACGGCATGTGGGAGCAGGTGCTCGCGGCGTTGAAGGAGACAGAGCGCAAGACCGGCAAGCACTTCGGCGACGCGCGCAACCCGCTGCTGGTGAGCGTGCGCAGCGGTGCCAAGTTCTCCATGCCGGGAATGATGGACACAGTCCTCAACCTCGGCCTCAATGCGCAGACGCTGCACGGTCTTGCCGAGCTCACCGGCGATGAGCGCTTCGCCAAGGACTCGTACCGCCGCTTCATCCAGCTGTTCAGCAAGATCGTGCTCGACGTCGAGGGCGACCTGTTCGAGCACGAGCTCGACGCCGTCAAGAAGAAGGCCAGGGCGCGCACCGACGCGGACCTCAAACCGGCCGCGCTGGACGAGGTCATCGAACGCTATCGCAAGCTGGTGCGCAAGCACGCCGGTGTTGAGTTTCCCGAGGACCCCATGGACCAGCTGCGCGAGGCGATCGGCGCGGTGTTCTCCTCGTGGAACAACAAGCGTGCCGTGGACTACCGCAACTTCAACAAGATCCCGCACGACCTGGGCACCGCGGTCAACGTGCAGTCGATGGTCTTCGGCAACATGGGCGACGATTCCGGCACCGGCGTCGCGTTCACCCGCGACCCGTCGACGGGGGAGAGGGTGCTGTACGGCGAATACCTGACCAACGCGCAGGGCGAGGACGTGGTCGCGGGCACCCGCACGCCCAAGCCGATCAGCGCCCTGGCCAAGGATCTGCCCAAGGCGTACAAGCAGTTCACCGCCATCGCCCGGCGGCTCGAGAAGCACTACCGCGACGTTCAGGATATGGAGTTCACCATCGAGCGCGGCCGCCTCTACATGCTGCAGACCCGCAGCGCCAAGCGCACCGCCGAGGCGGCCGTGAAGATCGCCGTCGACATGGTGCGCGAGCGACTCATCGCCCGGCAGGAGGCGGTGCTGCGCGTCGAGCCCACGCAGGTCGACCAGCTGCTGCACACCCGGCTGGACCCCAGGGCGAGGGTCACCGTCCTCGCCACCGGCCTGGCCGCCTCGCCGGGGGCGGCATACGGCAAAGCGGTGTTCGATGCCGATCGCGCCGAGGCCCTTGCAGCCAAGGGCGAGAAGGTCATCCTGGTGCGCATCGAGACCAACCCCGACGACGTGCACGGCATGATCGCCGCGGAGGGGGTGCTGACGGCGCGCGGCGGCCGCACCTCGCATGCGGCCGTGGTTGCGCGAGGAATGGGCAAGCCCTGCGTTGCCGGCGCCGAGTCGGTCCGCGTCGACCTCACCAGGCGACAGTTCATCGCCGGGGGCAAGACGGTCAAGGAGGGTGAGTACTTCACCATCGACGGCAGCACCGGCCGGGTGATCGCCGGCCAGGTGGCGATGATCGACCCGGAGATCTCCGGCGAGCTCAAGGAGCTGCTGCGCTGGGCTGACGGCTTTCGGCGCATGCAGGTCTGGGCCAACGGCGACTACCCGCACGACGCCGTCCTCGCCCGCGAGTTCGGGGCTGAGGGAATCGGACTGTGTCGCACCGAGCACATGTTCATGGAGCAGTCGCGGCTGCCCATCGTTCAGACCATGATCCTGGCCGAGACCGAGAAGGAGAGGCGCGTCGAGCTCGCCAAGCTGCTGCCCTTCCAGCGCGATGACTTCTACGGCATCCTCAAGGCGATGAAGGGATTGCCGGTGGTGATCCGTCTCATCGACCCGCCCCTGCATGAGTTCCTGCCGTCGCTCGAGGACCTGCTCGTCGAGGTCACCGCCGCCCAGGCCCGTGGCGAGCCGGAGACGAAGTGGGCGAAGAGCGCGACGATGCTCGAGGCGGTGCGCCGGCTGCATGAGCAGAACCCCATGCTGGGCATGCGCGGCTGCCGGTTGGGCCTGATGTTCCCCGAGATCATCGAGATGCAGGTGCGCGCGATCATCGAGGCGTCAGTCCAGCTGCGCAAGGAACGCGTCGACGTGCACCCGGAGATCATGATCCCGCTGGTCGGGACGCTCGAGGAGCTGCGCCGGACCCGGCGTTACCTCGAGGAGACGGTGCGCACCGTCCTGGCCGAGTCGAAGTCCAAGGTCGACTACAAGTTCGGCACCATGATCGAGCTGCCGCGCGCGGCGCTGACGGCGGGTGAGATCGCCGAGGACGCCGAGTTCTTCTCCTTCGGCACCAACGACCTCACCCAGACGACGTTCGGCTACTCGCGTGATGATGCCGAGGGCAAGTTCCTGCTTCGCTATGTCGAGGAGAAGATCCTGCCGGCCAACCCGTTCGAGACCATCGACAGGAACGGGGTCGGCAGGCTGATGCGCATCGCCGTCGCCGAGGGCCGGGCCACCCGGCCGGGCATGTCCATCGGCATCTGCGGAGAGCACGGCGGCGACCCGGAGTCGATCGCGCTCTGCGAGGAGCTCGGTCTCGACTACGTGTCGTGCTCACCGTACCGCGTCCCGGTGGCGCGGCTGGCGGCCGCACACGCGCGGCTGGCCACGGTGGAGCGCGACCGCTGAGCACAGCGATGGTGACCGGGCCGCGGGTTCCGCCACAGCTGGAGACGGAGCGCCTGCTGCTCCGGCAGTGGCGCGACAGCGACCTCGACGCCTATGCCGAGCTGCTGGCGGACCCAGCGGTGATGCGCTTCCTCGGTGACGGTTCCACGGCGGGACGCGACGACGCCTGGCGCCACATGGCGCTGCACGCCGGCGCCTGGTCGCTGCGCGGCTTCAGCCACTGGGCGGTCGAGCTCCGCGAGTCGGGCGAGCTCATCGGCAGGCTGGGGCCGTGGTTTCCCGAAGGATGGCCGGGACTCGAGATCGGCTGGGTGATCGCCCCACGGCACCAGGGACGCGGCTACGCGACCGAGGGCGCGCGCACAGCTCTTCGCGTCGCCCACGAGCACCTCGACACGAATGTGATCTCATTGATCCGGCCGGGCAACGAGCCGTCGGCGGCGGTGGCACGCAAGCTGGGCGGAACGCTCGACCGCACCATCGATTTCATGGGCGGCAGCCTGCTGGTGTACGCGTACCCGCCGCCGGGTTGAACGACCTTCACCCGATGTCCGCGGGGACCCCCAAGGTTAATGTCAGACATGACAGCAACAACACCTGCCCGCGGGGCACCGGGGCTGCATCGGCTACGATGCCCGCGGCCCAACCGACACAGGGAGTTGACAGATGCCGGCACCACGGGGCGGCAAGAAGCCGAGCGAGCGCAAACCGGCACGAGCCGGCAAGAAGCCAGCCACCCGCGCGGGTCGTCCGCCGGCGCGCCCCTTCGCGCCGCCTGCCGATCCGAGCGCAGGCCCGCCACGCGAGCTGCGCCCCTTCCGTGGAGCTGCCGAGCCAAGGGTGGAATCGACGGCGGGACTCCGCCACGAGCTCATCGACCTGCGCGCCGAGGTGCATCGCCTCGCCGCCGAGATCGACAAGCTGTGGGCGCGCGAGCGAGGCCGTGGCGCGGCCGCTCCGGGGCGGACTGCCCGGAGCATCGCCGGCAAGCCGGTGCGCACCGGGACGCGGGCGGCCCGGTCGGGAGGCCGCGGCGGCGCGGCGGGACCGCGGCCCAACACGGGTCCCAAGCGGTCTCCTGGGGCGAAGGCCTCGGCCGGTGCCAAGCGGTCTGCCGGCCCCAGGAGGGCGCCCGGGGCCAAGCGTGGCAGCGGTTGGGCCAAGCCCAAGTCGAAGTCGCGACGCTCGGGAACCACCCCGCGGCGCCGGGGTCGGTGAGACAGGGCCGCACGGCCGCGTCCATCCTTGCGGCTATCCTCAACCCCGTGGCAGAGCACGTCCGCGTCCGCAAGGTGTCGACCAGGGACGGCCGCCCGGTGATGCTCGACGATGGCCACGTCGTCGAGGGCGACGAGTTGCAGTCGCCCACCCCCGGCATGCCGTACAGCGTGCGCCGCAGCGTCGCCGAACATGACGAGGCACCCGACGTGTTCATGACATCGCCGATCCGCGCTGTGATCACCGACGGCGGTGGGGCGATCACGCTGCTCACCGACAACTCGCGGTACGCGGTGGAGGTGATCGGACGCTGATGACGCGGACGGCTGGTCTGGCGATCACCTACTCTTACGGCCCGCGCCTGATCTCCGTTTGGTGACGCTGAGATGTCCGAACACGTGTCCGACACCGAGCCGTACATCCTCGCCGAGGAGGTCGCCGAACGGCTTGGTCTGCCGCTGTCCGTTCTGTTGCGCCGTGTCGAGGCGGGCGACGTGCCCTCACAGCGAGTCGAGCGCGACGACGGGACGCACTACGCGCTGCGGCTGAGCGACCTCGGCATCGAGACCGAGGAGGTCAACGGCGACCACGCCGGCCGCGCGCACGATGACGCCGAGGATGAGCCGGATGGGATCAATGTCTTCGACGAAGCCGGGTCGCGTGGGGTGGAGCAGGCCATCGCGTCCGCGTTCAACCCGGGGATCCACCCGCAGGGAGAGGACGCTCTCGACATCGCCGACGCCTCAGCGTGGCACCGCGAGGATGACAACCCCGAGGAGGACGACCAGAAGGGGTCCGAGGGTCCGGCCTGGACGTTGCCGGACCCGGTGACGCCGCCGTGGTCGATACGCCCGCTCGAGCCGCAGGAGCCGCCGGTGTGGATCAGATCCCAAGAGAGCTCCGCAGTCGCCGAGGCGGTGGAGGAGGCTGCGCCGCCGCCGCCCGGGCCGCAGGCGACCGTCGAGGCCGAGGAGACAGAGGTGGTCGGCACCGGCCAGGTGGCTGCCGAGCCGGCCACGAACCCGACCGACGCTCCGGGGTTCCGCGAGCGCCGCCGTGCACCGCAGCGTGGCCTCATCGACTCCGGTCCGGGCGGCCCACGCACCGACGTCGCGTCGATGTCCCTCGACGCCCGCGACCTCGTCGCCGGCCTGCTCGACCGCTGGGAGCGCACCCTCGAGCAGCGCATCTACACCGAGCAGCGGCAACGGTTCCAGGGCGAGCTGACCGCCCGCCAGAACATGGTCAAGCAGCTGCAGTTGGAGTTGCAGACCGCGCGCGCGGAGCACGCCGCCGCCCAGGCCGAGAAGGACCGCGTCCTCGCCGCCAAGGAGCGCGAGCTCGCCGAGCGGGAACGCGATCTCGCCGACACCCGGCGCCATGCGGAGGAGGCCGAGCGCAGGGGCGCCTCGGCGGCGCCCCGCCGCCGGCGCTGGTTCCGGACGCGCGGCAACGACTGAACCCGAGCCGGCCCAGCCGAGCCGCACCGCGCCGTCCGCGGCCGGTGTGCGCTACAAGAGTGCGGCGGGTCGCTGGATCATCACGGCGACGGTCCTCGGCTCGGGCGTCGCCTTCCTCGACGGCACCGTTGTCAACATCGCCCTGCCGACGATCGCCCGCGACCTGCACAGCGGCCTCACCGACCTGCAGTGGATCTCGGACGCGTATCTGCTGACTCTCGGGGCGCTGATCGTGCTCGGCGGATCGCTCGGCGACCGCTTCGGGCGCCGGCGCATGTTCGTGTTCGGGCTGGCGTCGTTCACGGCGGCGTCGGTGATCTGCGGGGTGGCCCCGAACACGCTGGTGCTGATCGCCGCCCGCGCCGCCCAGGGGATCGGCGGCGCGCTGCTCGTCCCCGGCAGCCTGGCGATCATCTCGGCGTGTTTCGTGCCCAGGGATCGCGCCCGCGCCGTCGGGTTGTGGTCGGGGATGAGCGGCGTGACCACGGCCGCCGCACCATTCGTTGGCGGCTGGCTGGTCGACACCGTGTCGTGGCGCGCGATCTTCTTCGTCAACGTCCCGCTCGCGGCCACCGCGATCGCGGTGGCGGTGAAACATGTGCCCGAGACCCGCGATGAGTCGGCCGCCGCGAAGATCGACCTCGCCGGGGCGGTCACCATCTCGCTCGGCCTCGCCGGCCTCGTCTACGCGCTCATCGACGGCCCGGGCAACGGCTGGTCGGCCCCGACGTTGGTGGCGGGCGTGGCCGGGGCGGGGTTGCTGGTGCTCTTCCCATTCGTCGAGCTGCGTGGACACACCCCGATGATCCCGCTGGGCATCTTCCGGTCGCGCCAGTTCAGCGGCGCCAACCTGACCACCTTCGTCGTCTACGCGGCGCTGTCGGTGACCGCGTTCCTGCTCATCCTGCACCTGCAGCAGGACCTGGGCTACTCCGCCCTGCAGGCGGGACTTGCGTTTCTCCCCGCGTCGGCGCTGCTGACGCTGCTGTCCTCACGGGCCGGCGCGCTCGCGCAGCGAATCGGCGCGCAACTGCCCATGACCGCGGGGCCGATCATCGCCGCGGGCGGTCTGCTCCTGCTGGCGGGCTCCCGTCCGCACGACGGTTACCTGACCGCCGTTCTTCCCGGTGTGCTGGTGTTCGGCGCCGGCCTGACGCTGACGGTGGCTCCGCTCACCGCCGCGGTCATGGCCGCGGTCGACGCCCGACACCTCGGCGTCGGTTCGGCGATCAACAACGCGACCGCGCGCATCGGCGGTCTGCTCGCGGTCGCCGTGGTGCCCGGGCTGGCCGGGCTGACCGCGGCGTCATCGCACCTCGCCGGGGTCTCGCTCAATGACGGCTTCACCACGTCGATGCGCATCGGGGCGGGGATGCTGCTGGCCGGCGGGGTGATCGCGGCGCTGACCATCCGCCGGGTCGCACCCGCCGATCAACCGACGACCGCAGCAGCCTGATCCTCTGACCGGCCTACCATCCTCGGATGGCCCGCGACGCTGTTGCCGAGATCAAGGCTCGCCTCGACATCGTCGACGTCGTCGGCGGGTACGTGACCCTGCAGCGCGCCGGGCGCGGACACCGAGCGCTCTGCCCGTTCCACTCTGAGAAGACGCCCTCGTTCAACGTCAGCCAGGACCGGCAGGTGTGGTACTGCTTCGGGTGCCAGGAGGGCGGTGACATGTTCACCTTCGTCGCCAAGGTCGAGCACACCGACTTCCGCCAGGCCCTCGAGCTGCTCGCCGAGAAGGCGGGTGTGGAGCTCGAGGCCGCCGCCCAGAGCCCGGAGCGTCGCGGGGCCGCGCAGCGGCGCAAGCGGACACTCGAGCTCAACGCTCGAGCAGCCGCCTTCTTCGAGCACGTCCTGTGGTCGAGCCCGGCGGGAGCGGCCGGTCGCGACCTGCTCGGTGACCGCTCCATCGATGAAGCGCAGTCACGGACGTTCGCGGTCGGTTTCGCGCCGGCGGGCGGGGCGGGCGAGGACGCGCTCTCACGCTACCTCGGCGACCGGGCCGCGGCGAAACCGGAGGAGATCGTCGACGCGGGGCTCGCCCACCACTCGCGCGGGGGGCGGCTGCGCGATCGCTTCCGCCATCGCCTGGTGTTCCCGATCCGCGACGAGCGCGGCGAGGTGATCGCCTTCGGCGCCCGAGCGCTGGGCGACGATGTGCCCAAGTACCTGAACTCGCCGGAGACATCCGTGTATCACAAGGGCAGCGCCCTGTTCGGCATCGACCTCGCCCGGACGGCGATGCACGACCGTCGCGTGGCGGTGATCGTCGAGGGCTACTTCGACGTGATGGCGGCACATGCCGCGGGTGTCGCCAACACCGTCGCCAGCAGTGGCACGGCGCTGACCCGCGAGCAGGCCAAGGTGCTGTCGCGGCACGCCGCCGGCGTGGTGCTCTGCTTCGACGCCGACGACGCCGGGCGGGCGGCGGCGTCGCGCGCGGTTGACGTCGTCGCCGCAGAAGGCCTGCAGGCGCGGATCTGCATCCTTCCACAGGGGTACAAGGACCCGGACGAGCTGGTCCGGAGCGACCCCGCCGCGTTTGCCAAGGCGGTCGACGATGCTCCGCCGGAGTGGCAGGTGCTGCTGGATCGCGCGCTGGCCGGCGAGGAAGGCGGGAGCATTGACGCACGTCGGGTTGCCGCCGAACGAGTGGTCGCGCTGCTCGCTCGAATCCCCGAGGCGGCCGCTCGCGAGCTGTACACGCAGCAGGGGGCCCGGCGCCTCGACCTGAGCGTGAGCACCGTGGCGTCGGACGTCGCGGTGGCGCGCAGCGGCGCCTCGGGCGGACGCCCGTTGCGCGTCACAACAGCGCCGCCGGCGGCGGTCGAGCCACGTCCCACCGACGACGGACCGCGCCCGCCACCACCCGCCGCCTGGGACGGCTACCTGGCCACGCTCTGCGTCCACCGCCCGCAGATCGCCCGCCGGCTGACAGCCGAGTTCGGCCTCGACATCAGCGCCATCCAGAGCCCGCTCGCCCGGCGCATGGTCGAGGTGGCCGCGGGGACCGCCGGCGACGAGCCCTTCCCGGTGGGATCGCTGCCGGCCATCGAGCGCGACTTCGCCGCCGCCCTCCTCATCCGGACGGTGCCCGAGCTGTTGCCGGAGAGCCGCGTCACCGACCTCGACACGGCCATCGCCGACTGCGTGCGGCTGGTCGCCGAGGCCCAGCGCATCACCGAGATCACCGACGTCAGCCGCCGCATGGCCGCAGCCAAGGAGCGCGGCGACAGCACCGAGGTCGGGGAGTTGGCAGCGCGCCTGCGCCAGCTGGCCACCGCGTCGCCCCGACTGCGCCGCAGCGCAGGCACCGGCTGACAGCGCCCCGCGGATGTAGCGATTCGCTCGATGTTTGCGTTGGACAGGGGTGAGGAATCTTCAATACCTCGTGGAATGTCAGTTCAGCGCGGAGATGAGCCGGTGACGGTCGTCCTTCCTGTCGACACGCTCGCCGCAGCGGCCGAGGCCCTGGTCATCCGCGGCAGAGAACAGGGTTTCCTGACGCCCGACGACGTCCTCGCATCGTTCCCGGAGATCGACGCCGAGCCGGATCACCTGGAGCGCATCTTCGCGGTGTTCCGCGACATGGGCATCGACGTCAGCGACGGGGACCGGGACTTCGCCACGGTCGACGAGATCGACGAGGCGACGGTCGCCATCGCCGAGGCCGCTGACGGCGTATCCCTCGACGACCCCGTGCGCATGTACCTGCGCGAGATCGGCCGCGTCGACCTGCTCAAGGCTGAGCAGGAGGTGCACTACGCGCGGCTCATCGAGCAGGGCGACATGGCAGCCAAGGAGGCTCTCACCGAGGCCAACCTGCGCCTGGTCGTCTCGATCGCCAAGAAGTACATGGGCCGCGGCCTGACATTCCTCGACCTGATCCAGGAGGGCAACCTCGGCCTGATCCGCGCCGTCGAGAAGTTCGACTACCACCGTGGCTTCAAGTTCTCGACGTATGCCACCTGGTGGATCAGGCAGGCGATCACGCGCGCCATCGCCGACCAGTCGCGCACCATCCGCGTCCCGGTGCACATGGTCGAGACTATCAACAAGCTGGTCCGCGTCTCGCGCCGGATGTTGCAGGAGCTCGGCCGCGAGCCCACCGACGAGGAGATCGGGGAGGAGATGGGCGTCACCCCGGAGCGGGTGCGCGAGATCAGGAAGATCTCCCAGGACCCGGTTTCCCTGGAGACGCCGGTGGGCGAGGAGGACGACGCCCACCTCGGCGACTTCGTCGAGGACAAGGAGGCCACCGCGCCGTCGGACGCCGCCTCGCTGACCATGTTGCACGCGGAGATGGAGGACGTTCTCGACACCCTGTCGCCACGTGAGCGGCGCGTTCTCCAGCTGCGTTTCGGCCTCGCCGACGGCCACCAGCGCACCCTCGAAGAGGTGGGCAAGCGATTCGGGGTCACGCGCGAGCGCATCCGCCAGATCGAGGCCAAGGCGCTGCGCAAGCTGCGACATCCGTCGCGCAGCACCAAGCTCCGCGACTACCTCGAGTAGGGCACCGCGGCGGTTCACTCGAACGTGCGCTCCGTATACTCGGCTCACCGTTCCCTCATCCCAATCGAGAACCACCCACTCATTCCGGGTTAGCTCAGCGGTAGAGCAGGCGGCTGTTAACCGCAAGGTCACTGGTTCGAATCCAGTACCCGGAGCCACCAGCACCTTCGAAGGGGAGACGACATGGCCGACGACGCAGCACACACTCCAGCAGGGCCAGCCAGAGACAGCGAGGACGGCGGCAGGGCCGATGGTGTCGCAGAGGACGCCGAGAGCATCGTTGCCGCGGACATCGGGGCGCCATCGTCCCGCACCAAGGCGACGTCCGCCGACGGCGCGCAGCCCACCGGCCGCAAGAAGGGCACGTCCACCGAGGACGTGCGCAGCCGGGAGCTGGTGGCGGTCGGCGCCGGCGAGGGCGAGCGCGGCGCGTCCGCGCCCTCGCGCGAGCTCACGCCAGAGCCGTCGGCGTGGAGCGGTCCCCGCCGCGACATCGCCGACGACAGGCCGCACTGGACGTTTCCCGGCGTTGTCGCGGAGCCGTCGGTGCCGGGATCGCCGAGCGAGCCTGAGCCGACCGACGCCAACCAGGCCGAGCTTCCGTTCGTGGCCATCGACGCGCCCGCGCTCCGGCCGGCCCGGCCGATGCCGACGTTCGGCCCGGTGGGCCGATCGCGGTCCGTAGTGCTGGTGCCCGTCATCTCGATGCTGACCCTGGGCGTCTACGCGCTGGCGTGGCACCACGGCGTCAACCGCGAGCTCGAGGAGTTCGATCCCAAGCTCCACTCCCGCCCGCGTCGCAGCACGGCCGCCGTGATGGTGCCGTGGCTCGCGGGCCTGCTGGTCACCCTGGCGGGAGCCACCCTGATCATCACGACACGGCTGGGCGTTCACCTGCCCTTCAACATCCACCTCGCCGGCTGGCAGGCCTACGCGCTGCTCGCCGGGCTGGCCGCCGTTCCCTACCTCGCGCTGCTGCTGCCGTTCAGCGCGGTTGCCGTGGTCATGACACTGGAGCGGCTGCGCTCGGTCGAGGAGCACGTGGGCGCCACCACCGACCGGCAGGTGCGCCCGGTGGGCACGTCGTTGTTCCTCGCCATCCCCCTGGTCGGCGGCCTCATGCTGCTGGCGATCGAGCAGCGCCGGCTCAACGCCATCTGGCACGCCATGACCACATCAGGACACCTCTACAGCTGAGCAACCTGCCGCTGCCCCCGCCACCGCCACCGCCGCCTCCTCCGCCCGGGGAGCCGGTCGATACGGACGCGGCTCTGCCGCAGGCTGGGAAGCGCCGCTCTCGGAGGCGCCGCAGCGTGCTGCAGACGCCCGGGTTCGTGGATCTGATGGATGAGGCCGACGACGCGGCGGGCCGGGTCGTGATCTTCACCGTGGAACCGGCAGCCGACATCGCGCCGCCGGCGCTGCTCGGCGAACGCGCTCCCCGTCGTCGCATGCCCTCGTGGATCGGCGCCCTGGCCGACGACCCCCGCGGCGCCGCCGTGCTGGCCGTCTGCCTGGTCCTGCTGTTGCTGCTGGGGCTGCATCTGACCCATTGACGTGGCCGTGCCACCTACACAATTCTGTGTGATACACTCCAGTGTATGACGCGGGTGGCGGCGGCAATCGCGGACGACGAGCTCCTGCGCGGACACACCGACGCCGAGCTCATCGCCCGGGTGCTGGGCGGCTCCAGCCCGTCCGCCGCCGTGGTCGAGTGCGCCGCCCGCGTCTCGCGGGTCCCCGTCTGGGAGCGCCGCCTGCTGGGCGCGCGCGGCCTGGTGCGCGACCACGGAATCCCCGCCGACCGCGCCCGCCGGCTGGCCGCCCTGTGGGAGCTCGCCGAGCGCTGGTTCCCCGATGAGCGGCCGTCGGTCACCTCACCGCGCGAGGCGGTGCTGTTGCTCGGCGGCCTGCGGGAGTCGGCGCGCGAACAGGTCTGGGTCCTGATGCTCGACGCGCGGCACCGGCCGGTGGGATGCGACACCGTGGCCGTGGGCGGCGTCAACAGCTCCCGGCTCACCCCTCGCGACGTCCTGGCGCCGGTTCTCCGCAGCGGCGCCGCGTCGTTCGTCGTGGCCCACAACCATCCGTCCGGCGACCCGTCACCGTCCCGCGCCGACCGGGTCGTCACCGAGGCGCTGCGCAACGCCGCGGCGCTGATCGGCGTGCCCATGCTCGACCACATCGTGGTCGCGGCGCGCGCCCACCACTCGTTCCGCGAAGTGGAGGGCTGGGACGCCGCCACCGCTGCCTGAGTCGATCAGGAGAAGGCGTCTTCCCCCGTGATCGCCTTGCCGAGGATGAGGGTGTGCACCTCCTCGGTGCCCTCGTAGGTGAGCACCGATTCGAGGTTGTTCATGTGCCGGATCACCGGGTATTCGAGGGTGACCCCGTTGGCTCCGAGGATGGTGCGCGCCTCGCGCGCGATCTCGATCGCCGCGCGCACATTGGCGCGCTTGGCGAGTGACACCTGGACGGGGTGGAGCCGGCCGGAATCCTTCAGGGTGCCGAGGCGATGGGCCACCAGCCGGCCCTGCACCAGCGAGGTTGCCATGGCGGCGAGCTTGGCCTGGGTGAGCTGGAAGCGGGCGATCGGGCCGTCGAACATGCGGCGGGTCTTGCTGTACTCCAGCGCTGCCTCGAAGCAGGCACGGCCGGCGCCCAGCGCCCCCCAGGCGATGCCGTACCGCGCCTCGTTGAGGCACGACAGCGGGCCGCGCAACCCCGAAACCTCCGGCAGCACCGCAGTCTGTGGCAATCGCACGTCGTCGAAACGCAGCTCGCTGGTCACCGATGCGCGCAGCGACAGCTTGCGATGGATGTCGGTCGCCGTGAATCCCGGGACACCGCGCTCCACGAGAAAGCCGCGCACCCCCTCGTCGGTGGTGGCCCACACCACCGCCACGTCGGCCACGGAGCCGTTGGTGATCCACATCTTGTTGCCGTTCAGCACCCAGCCGTCGCCGCCGCGGCGTGCCACGGTGCGCATCGAGCCCGGGTCGCTGCCCGCGTCCGCCTCGGTCAGCCCGAAGCACCCGATCATCGATCCTGCTGCCATCTCTGGCAGAAACTTGCGCTTCTGCTCCTCGCTCCCATACGCATGGATCGGGAACATCGCCAGCGAACCCTGCACCGAGACGAAGGAGCGCAGCCCGCTGTCACCCGCCTCGAGCTCCTCGCAGGCCACGCCGTAGGCGATGGCGGTGGAGCCGGCGCAGCCGTAGCCGGTCAGGTGCATGCCAAGAAGCCCGAGCGAAGCAACCTCGGCAACCAGCTCCCGGGGAAAGGTCGCCGCCTCGAAATGGTCGGCGATGATCGGCAGGACCCGTTCGCGCACCATCGCCCGCACGGTGTCGCGGATCAGCCGCTCGTCGTCGCTGAGCAGGCCGTCGACGTCGTAGAGGTCACTGGCCGCGGGCAGCGCCGGGCTCGTGCGCGCGGCCTGCGTGGTGGTCACCACAGAATTGAAGCACGCGGCCGGACCCGGCCGTGGCCTCTAGGCAACCGCCTCCCCCTCACCCGCGGTCCGAGCCGCCTCCACCTGGGTGCGCAGCAGCGTCTCGCCGACGAAGCCGGCATTGAGCGCGCTGACCCGCCCGCGGGCGTCGAGGACCACCGTTGTCGGCAGGGTCATCACCCGGTACGCCCGCGCCGCCTGCGGATCGACGCCCACGTCGATCTCGGTGACCTGCAGGTCGGTGATCGCCTCGTGGAGGCGTCGCAGCGCCGGCCGCTGCGCGACATGGCAGATGGTGCAGTTCTCCCCGGTGAAGTAGAGGATGTCCGCGGTGCCGCCGCAGCCGGCCGGGGCGACCCGGCCGAGCAGGCGCCGCTGCGAGGACCGCTGCAGCCTGAGGACCCCGGCGACGATGGCGATGGCCGCCGCAGCGGCGATCGGGGCGAGCAGCACCGGCGCCATGGTCAGCCGGTGACGGTGCGGCGGCGCGACAGGGGGAAGAGGCCCACCCGGACCATCTGGGCGTACACGATGCAGCCGACGCAGATGTCGAAGGCGAAGTTGAGGAAGGCGAGAGCGACCACGATCCAGCCCAGCGTCCAGGCGACGGTGAGGAGACCAGCCAGTGCCGTAACGCTCGCCGCCACCAGGAAGATCCCGCCGAGCAGCTGGGCAAAGCGGTGCGGGGCGGGGTCCTCGACTCGGACGCGCGGACGCACCAGGCCCCTGGGCTTGAGCACTCCGACATAGATTGCCCGCGGCAGGCTCGTCGCCGGCGAGAGCGCGCCACCGAGCAGCATCAACGCGAACACCGGCAGGGCGATGGCTGCCGCCGGCCGAGCCAGGGCAACCAGCCAGGCGATGATCAGCCCGACGATCAGGATCACCTGCCCGACCTTGAGGGCGCTGCGGTCGAAGCGCACGTTGGCCATCAGGAGCAAAAGCATACCGAAATGGTCGGATTTACCGTGCCGGGGCGAACGGGGTACCCTCGGCGCACCGCGACCAGCAGATCACAGAGGGGATCGAGCGTGCCCGCCAAACGCGCCGACGTCGGCACCCTGCTCCGGGAGGCATTCGGCCGGGAGGCCGAGAGCGTGCTGCGCTGCCTCTTCTACGCGCGTCGTGCCGACGTCGAGGGCCGCGCCGACATCGCCGCGGTGTTGCGCTCGGTCGCGGAGGGGGAGATCAGCCAGGCATTCGGGCACCTCGAGCTCCTCGAGGAGAGCGGCGACCCGCTTGCCGGCGGGGGCGACGCCGCGGGCGATCTCGCCGCGGTGGTCGAGGCGGAGGAGGCTGCGGTCGAGCGCTACGGCGAGCTGGCAGCAGCAGCCCGCGGCGCCGGCAGCGGCGACGCCGCCGACTGGTTCGAGTCGCTGGTCGCCGCCGAGAACGTGCACCTCGGCGTGTTGCGCCGCGCCACCGCGGTGGGCCCGTGACGGCCGACCGGCTCGGGCCCGGCGAGGTGCGCACCGGCAGCGCCTATGAGGCCGAGCGCGCCGACAGCAGGGCTCGCCTCGCGCAGGCGGCGCCGGGCCACCGGGTCAGCCTCGGCGGCGAGCTCGTTCTCGTCTTCGAGAGCCGCGAGAGGGTCCGCGCGTCGCTCGAGGAGCTGCTTCGCGCTGAGCGCGTCAGCGACCAGCAGCACATCGACGCCGAGGCCGCCGCCTTCGCCGACGCGCTCCCCGGCGATCACGAGCTGGCGGCGACTCTGTACATGGACATCGCCGACCCCGCCGCCCTCGCGGACCGGCTCGCCGAGCTCGGGGAGTTGGGCGCGGCAGTGTTTGTCGACCTCGGCGGGGACCGCGTCAGGGGGCGCTCCGATGGCGCGGAGGGCGGCGGCGGAGGCTGGCACCTCCTGTTCGCGTTCGACCAGGAGCAGCGTCGGATGCTGCTCGACGGCGGCCCCGTCGCCGTGGTCGTCGATCACCCCCGGCTGCGGGCCACGGCCGTCCTCGACGTCGACCAGGTGCGGGCGGTCACCGCCGCCCTGCGCGCGTGAGACGCGCCCGCGGGTCACGGCGACGCCGCGGCGCCGGCGGTGCGCGCGGGCTCGTCGCTCCGGTGGCCGGCGCGGTGTTGGCGCTGCTGGCAGGGTGCGGTGACACCACCACCCAGCCGGCCTGGGTCGCAGCCCACCCCGACACGGCGCTGCTGAGCTTCTCGACCACTGCTCCCGGTGTTTGCGCCATCACCGTCCAATACCCGAACGACGCGCCGGCCGTGGTCAGCTATCTCGGCGGCGTCTATGTGCAGGTGCGCCGAGAGGGTCATCCGACCGCCCCGGGCGGGGCGGAGATCGACCATTCCGGCGATTGGCACATCTTCAAGCTGGGTGGCGGCGACCTGCTCGTGGTGACCCCGGGCGATGCCTTCGACTACCGGCTCGAGCAGAATTGCTGACCCTGCAAGAATGGTGCCGATGAGGGCACGAGCCGGGGTGATGCCGTTCAGCGCCCTGGTGGGGCAGGACGCCATGAAGCGCGCGCTGCTGCTCAACGCGGTCAACCCGGCGATCGGCGGGGTGCTCATCCGCGGTCAGAAGGGCACCGCCAAGTCGACGGCCGTTCGAGGGCTCACCGAGCTGCTCCCCGACGTCGAGGTGGTGGCGGGCTGTCGATTCCAGTGTGACCCGGGGGCGCCGGGCATGCTGTGCGACGAGTGCCGCGCGCGCGCCGACGCGGGCGAGACCCTGCACAGCGTGTCGCGCCGGATGACCCTGGTGGAGCTGCCCGTCAACGCCAGCGAGGACCGGGTGGTCGGCAGCATCGACGTCGAGGCCGCGATCAAGCGGGGCGAGCGCCGTTTCGAGCCCGGCCTGCTCGCCGCGGCCAACCGCAACCTGCTCTACGTCGACGAGGTCAACCTGCTCGACGACCACCTCGTCGACGTCCTGCTCGACGCGGCCGCGATGGGCGTCAACACCGTCGAGCGCGAGGGCGTGTCGCTGTCGCACCCGGCCCGGCTCATGCTGGTGGGCACCATGAACCCCGAGGAGGGCGAGCTGCGTCCGCAGCTGCTCGACCGCTTCGGCCTCTGCGTCGATGTCGGCGGCCTCCAGGGACTCGGGGAGAGGGTGCGGGTGATGGAGCGGGTCTCCCGCGAGGGCGCGCCGCGATCGGTCGACGAGAACGCCGCGCAGGGCCGGCTGCGCGCCACCGTCGCGCGGGCCACCGAGCTGCTGCCGCTGGTGCGCGTGCCTGCAGCGATGCGACGGTTCATCGCCCTGATCTGTGTGGACGCCGGCGCTGTCGGTCACCGCGCCGACATCGTCATCAGCAGGACCGCGCAGACGGTGTGCGCCTGGCGGGAGGCGGAGGCACTGGTCGCGGACGGCAGCAGCGACACCGCGGCCGTCGACGCTCTGTCGGTGACCGCCGAGGACGTCATCACAGCGGCGGAGCTGGCGCTGGCCCATCGCCGCCGCGACAACCCCTCCCAGGAGAGCAGCAGCGCCACCACGTCGCCCACCGAGGCGGCGGCCGAGCGCATGGAGGAGCTGCGCCGCGACGCGCAGGCAGCCGCCGACTCGGAGGCTGCGCAACAGGCCGATGAGTCGGAGGTGCCGCAGGAGTCGACCTCCGCTGCGGATGAGGGCACCGGATCGTCGCAAGGCGACGAAGCTCGCGCTGCGGAACCGGCGTCGTCGGCGCAGCCTCAACTGTTTGCCGGCGACCTCTTCCCGGTCCGCAAGATCAGCCTGCCGCGCGACCGGCGCACCCGCAAGGCAACCGGCAAGCGCAGCCAGGCTCGCAGCAAGGACCGTCGCGGACGCTACGTGCGCGCCGTGCAGACCGAGCACACCACCGACGTCGCGTTCGACGCCACGGTGCGTGCTGCCGCGCCCCATCAGCAGCGCCGACGCAGCGAGGCCACCGCGGCGGGCATCGTGGATGCGCCCGCGCTGCACCTCGAGCGCCAGGACCTCAGGCAGAAGGTGCGCCGGCGCCGCACCGGCACGTTGATCGTGTTCGTCGTCGACGCCAGCGCGTCGATGGACGCCGAGCAGCGCATGCAGGCCACCAAGGGCGCGGTCCTGTCGCTGCTGCGCGACGCCTACGTCCGCCGCGACAAGGTGTCGCTCGTCGTGTTCTCGGGACGCAGCGCGCGCGTCGTGCTGCAACCCACGTCGAGCGTCGACCTCGCCGAGGAGCGGCTGCAGCGGCTGGCGGTGGGCGGCACCACGCCACTGACCCACGGGCTGGTGGCCGGGCTCAGGGTGGTGCGCACCGAGCGGCTGCGCGAGTCCTCTGTGTACCCACTGATCGTGCTCATCAGCGACGGCCGGGGCAACATCTCGCTGTTCGGCGAGGAACCGCTGCTCGAGGCGCAACGGCTGGCGGCGCAGATCGGCAACGAGCACGTGCGCATGCTCGTCATCGACTCAGCCCGCGATCACATCGCCGCCACCCCACTGCCGCGTGTCGGCGTCGCTGCTCCCAGCAATTCGTCAGCACGGTCGCCCCTGTTCAGCGGGGGTTACGGATTCAACGCCTGTCTCGACCTGGCCGAGCGTTCCGGCGGCGAGTACCTCGGGCTGTACGACCTCAGCCAGGGCGCGATCCTGGCCGGCGTCGAGCGCAGCCTGCGGGGACGTTGATCGAGGCACCAGGCCTCTCCGGCGGCTCAAGCGGCGACAATGCCCGCATGCAGGCAGGTCGCGCCGTGTTCCCCTTCACCGCCATCGTCGGCCAGGAGCCGATGCGCCAGGCGCTGGTGCTCAACGCCATCAACCCGGCAATCGGCGGCGTGCTGATCCGCGGTGAGAAGGGAACGGCCAAGTCCACCGCCGTGCGCGCGCTCGCGCGACTCCTTCCCGAGCAGCTCGTGGTCGTCGGCTGCCAGTTCGGCTGCCCACCCAACGCTGGTGAGCAGCAGTGCGTCGACTGCAGCACCCGGGTCGCCGCCGGCGAGCAGCTTCCGCGTGAGGCGCGCCAGATGCGTGTCGTCGAGCTTCCCATCAATGCCAGCGAGGACCGCGTGGTGGGCAGCATCGACATCGAGGCGGCGATCAAGACGGGCGAGAAGCGGTTCGAACCGGGCGTTCTCGCCGAGGCCAACCGCAACATCCTCTACGTCGACGAGGTCAACCTCCTCGACGATCACATCGTCGACGTCCTGCTCGACGCTGCCGCCATGGGCCTCAACACCGTCGAGCGCGAGGGCGTGTCGGTGTCACATCCGTCGCGCTTCATCCTTGTCGGCACCATGAACCCCGAGGAGGGCGACCTCCGCCCCCAGCTGCTCGACCGCTTCGGGCTCTGTGTCGACGTCGCCGGCATTCGCGACGTCATGCAGCGCGTCCAGATCGTCGAGCGTCGCGAAGAGTTCGAGGAGGACCCTGAGGCGTTCGCCATCCGTTACGAGGCACGCGAGACCGCCGAGGCGGACCGGATCGCCCACGCCATCCGCAGCCTCCCCGACGTCGAGGTCGACCGCGAGATCCTCATCGGCATCGCAGCTGTCGGCATCGAGCTCGAGGTGGATGGCCACCGCGCCGACATCGTCACCCGCAAGAGCGCGCAGGCGCTGGCCGCCTACGAGAACCGCGACCGGGTCAGCTTCGAGGACGTCGAGAGCGTCGCCCCGGCGGTGCTGGCGCATCGTGTCAAGCCCGCGGTGGCCGGCACCAAGCGCAACCTCGACCTCGGCGAGCTGATGCAGCGCGCCGTGACGCGCAACGAGAGCTGACCGACCGTCCGGGGACCGGGGGTCGGCTCAGACCGCCTCGTCCTCGTCGTCGAGGATGGAGAGCGAGGGCCGGCGCGCGAACACCGTCTGGCGCATCAGCCGGCCGAGCAGGTTGGGCATCCGGTAGCTCTCCAGCGGCACCTGCACAGGTTTGCGCTCGATGTTGCGTCGCGAGATGTGGATGCCGTGCTTGGGCAGGATGCGGCGGAGATAGCCCCAGGTGTCGTAGAGCCCGTTGCTGACCGATTCATACCCGTGCTGCAGCACCATCAGGCGTGCGCTGTACGACATCAGCTCGTGGAAGAACATCTTCTCGTCATCGGGCCGCGGCTCGATGAGGAGGATGTCGACGTCGGGATGGTGGTTGCGGACCAGCTTGATGTGGTCGAGCAAGCCGTCGTGGAGCATGCCGCGGAAGACCTGGTTGTAGACCCCGCGCATGCCCAGGTCGGCGAGGTGGTCGCCGAGCAGCTCGCGCACCCCCGCCGGCGTGTGCAGGTTGCGCATGTCGACCGGGACGATGGGATTGATGGCGACGATGAGGGTGGCGCCGCGATCGACGGCCACGTCGATCGCCGAGATCCCCTTGATGCCGCCGTCGACGTAATCCACGTCGTCGATGCGCACCGGCCGGAAGAGGATGGGGATGGCGCTGCTGGCCGCCGCCGCCATCGAGATGGGCACGTGGGCGCGCTTGTTGAAGCGTGAGAACACGACGCGCTGGCCGGAATCGAGCGCGCACGCCACGATGTGCAGCTCGGGATCGAGGCGGCGGAAGTCGTTGCTGAACTCGTCGCGCGTCAGCAGCCTCTCGAGGAAGCGCACCAGCTCCGTGTTGCTGAAGAAGCCGGACGGCAGCAGCGGGGTGAGCATCCCGACGATGTCGACGGGGTTGAGCTTGCCGGGATGCCGGGCCAGCTCCCAGGCGATCTCCTGGGCGAGCCGCGGCAGCTTGAGCATGCGCGCCGCCGCCTCGGCGAGGTTGGGGCGGTAGAGGCCCCACGGCGTTGGCGGCCGCAGCATCTCGTTGCTCCCCTCGAGCCCCAGCGCCATGTCCGTCGGGGTGATGCCGTTGGCGAGGAGGGCGCCGATCATCGAGCCGGCGCTGGTGCCGACGTAGATGTCGAAATCATTGACGCTGCTGCCCACGAGCAGGTCGTCGAGCGCTCGCAGCGCGCCGATCTCGTAGGTCAGCCCGGTGATGCCCCCGCCACAGAGCACCAGCGCCCGCTTGCCGCCGGTGGGATCGGGGGCGACGCGCCGAACGGTCGTCGCATTCCTGCGGCTGGGCATGGCGGGGATTATCGCCCGCGGGGGCTGCCCCGGCTACAGTGGCGCTCCGTGCCCAGCAAGCCACTCGACCTGATCCGCAACTTCTGCATCATCGCCCACATCGACCACGGCAAGTCGACGCTCGCCGATCGCCTGCTGGAGCGCACCGGGACAGTGGCGATGCGCGACATGCAGGACCAGCTGCTCGACACCCTCGACCTCGAGCGCGAGCGCGGCATCACCATCAAGGCGCAGGCGGTGCGCCTCGACCACACCGCTGCCGACGGTCTCACCTACCAGCTCAACCTCATCGACACGCCGGGCCACGTCGACTTCGCCTACGAGGTGTCACGCTCACTGGCCGCCTGCGAGGGCGCGCTGCTCGTGGTCGACGCCTCACAGGGCATCGAGGCCCAGACGCTGGCCAACGTCTACGCCGCGCTCGAGGCCGACCTCGAGGTGATCCCGGTCATCAACAAGATCGACCTCCCGGCGGCCGACCCCGAGCTGGTGCGCCAGGAGATCGAGGATGTCATCGGTCTGCCCGGCGATGGCGCGCTGCTCGCCAGCGCGCGCCAGGGCATCGGCATCGATGCCATCCTGGAGGCCATCGTCACCCGGGTCCCGCCGCCCTCCGGGCAGGTCGGCGCACCGCTCCAGGCCCTGATCTTCGACAGCAAGTACGACGTCTACCGCGGCGTCATCGTCTACGTGCGCGTCATGCACGGCGTGATCCGCCAGGGACAGCGCATCCGCATGATGGCCACCGGCAAGGACTTCGTCGTCGACGAGGTCGGCGTCTTCCGTCCCCAGCCGACGTCGATGCGCTCGCTCAGCCCCGGTGAGGTCGGCTACGTGGTGGCTTCCATCAAGGACGTCCGCGACAGCAAGGTCGGCGACACCGTCACCGACGCCGACAACACCGCGCCTGCGGCGCTGCCCGGTTACCGGACGGTGACGCCGATGGTCTTCGCCGGCATCTTTCCGATCGACTCCGACAAGGTCCAGGAGCTCAAGGAGGCGCTGTCGAAGCTCAACCTCAACGACGCCTCCCTGGTATATGAACCCGAGTCGTCGGTGGCGCTCGGCTTCGGCTTCCGCTGCGGGTTTCTCGGGTTGCTGCACATGGAGATCGTGCAGGAGCGGTTGGAGAGAGAGTTCGATCTCGAGCTGCTGACCACGGCCCCGACCGTGGAGTACCGCGTGCGCTTGCGCGGCGGCGAGATGGTGGCGGTGGACAACCCGTCGATGCTGCCGGACCCCGCCAACATCGACGCCATCGAGGAACCGCGGACCCGGGCGACCATCTTCGTCCCCAAGGCGTACGTCGGCCCCCTCATGGAGCTCTGCCAGGATCGCCGCGGCGAGCTTCTCGACATGCAGTACCAGCCCGGCGACCGTGTCGCGCTGATCTACGACCTGCCGCTCGGCGAGATCATCCACGACTTCTACGACCAGCTCAAGTCGCGCAGCCGGGGCTACGCGTCGCTCGACTATGAGATCACCGGCTTCCGCGCCGAGAAGCTTGTCAAGCTCGACATCCTCGTCGGGGGCCAGCGCGTCGACGCGCTCTCGATGATCGTCCATCGCGACAAGGCGGCGGTCCAGGGGCGCAAGCTCGCCGGGCGTCTGCGCAAGCTGATTCCCCGCCAGCTCTTCGAGGTGGCGATCCAGGCAGCCATCGGTGGCAAGATCGTCGCCCGCGAGACGGTGTCGGCGATGCGCAAGGACGTTCTCGCCAAGTGTTACGGCGGCGACATCACCCGCAAGCGCAAGCTGCTCGAGAAGCAGAAGGAAGGCAAGAAGCGCATGAAGCGCGTCGGCAACGTCGAGATCCCGCAGGAGGCCTTCATGGCCATCCTCACGTTGGACGAGTAGGCGTGGCGAAGAAGAAGCGCCGCCGTCCCCCCGCCCCCCGCACCACCACGCGGGCGCCAGCGTCGCGTGCGCCCGCCGGGCCGGTCGCCGCGCCGGTCGTCGCGACCCCGGCGGTCGCGCGGCCGTCGAGGGTCCGGCGCTCCGCGCTCGACGACGAGTCGCACTGGAGCCGCTTCGGGTTGCTGACCCTGCTGGCGATGTCATTCGTCGCGCAGATGATCGTCGGCCTGGTCTTCCATCTCATCCAGCATCGCCAGCGCCTGCTCGTCGTCGACCTGTTCTTCTTCCAGGCACCGTTCGTGCTGGCGGCGTGCGTCCTGCTGATGCCGCTGGCGAAGGTCGTCACCCACCAGCCGCGGATGCTGCGCATGCTCGAGGCGCTGTCCATCGGCGCCGTGTTCGCGCTCTTCGCCCTGCTGCTCACCTCGCTCCTCGTCCACCCCGCCGGGTCAGCCGCGCCGACCACCGATCAGCTCATCGACAAGCTCACCGTCAACGACGCGTTGGGCATCGTGCTCGCGGATGTGCTGGCGATGCTGGTGGCAGTGCAGCTGTTCCCCGCCCTGCAGCGCATCCTCAGCGCCCCGGGCCGGCGGGCCCGCGCCCGCATGCTCGAGCGCCGCGCCGCGTCAGGATCCCGCGGCGCAGCCGCCTCGAAGGACCGTGCCAAGGCGACCGCGCGTTCTCGGCGCCCGCGGACCCTGGAGTAGCCGTCCCCATGTCAGCAGTCGATGACGCCCCGGTCAGCGCGCTCTATATGCACATCCCGTTCTGCGAGCGGAAGTGCGAGTACTGCGACTTCGTCTCGGTCGCCGGCGCGCGTGGACAGCACGAGTACATCGCGGCGCTGCGCTCGGAGCTGCGTGCCCTCGGCGAGGTGCTCGACGGCTGCGAGCTCGACACCATCTTCTGCGGTGGCGGCACCCCGGGCCTGCTCGACCTCGGGCTGCTCGCCGGGCTGATGGATGAGGTGCACCAGTGCTTCCTGGTGTCTCCGCGGGCGGAGGTCACCCTGGAGGTGAACCCCTCCAGCACGTCGATGCGCCGCGCGCAGAGCTGGCTGGCGGCGGGGTTCAACCGGGTCAGCGTCGGCGTGCAGAGCACCCACGCCGACATCCTCGGCTTCCTGGGTCGCGTCCACGATGCCGACCGCGCCATCGCCGCGATCCACGACGTTCGCGGCGCCGGCTTCACCACCGTCAGCGGCGACCTCATCTACGCGGTGCCGGGGCTGGACGACGCCAGGTGGGAGGCATCGCTCGAGGCACTGGTGGCGGCGGCGCCCGACCACGTGTCCTGCTATGAGCTCACCGTGGAGGACGGGACCCCGCTGCACCAGGCGGTCGCGCAGGGCCATGTCCGTGTGGTCGACGCCGACAGCGCGCTGCGCCAGCATCGCATCGCTCTCGACGTGCTGGCGGGCGCGGGATACCGGCAGTACGAGGTCAGCAACTTCGCCCGCGGCGACAGCCAGTGCCGCCACAACCTCGTGTACTGGCGCAACGCCCACTACGCGGCCGCCGGGGTGGGCGCTCACGGCCATCTGCCCGCGGCCATGGCGCCGCGCTTCGGCCTCGAGCCGGTGCCGTCGGCGCTGTCCTTCCGGTACGGGCACGGCCGCAGCGTGCAGCGGTACATCGCGGCCGTCAACACCGCGCCGCTGGCGATTCGCGATCCCGAGTGGATCGACGCCACCATGCGCGCCGAGGAGTCGATCATGCTGGGATTGCGGCTGCGCGAGGGCGTCCGCCTCGAGAGCGGCGGCGTGCTCGCGGAGGCGCGCGAGCTGGCCGCGGCGGGCTTTCTCGTGCTCGACGGACGGCTGGCGCGGGTGACGCCGCGTGGCGAGGACGTGCTCAACCAGCTGGCGGTCCGGCTGGCGGCTCGCTGCGCCTGACCGTCGCCGGCGCCGGCCTCGCTGTGGCGTGCTGTAACGACCCGGCAGACGGTTCACCCAGCGGGCAGACATCCGCGTGACGATGTGGCTCAGGGGCTGGAAGTCTGCAGCGCAATCCCGGACGATTTACCGCAGATGAACCGTCCCCCCATTCACCAACCGCCGCCCGCCCCGGTCGTCGAAGACCTCATTCGCGCCGGCCTGACGCGCTCGACAGCGCTGGCGATGGAGTCGTGGAAGGCGCGAGAGGTGCTGGAGCTCCTCCGTGAGACCAACCGGGCCGAGCTCAGTTTTCGGCCAGCGACGGCGGCGCATGGTACGATTTAGCACTCGAACATAAGGAGTGCTAACCCCGCCTCGCGGGAGGCGGTGGAGGAGAGCGAGTTGGAGACACCGGTCCCCATCCCCCTCGACCTGCGCAAGCAGCAGATTCTCAAGGCGGTGGTGTCCGACTACACGCGGACCGGCATACCGGTCGGGTCGCACGCGCTCGCCGTCCACCTGGCGTCGTGGTCGTCCGCGACCATCCGCAACGATCTCGCCAACCTCGTCGACGTCGGCTATCTCCTCCAGCCACACACGTCCGCGGGCCGGGTCCCCTCCGACCTCGGCTACCGGTACTACGTGGACTTCCTGATGGAGGAGGAGGCGGTGCCCGCCGCCGTCCGGCGCCAGATGGACCCCTTCTTCGCGCTGCTCCCCGCCGGCCTCGAGGAAACGCTCGAGACGGCCGCGCGGGCCCTGGCGCTGGTGACCGACGCCGTCAGCATGGTCACGGCGCCCCGCGCGCTCGGCGCCCGTCTCAAGCACCTCGATCTCATCTCGCTGGAGTCGCAGCACGCCCTGC
This sequence comes from Candidatus Dormiibacterota bacterium, assembly GCA_036276135.1. Lineage (GTDB taxonomy): Bacteria > Chloroflexota > Dormibacteria > Aeolococcales > Aeolococcaceae > Aeolococcus. The sequence continues at coordinate 52,552 of DATBEL010000066.1, forward strand.
TGCTGCTGGTGCTCGACGGCAACCTGATCCGCCAGCACCCCGTCGCGCTGGGGCGGCCCAGCGACCAGGCCGAGCTCAGCGCTCTCGCCGACCGCCTCAACACCACGCTGGACGGGTGCGAGGCACGCGACGTCGCCACCATCGGCGTCGGTGCTGACGAGCTGCCCGACTCCCTGTGGGCGGAGGTGGTCAAGGCGATCGCGGAGGTGATGTTGTCGGTCGACGCCGGCCAGGACACGCTGGTGGTGCACGATGGGGTCCGCAACCTGCTTCATCAGCCCGAATTCGGCGACGTCGATCGCTTCAGCGAGGTGCTCGACCTGCTCGAGGAGGAACGCGTGCTCGGTGAGATGCTCGCCGCCATCGAGAGTGACCACGGCACCCGCATCATGATCGGCCGCGAGACCGGCCTCGAGCAGCTGCGCCAGTGCAGCCTGGTGATGACCACGTACCGGGTCGGTTCGCAGCGCTGGGGCACGCTCGGCGTGCTGGGGCCGACGCGCATGCAGTACTCGCAGGTGGCGCCGCGGGTGCGCTACGTGGCCACGCGGGTCGGCGACTCGCTGAGCAGGACCCTGGGATGACGGACGCGGACGACAAGCGACGGCGCAGCCCGCGCGCGCGCGCCAACCCCGCTCGACCCTCGCCGCAACCGCCCGCGGACGCTCCCGCACGCGCCGACGAGGTGCCCGCAGACGATGTGGCCGCCGACGGGGCGCCCGCCGAGCAGACCCCCGCCGCTCCCGACGAGCGCTACCTCCGGCTCGCCGCCGACTTCGAGAACTTCAAGCGGCGCAAGAACCAGGAGCTGGCGGACCGCTCGCGCTTCGCCAGCGAGGAGGCGGCTCGCGCACTGCTGCCCGTCCTCGACAACCTGCAGCGCGCCGTCGGCCACGCGGGCGAATCGAGCGCCGCCGACCTCGTCAACGGGCTTGGCCTGGTGGTGCGCGAGTTCGAGACCGCGCTCGCCAATCTCGGGGTCACCCCGATCGACGCGCTGGGGCAGCCGTTCGACCCGGCCGTGCACGAAGCGCTCGGCGGCGAGGAGAGCGACACCGTCGACGTCGACACCGTCGACGCCGAGCTGCAGCGCGGTTATCGCCTCCACGACCGCGTGCTCCGCCCCGCCCTGGTGCGTGTCGCCCACCCGAGAGCCGGCGCGAGGCAGTCCTGATGGCCACCGTCAAGCGCGACTACTACGAGGTTCTCGGTGTCGAGCGTACCTGCACCGGCGAGGAGCTGAAGAAGGCGTACCGCAGGCTGGCCATGGAGTTCCACCCGGATCGCAACCAGGGCGACAAGGGCGCCGAGGAGCGGTTCAAGGAGGTCGGTGAGGCGTACTCGGTGCTCAGCGACCCGCAGAAGCGGCAGCGCTACGACTCATTCGGTCACGCCGGCGACAGCATGCCCGACTTCGGCGGATTCTCCTTCGACTCCGCATTCGACCTGTTCGACATGTTCTTCGGCGGTGGGGCCGGCGCCGGGCGGCGCCGGCGCAGCGGCCCGCAACCCGGGGCCGACCTGCGCCTCAACGTCGACATCACGTTCGAGGAGTCGGTGTTCGGAGCGACGCGAACCGTCGAGGTGCCGCGCCGGGGCACCTGCTCGGACTGTGCGGGCAGCGGCGCCGCGCCGGGCACCCAACCGGTGACGTGCACCGAGTGCGGCGGCAGCGGCCAGGTGCGCCGCGCCGTGCAGAGCATCTTCGGCCAGATGGTCAACGTCACCGCGTGTCCGCGCTGCCATGGCGAGGGACGCATCGTCGAGCAGCCGTGCCCGACGTGCCGCGGTCAGGGCCGGGTCGAGGAGCGGCAGACCCTCGACATCACCATCCCACCCGGCGTCGACGATGACGTGACGCTGCGGTACGCGGGGCAGGGTGAGGCGGGCCCGCGTGGCGGCAACCGCGGTGACCTGTACGTGGGCTTCCGCATCGCGCCCCACCCACACCTGGTGCGGCGCGGCCAGGACCTGCTCTACGAGCTCGCGATCAGCGTCCCCCAGGCCGTGCTCGGGGATCGCATCACGGTGCCGACGGCGAACGGCGAGCACCAGGTCGATGTGCCGGCCGGCACCCAGCACGGCCGCGTCCTGAAGATCGCCGGGATGGGCGTTCCGCACGTCCGCAGCGGCCGTCGGGGTGACCAGCTCTGCATCGTCCATGTCGCCGTCCCGACGCATCTCAGCAGCGCCCAGCGCGACGTGTACCTGCAGCTCGGTGAGCGCAACGGCAAGCCGGCCGAGGTGCGCAAGGGATTCTTCGACACCATCAAGGACGCGCTCAGGGGCTGATCGCGCCGCCTACCCCGGTGGCCACCCCATCGGCCGTCCGCCGAGCAGGTGAAGGTGGAGGTGGTTCACGGTCTGTCCGCCATTGCGACCGACGTTGGTCACGAGGCGGAACCCGCTCTCGTCGATGTCCTCGGTGACGGCGATCTGCTGCGCGACGTGCAACAGGTGGGCCCACAGGGGATCCTGCGCCGGGGTCAGCTCGGCAGCCGACCCGATGTGCTCGCGCGGGATGACCAGGATGTGCGTCGGCGCCTGCGGGTTGGTGTCGCGGAAGGCGACGACCTCGTCGTCCTCGTAGACGCGGTCGGAGGCGACGTTCCCGGCGGCGATGGCACAGAAGATGCAGTCACTCACGGGGCGAGCAGCCTAGCGTGCAGGGCTTCCCCCTCGACGGCGACCAACTCGACCGCCGACTCGCGGCCCGGCCGCGTCGCCGCACCTGCCTCGCTCAGCACCCTCAGGTAGGTGGCGGTGAGGCCGTGGGCGGTGTCGCCATCGAGCCGGTCCCAGACGACCGCGTCCCGGCGGCCCACGGCGCGCAGCCGGCGCGCGTGGCCGCTGGCCGCGGCCGCGCGTCGAACCTCGGCACTGCGCTTGCGCGCGACGCCGTCCGCGACGGCGCCGGCGATCGCGGCGGCGGGCGTCCCGGGGCGCGGCGAGTACCGAAAGGCGTGCACCGCGAGCATCTGGGTGTGCTCGAGGACCTCGACCGTGGCCGCGTGATCGGCATCCGTCTCGCCGGGAAAGCCGACCATGACGTCGCTGGTGAACTCGGTGTCGGGGTCGAGCTCGCGGAGCTGACTGCACACGCGCAGGTACTGTGCTCGCCGGTAGCCGCGGTGCATGGCCCGCAGAACCGTGTCGCTGCCGCTCTGCAAGGGCATGTGCCAGTGCGAGCACAGCCGCGGATGGCCGTTCAGCGCGATCAGCTCGTCGGTGACGTCGTTGGCGTTGACGCTGCTGAGCCGGACCCTGACGCGGTCCCCCGCGTCGGCGAGGACACCGCCGACCAGCTGCGCCAGGCTGGTGCCGAGGTCGCGCCCGTACGACCCGAGGTCGACGCCACAGAGCACCACCTCGCCGTGGCCGTCGTCGGCCGCCGCATGGACGGTATCGAGAACGTCCCCGAGCGGCCGCGACCGCGACGCGCCGCGCGCCGACCACACCGCGCAGTACGTGCAGCGGTGGTTGCAGCCGTCCTGCACCTTGACGAACGCGCGGCTGCGCAGCGACACCGCCGTGGCCCCATCCGTGCCGCCACGCGCTGCGGCGATGCGCAGGACGTGCTCCGCGATGCCGTCCTTCTCGGCGTTGCTGAACACCGAGTCCACGCCGTCGGGGAGCCGTCGTTGGCCATCGACCCCGCAGCCGAGGTACGTGGCCGGGTTGCCGTCGACGCTGCACCCGGTGAGGACGAGGTGGGCGTGCGGGTCGTCCCGGCGCAGCCGGCGCAGGCGCTGTCGCGTGGTCGCGTCCGCCTGCATGGTCACCGTGCACGAGTTGAGCACGCGGACGTCGGCGTGCTGGTCCTCGGGGACGACCTCACACCCGGCGGCCGCGAGCCTGCCCGCCAGCTCAGCCATCTCCGCGTAGTTGACCTTGCAGCCGAGCGTGGTCAGGGCCACGCGCAGCGGGCCCGTGCTGGTGCTCACGCCCTCGGCTCAGCCGCGACAGGCGCGTCGAGGTCACCCGCTCGGCCCAGCAGCAGGGCCGTGGCGACCGCCCCGGCGTAGCGGGTGCGCAGCACGCGCGGGCCGAGGTGAACGAGCTCCGCGCCGGCGCTGTGCAGCGCCTCGAGGTCGCCGTCGCCGAAGCCGCCCTCGGGGCCGATGCAGAGCGCCAGCGGTCGCGAGCTGTCGACGTCGAGGGTCGCCAGCGACGTGGCGCCGTCGAAGGTGCCGGCGATCACCCGCGACCCCGCGGTGAGCGCGGCGAGGCCATCGGCGAGGGAGGTGGGCGCATGCACCACCGGAATGATGCCGCGCCCGGACAGCTGCGCAGACTCGGTGGCAACGATCTGCCAGCGGCGCACACGCTGCGCCACGCGATCGTCCGGCGGCCGGCTGACGGCCCGCTCGGTCCGCACCGGACGGATCCCGGCCGCACCGGCCTCCACCAGCACGTCGATGCAGTCCTCCATGCGCTCGCGCGGCAGCGCCTGGACGACGGTGACCCGCAGCCGAGGCTCGCCGGTGGCCGCCCGGCTCCAGGTCACCTCCCCCTCGACGAGCACTGCGGTGACGGTGCGCAGACGCACACCGTGCTCGCGACCGCTGCCGTCGACGGCGACGATGGTTTCACCGGGACGCATGCGCAGCGACCGTGCGATGTGGTGCGCGAGCGTCCCGGCGACGGCCATGCCTGAGCCGGCGTCAAGGACATCGTCGATGAAGAAGCGCTCCGGCACGGCGCTAGCCTAGCCGCGCGGACCGGGTCAAGAACCCAGGCGGTGAGGGGGTAGCATCACCGCCCGCATGACCGAGAGCCTCGTGGACGCGCCCGACGGGGCTCGTTTGGCAGTCACCGTCGACGGCGACGGTCCGCCGCTGCTGCTCATCCCCGGGCTTGGCGCCACGCGCGTCGTCTTCGCGCCGCTGATGCCGCTGCTGACCGCACACTTCTCAGTCGCCGTCTACGACCAGCGCGGCATCGGCGCCTCGCAGGTCACCACCGGCCCGTACACCACCGCCCAGCTCGCCGGAGATGGCGCCGCGGTGCTCGGCGCCGTGCTCGTCGATCGGGCGACCGTGTTCGGGGCGTCGTTCGGCGGCCTGGTCGCCCAGGCGGTTGCCGTCGAGTATCCGGACCGCACGGCGGCACTGGTGCTCGCCGCCACCGGGCCGGGGGCCGCCCACCTCGCGGAGGAGCCCGACCCGGCCGCGGTCCAAGCCCTGCTCGGCAAGGGCGCGCGCAGCCCCGAGGAGGCGTATCGCATCGCCTGCACCGTCCTCTACTCGCGAAGCTTCCAGGAGGCGCACCCGGAGTTCATCGAGCAGCAGGTCCGCGACCGTGCCACCCGGCCGATCGATGGCCGCGCATTCAGGGCGCAGCTCGACGCCTCGAAGGCCCACGACGTGTGGGACCGGCTGCCGTCGATCACGGTGCCGACCCTGGTGATGCACGGCAGCGACGACGCGGTGATGCCGCTGGCGAACGCGCGACTGCTGGCCGAGCGAATCCCCGGCGCGACCATGGTGGTGTTCGACGGCGCCGGTCACCTCTTCTTCCACGAGGAGCCTGAGCGGACCGCAGCGGTCCTCGAGGAATTCGTGCGCGGGATCAGCTCTCCGCCGGGCTGACCTCCTCGATCCCGGCGGAGTCCATCGGCGCGTCGTCGTCCCCGCCGGACGCCTCCGCGCCTGCCGGCTCAGCAGTGGCGTGCTCGTCCGCGTCGCTGGTGACGTCGCCGTCGGTGCCGTCGCCGTTGCCATTGCCGTTGCCTTTGCCGGCCCGTCGCCGGTTGGCCTCGAGCACCGCCGCGATCTGCGCCGGCGCGGTCGCTGTCGCCGTCGTCTCGCGGATGACGGTCACCTTGATCATCCCCGGGTACTGCATCTCGTTCTCGATCTCGTGCGCGATCTGCGCGCTCAGCTCGGGAACCTGCGCGTCCCTGACCTGCTTGGCGCGCACGAAGATGCGCACCTCACGGCCCGCCTGCAGCGGGAACGCGCGCTCGACACCCGAATGGCGGGTGGCGATCGTCTGCAGCTGCTCGAGGCGGGCGAGGTACGTCGCCAGGGTGTCGCGCCGTGCGCCGGGACGGGATGCGCTGATCGCGTCGGCACAGATGGTGAGCATCGCCAGGTCGGTGGTGGGCTCCTCATCGAAGTGGTGCGCCTTGACCGCGTGGATGATCCCGGCGTCGGCGCCGAGGACGCGCAACAGCTCGCCACCGATGATGGCGTGCGAACCCTCGACGTCGTGGTCGACGGCCTTGCCGACGTCGTGCAGCATCCCCGCCTCGCGCGCGATCGTCTGCGACATACCGAGCTCGGCTGCGAGGACGCCGCAGATGTGGCCGGTCTCCTCGCAGTGGAGGAGGGCGTTCTGGCCGTACGAGAAGCGGTAGTGCAGGGTGCCGATGAGCTCGGCCAGCTCGGGCCGGCCCTCCATCTGCATCTCCCACAGGGCCTGCTCGCCGAGCTGGCGCACCCGGGCGGTCAGCGACCCGCGGGTGCGGAGCAGCAGCGGAGGCACGTCGGCGGCCTGGAGCTTGCGGTCGATCACCTCGAGCGCGGCCTGCCGGGCCACCTCGCGGCCGATCGGGTCCATGCCGCGCAGCGTCGCCTGGGCTCGATCCTCGTCGACGCCGAGGTCCATACCGGTGTCGTCGGCGATCACCGAGAGAGCGCTCAGCAGCCGCTCGCGGCCGTGCTCGTCGAGCTCCTCCAGGGAGAGCGGCGCGGCTCGCGGAGCGCCGTCGGCGTGGCCGCTCAGCTGCCGCTCCATGGCCTCGACGATCAACGTCCGTGCCGCCGGGGCGGCGTCGCCGACGCGCTCGGCGACCGCTGCCTCGACGCGAGGCTGGTGCTCGGCGGCCAGCTCGTTGTCGATGCGCTCGAGCACGGTCCGCGCCGCGGTCTCGCGGTCGATGGCGGCAGCCCGTTCGACGGCGGCCGCCGCCTCTGACCGCATCGCGTCGACCGTCGCGATCCGCTCGTCGATCTCCTCGCGCCGCTTCTTGTGGAGGTGCCGCCGATCGTCGAAGATGGCGCGGCGGTCGCGATGGGTGCGTTCACGTTCCTCGAGGAGCGCGTCGCTGGCCTCCACGGCCTGGTCGCGTGCCAGCACCTCCTCACGCACAGCCTCGCGCGCCGCGAGAGCCTCGTGGCGCGCCTGCGCCACCAGCCGGTCGGCGTCCCTCCGTGCCTGGGCAGCGGTGGCGCCCGCGTCGCGCGGAGGCGACGTCCCGGCCCCCGGAGCGGCGCTGCGGCGCGCGTGTTCGATCACCGCGGCGCCGGCGGCGAGGACGAGGACGGCGACGACGATCACGACGGCGGCCACGGGGCGAGTGTACGGTCCGGGTGCCCCGGCGGCCGCTCAGCCGCCGGGCGGCGGGTCGAACGGGTCACCCACCTCGGTCACCAGGCCGCGGGAGAAGAGGAGCGCCGCCGGCGGCAGGGTGCGCCGGCGATCCCACACCAGCGCCATGGTGCGGGCGATCGGTGGGTCCCGAAGTGGGATGACGACGACCTGGGCCGAGGGGGCCGGCAGCGGCATGGGCATCAGGGTGATGCCCAGGCCGGCTTCCACGAGCCCCTGGACGATGCTGAAGTCGTCCCCCTCGTAGGCGACCTTGGTGGTCAGGCCCTGGGCCGCGAAGGCGTCGTCGATGACCTTGCGCAGCCCGCTGCGTGACCGGGGCAGGATCAGCGGTTCGTCGGCAAGGTCGGTGAGCGCGCACGAGGTGCGCCCGGTGAGCCGGTGGCCGATCGGCACCACCACGGCAACCCGCTCGCGGAAGAGCGGCACCATCTCCAGGTCCGGGGTGTTGACCGGTGGCGGACCGAGGATGCCCAGGTCGAAGTCGCCGGCGAGGACGCCGCTGGCCACCTCCGCCGTGGTTCCCTCCTCGAGGATGAACCGCACCCCCGGGTGGGCGCGCAGGAAGCGGGCCAGCCTCTCAGGCAGCCAGCGCGCTCCGACGGTATGGAGGAATCCGACGCGCACCTCGCCCGACTCGGCCGACACGGCGCCCTCGGCGTCGGCCACGGCGTCGCGCAGGTCGGCGAGCAGACGTTCGGCCCGGCCGACGAACCGTTTCCCTGCCTGCGTGAGACGTATGGAGCGTCCAATGCGTTCAAAAAGGGGGACACCGATATCCTGCTCGAGCCGGGCGATCTTGCGGCTGACCGTTGACGGATCTGCCTGAAGTGCGTCGGACGCCCGGCCGAGGTGCTCCACTCGCGCCACCTCGATGAAGGTCCTGAGCGCGTCGGCATTGATGCGATCCATGCAACAATCTGACCCGAAATGTGCTCTTGATGTCAATGGGCCGCCGGGGTAATCTCGAGCAGTGTGGTGACCCGAATGTCGACAATTCCACTGTCAGCAATCGCGGCATCAACCCAAGGAGATTTTTGAGTTGTTGATCGAGGATGCGACCCAAGAGGTGCATGACGCGCGCAAGCGCCATCACCGGGAGATGGTCGAGCGTACCCGGCTGCGCAGGCTGGTCGAACGCGTCGACGAGGTGATCAGTGCCTGCGAGGAGATTCACCTCCAGAGCATCAAGGAGACCCCCGCCGACCTCAAGTCGCGCGCCGAGGACGTGTTCGCGTTTGCGCGCAGCGCGGTGTCGAAGACCGGCGACCGCGAGGCGCTGGCGATCGTCGAGGAGGCGATCGGGCGGCGCCAGGTCAAGATCACCGAGATCATGGACATCCTCTGGACCATCCAGGAGATCGTCTTCGACCTCATGCTGCCGTGGCGCACCGAGCTGCCCGAGGACGTCGAGCCCGAGGGGCCGATCACGGGCGCTCCCGACTGGAGGCGCTGGACGGCCGTCGCCTGACCTCGGCGCGGTCAGTCAGCCGTCTTCGACACCGCGGCCCTCGTCGCACACGGTGCGGTACTCGCAGCGCGGGCACTGCCACGTCGACGGACGGGGCGGGAAGCTGCCAGAGCTCCAGGCAGCGGCCATGTCACGCGCGGTGACCGAGAGGTACCGGTATGAGGTGTCGAGCTGGTCACGGGTGAACTCGATGCGCGTCACCTCGGCGGTCTGCAGGTGGTGCAGCTCGACCGCCACCTCGTCGGTGCGATCTCTGCGTGACAGCGCGACGGCGTAGGCGCGCACCTGGATGTCCTTGCGCAGCCGCTCCTCGTCGCGGGGCGGCCCGGTCTTGTAGTCGACGACGGTGGCCGCGCCGGCTGCGCTCGCATCGAGCCTGTCCCAACGGCCATGGACGTCGGCGTGGTCCAGCGCCAGGCTGAACGTCTGCTCGACGGCTGTCACCTCGGCGGCGCGCCACGCGTTCGTGCGCACGTACTGTCGCAGCTGTTGCTCGCCGAGCTCGCGCAGCTCGGGGTTGCTGCCCTTCGGCCCCCGCGATGCCGCCCACGCGTCGTTCCAGATGGCGGCCACCGCGTCCTCGCTGACGGCCTCGCCGGCCTGGCGGCGCATGGCGGCGTTCTGCAGCACGGCATGGATGAGCGTGCCGTACCAGCTCTGCAGCGACTCGCGCACCGGCATGTGGTAACGGTGCCGGTACTCGAAGCGGCGGGGACACTGCTTGAAGACACGGATGTCAGAAACTCCGAGCGAGAGGCGTTCAGCCGTTGGCCGGCCCGCGGCGCGGACCGGGCGGGGATGCAGTGGGGCGGCGCGGGGAACGTCACGGGCGCGCACCGCGTCGGTGGTGGCCACCGGGGCGAGGAAGGGGGAGGGGGCCTCATCGCGAAAGCTCTGCGGGTAACGCCGGGCGCGCGACAGCACCAGGCGATCGCGCGCTCGGGTGGCCGCCACGTAGAACAGGCGGCGCTCCTCGTCGACGACCGCATCGCCCGGCGGCGGCAGCTCCGGCACGAGCGCGCCGGGGAGCGTCAACGCCGACCTCGCCGTCCCGGCGCGTCCCGGCCAGCGCGCCTCGACACAGCTGGTGATGATCACCACCGGCCACTCCAGGCCCTTGGCAGAATGAGCGGTGAGCAGGACGACGCCGTCGTCGGCAGCCTCGATGCCGGCGAGCTCGTCGGCGTGACGGCTGTTGCGCAGCACGTCGAGGTAGTGCAGCGCGGTGGTCAGTCGCCGGTCGTCGCTCCAGTCGGCAAACGACTCGAGCAGCTCGCCGAACTTGTTGAGGTTGGCGCCGGTCTGCATGCGGGCCAGCTCGGCCTGGAGGTCGAGCATGCCGAGGAAGTCGCTCCGCTCGAGAGCCATGTAGAAGATCTCGCGGACATCCTCTCGCCCGCTCATCGCGTGCAACGCCTCGATGTCGGCGATGCAGCGCGCAGCGCCGGCGGAGTCGTGCGCGTCCAGCCCGCAGCCATCCCCGTCGCGAAGCACAGCGAGCAGTGGCGTGTCGTGCTCACCGCACAGCTGCACAAGTGCCAGCCGGCCGCGGTTGCTGACCTTCCACGATGGCATCTGCAGGCAGCGCAGCAGTGCCTGCGAGTCGGACGGGTCGGCGGCGGCACTGAGGAGGGCGAGGGTGTCCTTGATCTCCGGCTGCGTGAAGAAACCGCGACCGCCCTGCACCTGGTAGGGGACGCCGACCTCGCGGAGCGCGCCGACCGCGGCACGCATGTCGGCGTGGCGGCGGAAGAGCCACGCAATGTCCGCCGCGCGCACACCGGCGTCGATCAGCAGCCGGCACTCCGCCGCGACGCCGAGCACCTCACTGCGCTCGTCGGCGGCCTCCCACAGCTCCACGGCATCGCCGTCACCACGGTCGGCCACCAGGGTCTTGGCGATGCGCGACGCGGGGTTGGCGGCACCGATCACCGCCTGCGACGCAGCGACGATCGGGGCGGTGCTGCGGTAGTTGTGCGACAGCGTGATGCCGGCATGCTCGGGGTAGATGCGCGAGAAGCGATCGAGGTTGGCGAGGCTGGCCCCGCGGAACTTGTAGATCGCCTGGTCGTCGTCGGCGACGACCAGGATGTTGCGATGGGACGCCACCAGCGTCTCGACCAACCGCGCCTGGGCATGGTTGGTGTCCTGGTACTCGTCGACCATGACGTACTCGATGGCGTCGCACACCGCGTGGCGCGGCGCGTCGTGCTCGCGCAGGAGCTGTTCGGCGCGAAGGATGGTGTCGTCGTGGTCGAGGACCGCATGACGCAGGTAGCGCTCGTCGAGCGCCGCGTACACGGCGGCGACCTCAGCCTGGCGTTCGAGCAGGGCGCGCTCGGCGGGGTCGTCGCAGCTGGCCAGCTCCGCCTGCGCCCACTGCGCGTACTGCGCCGGCGTCACCAGCTCCTGCTTCGCCTTGCCGATGATGTCGAGGATCGAGTCGACCAGGTCGTGGGGGCGGAGTGGGTTCCAGAGCGTGCGCGGCCTGAGCTCGGCCAGCACCGCCTCGAGGTGCAGCCAGCGTTCGGCCTCGTCGGCGATGCGAAACGCCGGGGAGATTCCCGCCAGCCAGCCCCACTCCCGCACCAGCCGCCCCGCGAATGAGTGGTAGTTGCTGAGCGGTGGCTCGCCGGCGAACGGGCCATGCCCCTCCTCCGCGCGCGAACGCATCTCGCCGGCGGCCTTGCGCGTGTAGGTGAGCACCAGCTGCTGCGCCGGGCCGACTCCCTCTCCGACCAGCGCAAGGAACCGCTCCACGATGACGCGCGTCTTGCCGCTCCCCGGCCCGGCGAGCACCAGGCAGGGACCCTGGCGGTGCGCGACCGCGGCACGCTGGTCGGGGTCGAGGTCGGGCCTCACAACAGGATCCTCGAGCGATGGCAGGCGAACGGATGTACGCCGTGACCCACAAGGGTACACCCGCGCGGGCGACCACCGCGCGGCCGTTCGCGAGAACATCGCGGCATGACCAAGGTTGTGCAGCGGCGCGACGACGACGTGCTCATCGTGACCATCAACCGCCCCGAGGTGCGCAATGCCATCGACGGCGAGACGGCCGAGGCGCTGGCCATCGCGTTCGGCGACTTCGACGCCGACGAGTCGCTGGCCGTGGCGGTGCTGACCGGGGCAGGCGGGTGCTTCTGCGCCGGGGCTGACCTCCGCGCCGTCGGCGAGCTGCGCGCCGAGGTGGACGGCGACGCACCGCTGGGTGTCTCGCGATTGACGCTGGGCAAGCCGGTGATCGGCGCCGTCGAGGGTCACGCCGTCGCCGGCGGCCTCGAGCTCGCACTGTGGTGCGACCTTCGCGTCGCTGCGCGGGGCGCGGTGTTCGGGGTGTTCTGCCGCCGTTTCGGTGTCCCGCTGATGGATGGGGGCACCGTCAGGCTGACGCGAATCGTCGGCCACGGCCGGGCGCTCGACATGATCCTCACCGGCCGTGCCGTCGGCGCGGAGGAGGCGCTGCTGATGGGACTCGCCAACCGCCTCGTGCCGGATGGCCACGCCCTGCCGGAGGCACTGCGGCTCGCGCACCAGCTGGCCGCCCTCCCCCAGAGGTGCATGCGCAGCGATCGCATGTCCGTGTACGAGCAGTGGTCAGCGTCGACCGCCGACGCCCTCGTCAACGAAACCCGGCGCGGCATCGCGGTCCTCAACAGCGGCGAGACCGCCGAGGGTGCGCAGCGATTCACCGCCGGTGAGGGACGCCACGGACGCGCGATGAGCTGACGGCGCGCATCCCACGACAGGCGTCCCCCCCGATGTGGCAGCGTGATGGTGTGGACGCGTTCGACACGCCGGTGACGTATCGCGGCCTCTTCGCCGTGCCCGGCTTCCGCCGCGTTGCCGCCGCCACGGTGGTGGCCCGGACCGGAGCAGCGATGCAGGCGCTCGTCCTGGTGCTCTTCGTGCTGGCGCGCTTCCACTCACCACCGCTGGCCGGGGTGGTCGTGTTCCTGAGCATCGTTCCCGGCCTCCTGCTCAGCCCGGTGGCCGGCGCCCTGCTCGACCGGCACCGGCGGATGCTGCTGATCGGCCTCGACTACGCCATCGCCGCCACCGTGCTCGCCCTCATCGCCTCGCTCGATGCGGCCGGCCACCTTCCCGCCGCCGCGCTCCTGGTGGTCGTGGCCGTGGGTTCGCTCACCAACCCGCTGAGCAACTCCGGCACGCGCTCGCTGTTCCCGGTGATGGTGCCGCGCCGGCTCTGGGAAAGGGCCAACGCCGTGGACAGTGGCGGCTACGTCGTCGCGTCCATCGCCGGGCCGGGCATCGCCGGCGTGCTGCTCGGCCTGGTCGGTGCCCGCGGGGCACTGCTGGCCACCGCCGCGCTGTACGCCGCCGCCCTGCTCCTCCTGCTCGGCATCGGTGAGCCCGACTTCGAGCGCATGGCCACCGCATCACTTGCCGGTGACGCGCTCGCCGGCCTCCGCTATGTGCTGCACCATCGTGAGCTCCGTGGCATCGCCGTCGCCACCGCGGTGTCCAACATCGCGTTCGGCATCATCAGCGTCGGCATGCCGGTGCTGGTGCTGTCCTCGCTCCATGGCGGGGACGCCGAGGTGGGCGCGATGTACGCCGTGACGGGGGTGGCCGGGCTGCTCGCGAGCGTGCTCACCGGTCGCATCTCCTCGGAGGACCGCGAGGTGTGGTTCATCGTGGCCGGGTGCGCGCTCGGCGCGCTGGGCATGCTTACCATGGTCCTGGCCTCCGCCGTGGGCGGCGGTCTTGCCGTCGTCGCTGCCGCGATGGTGTTCTACGGGGTTTCCCAGGGTCCCTACGACATCGGGATGTTCTCGCTGCGACAGCGCGTCACCGCGCCCTCCTGGATGGGACGGGCCTTCGCGGTGTCGATGAGCCTCAACTTCATCGGCATGCCGATCGGTTCGGCCATCGCCGGACCGGTGGTGCAGCACAGCATTTCCATCGCCTTCGGCATCGCCGTGCTGGTCGACGTCATCGCCGGCGTGGCCGCGGTGGCGATGCTCCGGCCATCCCGCCGCGGGCGCGCACGCCGCGGCGACGGCACTGCAGGGGTGCAGCCGGGGACCGCAGTCACCAGTGGTCGCTGAGTGCGCTGAGGGACGGCCGTCGCGGGCTCCGAGTACCATTGCAGCCAGAACGACCTTGTCTCTGATTGATTCCTGCTGCCCATCGGGCGGCCCGAAGGAGGTGATTCCCGACCGTGTCGGAGGTCAAAGTCCGCGAGGGCGAGACCTTTGAGAGCGCTCTGCGACGCTTCAACAAGAAGATCAAGCAGAACGGCATCCTCTCGGAGGTGCGCCGCCGCGAGCACTACGAAAAGCCCTCGGTCCGCCGCAAGCGCAAGCTCGTCGCCGCCAAGAAGCGTCGCGCCAAGGCCGGCTGACCCAGCTGTCGCGAGCAGCCCCACGCGTCGCACCGCGCCCGCGTGGGGCTTGCTGTGCACAGGCGACGGTTGTTCATTCCCATCCTTCATGCGCGTGACCATCCGGCGTGCCGAGACCGTCACCCTCGCGGGACAACGCGAGGCGATTCGGCGCGCCCAGCTGGGTCCGGTGCTGCGTCGTTGTGGGGACGCTCTCGACGTCGGCCCCAGGGTGACGCTGACCGTCCGGCTCACCGATGACGCCGAGCTGCGCGACCTCAACGCCCGTTTCCTGAGCAGCGACGCGGCCACCGACGTGCTCGCCTTCCCGTCGGACGACTCCGACCGTGTCGGTGACATCGCCATCAGCGTGGAGCGCGCGCTGGTCCAGGGCGGCGACGACGGCGCGTCCGAGCTTCAGCTGCTCGCCGTCCATGGGCTGCTCCATTGCCTCGGCCACGATCACGCCCAGCCGGCCGAGGCGGCGGCGATGACCGACGCCACCCGCCGGCTTCTCCCGGGCATCGCGGTGCCCGACCTGACTGCGGGAGAGGCGTGAGGTGGCCGCACTGGTCCTCGGCCTCGGCAACCCCGGCGGCGAGTACCGCGGCACGCGGCACAACGTCGGCTGGATGGCGCTCGACGATCTCGAGGAGCGCGGACGCTTCGGCCGCCAGCGTCGCGAGGGCCCGGCGAAGGTCCGCGAGGGCGCCATCGACGGCTACGACATGGTGACCGCCCGGCCGCAGACGTACATGAACGTGTCCGGTCGTGCCGCGGTGCACCTGCTGCGCAAGTACGGGGTGCCAACGGAGGACCTGATCGTTGTTCACGACGACGTGGACCTGCCGCTGGGCCGGATCAGGCTGAAGCGAGGCGGGGGCGCGGCCGGCCAGAAGGGGGTGCTGTCCATCGCCGACGCGCTGCGCACCCAGGAATTCATGCGCGTGCGCATCGGCGTGTCGCGTCCGCTGGAACGCGACCAGATGGTCGACTACGTCCTCGATCGTTTCACGCCCGACGAACGCGAGCGGCTGCGCCTGGTCATCCCGCGCGCCGCGGACGCGGTCGTCGCCCTGGTGCGCAACGGCCTCGACAGCGCCATGAGTGAGTACAACCGTGCCCCTGACGACTGACGTGGCCACGCTCCGCTCGCGGCTGGACGGCGTTGCGGCGCTGAGGGCGCTGCGCGACCTGGAGCGAGGTGTCGTCGGCGGCGTGCCCGGCGGAGCCGTGGCGCTGGTCGCGTGGTGGCTGCGTGAGGTCACCGGTTGCGCGGTGGTGCTGGTGGGAGCCAACGCCGAGTCGCTCAGCAGCGATGCGGCGTTGTGGGGCGGCACCGCGGCGCTCGGCCTGTTCCCCGCCGCCGACACTCCGCCGTTCGACCGCGTCCCGCCGTCCGAGGAGGTCACCCGCCGCCGCCTGGCGTCGCTGACCATGCTCGCGAGCCCTGGCGTGCCGCTGATCGTCGCCTCGCCTGCCGGGTTGCTCCGGCCGGCGCTGCCGGTGGACCTCGTCCGCGGCGAGTCGATGCGCCTGCGCAGCGGGGAGCAACACTCGCGTGACGACTTCATCCGCCGCGCCGTCGACCTCGGCTACCGCCGGGTCAGCGCGGTCTCGGGCCCCGGTGAGATCGCGGTCCGCGGCGGCATCGTCGACGTCTTCGGGCTCGACCGCGCCCGGCCCTGGCGCGCGGAGTGGTTCGGTGACCAGGTCGACGAGCTACGCGCCTTCGACGTGGAGACACAGACGTCGGTGGCCAAGCTCGCCGAGGTGGCAATCTGGCCGGCGCGCGAGCTCGACCTCCGCGCCGCCACCGTGGATCGCGCGCTCACCGCCGTCGACCTGCTCGATGTGTCGTCCTGCCGCCCCGAGGTGCGCGAGGCGTGGGAGCGAGACCGGGCTCAGCTCGGCGAGGGCGTCTACGACGAGGGTGTCGACCTGTTCTATCCATACCTGGTCGGCGACAATCCCGCGACCCTCCTCGACCACGCCGGCGACGACGCCATCGTGCTGCTGGCCGGTGGTCGAGAGGCGTTCCTGCGCGCGGCGCAGCGGCACGCCGACGAGATCGAGGGTCTGCGCACCCAGGAGGAGGAGCGCGGCGAGCTGCCCGCCGGCGCGCGCGCCGGGCTGCTCGCCCCGGAGCAGCTCCTCACGGCCCTCGAGCGTCGTCGCTGCATCGAGCTGCTGCGCGAG
The DNA here is from genome assembly GCA_036276135.1 of Candidatus Dormiibacterota bacterium. Lineage (GTDB taxonomy): Bacteria > Chloroflexota > Dormibacteria > Aeolococcales > Aeolococcaceae > Aeolococcus. The sequence continues at coordinate 68,904 of DATBEL010000066.1, forward strand.
CCCGACGGCGACGCGGTCCTCGACTGGCGCGGCGTCGACGGCTTCGTCGGCCGGATGAGCGCATTCAGCGGTGCGGTGCGGGCGCGGATGGTGGCCGGCGCCGGTGTCCTCGTGGTCAGCCGCCAGCAACATCGCGTCGAGGAGCTGGTGCGCGAGGACGGGCTCGACCCCGTGGATGTCGACGAGCTGGACGCCGCCGCCACCGAGGTGCCGGCGGGCGCCCTGGCGGTGACCGGCGGCGACCTGTCGCAGGGGTTCTCCGCGGGCGACGCCGGCTTCGACGTCTACACCGACCACGAGCTCTTCGGCGTGGTCAAGCGCCGCGGCTCGCCGCTGGCGCGCGGCGCTCGCCGCGCCGAGTCCACGTCGGCGCGCGGCGCCCGCCGGGCCGCATCGGGGAGCAGCGCGCACACCGCGTTCGTGATGCAGTTCGCGCCCGGTGACGTGGTCGTGCACCGTGACCACGGCATCGGCCGCTTCCTCGAGATGCGCACCGTGAGCGACGCCCTCGGCGAGCACGAGTACATGACCATCGAATACGCCGACGGCGACAAGCTCTTCGTCCCCGTCGACCACCTCGACAGGGTCGACCGCTACGTGGGCGGCGCGGATTCCAATCCCCACCTCTCACGGCTCGGCAGTGGTGAGTGGGAGCGGGTCAAGCGCCGCGTCAAGGAGCGCACCGAGGAGGTGGCGCGCGAGCTGCTGACGCTGTACTCGCGGCGCGAGATGGCCCACGGACATGCGTTCACCCCTGACGGCACCTGGCAGCGGGAGCTCGAGGAGTCGTTCCCCTACCAGGAGACTCCCGACCAGGAGATGGTGCTGGACGAGATCAAGCGCGACATGGAGTCGTCGCGGCCGATGGACCGGGTGGTCTGCGGTGACGTCGGCTTCGGCAAGACCGAGCTCGCCCTGCGCGCGGCGTTCAAAGCGGCCAGCGAGGGCCGGCAGGTGGCTGTTCTGGTCCCGACCACTGTCCTCGCCCAGCAGCACTTCCTGACCTTCACCGAACGGCTCCTGCCGTTCCCGATCACGGTGCGCCAGCTCTCGCGATTCTGCAGCGACGCCGACATCGCGGCCACCCTGACCGGTCTGCGCAGCGGCGCCGTGGACATCGTCGTCGGCACCCACCGCCTGCTTCAGCGCGACGTCGAGTTCAGCAACCTCGGCCTGGTCATCATCGACGAGGAGCAGCGGTTCGGCGTCCTGCAGAAGGAGCGGTTCAAGTCGCTTCGCGTGGCCGTCGATGTGCTCTCGCTGTCGGCCACGCCGATACCGCGAACCCTGCACATGTCGCTCGCCGGCATCCGCGACCTCTCGGTGATCCAGACGCCCCCCGAGGAGCGGCAGCCGATCAAGACGTACGTGACCGCGCGCGAGGCGTCGCTGGTGCGTGAGGTGATCACCCGCGAGCTGGCTCGCGGAGGCCAGGTGTTCTTCCTGCACAACCGCGTCCAGACCATCGAGAAGCACGCCGAGGAGCTGCGCGAGCTCGTCCCGGAGGCGCGCATCGCGGTCGGCCACGGTCAGATGCCCGAGCACGCGCTCGCCGCGGTGATGCGCGCGTTCGGTGACGGTGAGATCGACGTGCTGGTGTGCACCACCATCATCGAGTCGGGCCTCGACATCCCCAACGCCAACACCATCGTCATCAATGACGCGCACCGCCTCGGACTGGCGCAGCTCTATCAGCTGCGCGGCCGCGTCGGCCGCGCCGGGCAGCGGGCGTACGCCTACCTTCTCTATCCACCGGACAGGTCGCTCACCGAGAAGGCGGACAAGCGGCTCGACGTCATCGGCGAGCTGCAGGACCTCGGCGCCGGCTTCAAGCTGGCCATGCACGACCTCGAGATCCGCGGCGCCGGCAACCTCCTCGGTGAGGAGCAACACGGCGAGATCGCAGCCGTCGGCCTCGAGCTCTACAACACGTTGTTGCGCCAGGCGGTGACCGCGCTGCAGGGCAAGCCGATCCTCGAGTCGCCCGCCCAGGTGAGCGTGTCGCTCCCGGTCAAGGCCTTCCTCCCGGTCACCTACGTGACCGATGAGCGGCTGCGCCTGCGCTGTTACCAGGACCTGGCGGCGTGCGCGACCGAGAGTGACCTCGAGCGGTCAGCCCGCGGCCTGGTCGATCGGTTCGGACCGCTGCCGGACGCTGCGGAGGCGCTCGTCTACTCGCTGCGGTGTCGGTTGCTGGCCGCCGCCGGCGGCGTCACGGCGGTGGAGTCGGGCGCCGGCGGGGTGCGCGTCCAGCTCGCGCTCGACCACGGGCTCGACCTGCCCGCGCTGGTCAGCCAGTGGTCAACGCAGGCATCGGCGACGGCGACGCGCATCGTGGTGACCACGGAGCCGGTGCGCCGCGGCATCGCCTGGCGCGACGTGCTCCTCGGAGTCCTCCGCGAGCTCGGTCGCCTGCAGAGGGTGCGCGCCCGGGTGGCCGTGTAGGCGCTCCGGCGCGGCGATCAGGACGCTGCCGGCAGTGTCAACAGGAACCCGCTGCCCGTCTGCGCGGTGCTCGACTTTGCCACAACGCCGTTATCAGGTGCCGGCCTGCGTAGCATCGCATCAGTGCCCACTCGCTGCGTACTCTGTGGGCAGGATGAGAGACGACGCCGCCGCCTCCCTGCGCGCCCTCAACGAGGTGGTCGAGCGGCTCCGCGCTCCCGGAGGATGCCCGTGGGACGGCGTTCAGACGCACCAAAGCCTGCGGCCCTACCTGCTCGAGGAGACGTACGAGGTGCTCGAGGCGATCGATGATGACGGCCGGCCGACCCTCCGCGAGGAGCTCGGTGACGTGCTCCTGCAGGTGCTCATGCACTGCGCCATCGCCGCCGAAGCCGACGACGGTTTCGACATCGGCGACGTGGCCGAGACCACGCGCGCCAAGATGATCCACCGCCATCCTCACGTCTTCGGTGACACCGCCGTGGGGAACGCCGCCGAGGTCGTCGTCAACTGGGAGCGGCTCAAGCGCAGCGAGAAGGGCGATCGTCTGTCGCTGCTCGACGGCATCCCCAGTGCGCTGCCCGCGCTGGCGTTCGCGCAGGGGGTGCAGAAGCGTCCCGCCCGGCTTGGGTTCGACGAGACCCCGGCGACCAGCGACGCGGTCGTCGCGCTTCGCGCCGCCCTCGACGGCCTGGCATCCGTTGCCGGGGCCGCGGCGGCAGACCCGGTCCGCGGGCAGGACTGGACGGTCACCGAGGGCGAGATCCGGCGTGAGGACCGCGCCGCGGTCGGCGTCGACCCACAGCCGGCGGCCGCGCCACCGACGGCCTCCCTTGATGAGGCTGTCGGGGAGTTGCTCTTCACCGCCGTGGCGCTGGCCCGCCGGCTGCGTGTCAACCCCGAGGATGCGTTGCGGGCGCGGTCCAACCGCTTCGCGGAGCGCTTCCGGAGCCTCGAGCGACAGGCTGCCATCGACGGCGCGGACCTGCATGACATCGACGCCGCGGAGTGGCGCCGGCGGTGGGAGGACACCGCGCCGTCGACCGTATGAATGGGCCGACCTTGTCAAAATGACCGTTGGCGTCCATCCTTATGGAGGTCGCACGGCCAGTCTCCGCACACGTTCTCGAGGGCCGACCGATTCTTCGTCATGTCGTCGCTTCCGACGCCGGTCCGCTGCGCCGCCTGGTCATCGCCGGACTTGCAGCGCTCTCCGGCCTGGCCGCCTACGCGGTGTTCACTGAGGCCGCGCAGGGCCATGCGCTCGACTCTCGCGTCCAGTCGCTCACCACGCAGAACGCAGCGCTGCAACAGCAGATCGGCGAACGCAACCAGCAGATCGGCGAGGCCGACAACTCCGCCTGGCTCGAGGAGCAGGCACGCCGGCTTGGCTTCGTGTTCCCCGGCGAGAGCATCTTCATCATCACCACCCCGGGGGCGCCCACGGCCGCCAGCGGTGGGCTGAACGCCCCGCTGCCCACCTTCGCACCATCCCCGTCGCCGAGCCCGAGCGCGTCGCCGCCGGCGTCGCCCTCGCCGACCGCCAGCACGCCGGCGACGCCGACCCCGGTGACATTCCGGCTTCCCTCGCCGACCCCACACTGACGGTGCGCGCCGTCGGCGGCGGGCGGGAGCCGTCGCGGGCTTCCGATACCCTATGACGGTGACGGAACGCGACCAGCCCTACGCGCCGGTGAACCCGCGACCGCATTTCCCGGCAATCGAGGAGGAGGTGCTCGCGTTCTGGGACGCTGACCACACCTTCGTCGCGTCCATCGAGCAGCGCAGCGCCGCTGCCGAGTTCGTCTTCTACGACGGCCCCCCGTTCGCCAACGGACTTCCGCATTACGGGCACCTGCTCACCGGGTTCGTCAAGGACGTGGTGCCGCGCTACAAGACCATGCGCGGCTACCGCGTGCCGCGGCGTTTCGGCTGGGATTGTCACGGGCTGCCCGCGGAGATGGAGGCTGAGCGCCAGCTGGCAATCCACGGCCATGCTGCCATCCAGAAGTACGGTGTGCAGCGGTTCAACGACTTCTGCCGCAGCTCGGTCCTCGAGTACACCGGTGAGTGGCGCAGCTACGTCACCCGCCAGGCGCGATGGGTCGACTTCGACCACGAGTACAGGACCATGGACCTCCCCTACATGGAGAGCGTCATGTGGGCATTCCGTCAGCTGTGGGACAGGGGGCTCATCTACGAGGGCTACCGGGTGCTCCCCTATTGCTGGGAATGCGAAACGCCGCTGAGCAATTTCGAGACCCGCCTCGACGATGCCTATCGCGATCGCCAGGACCCTGCGGTGACGGTGCGGTTCACGCTCCACCCGGGGCCTGGCGAGGACACACCGACCGACCTGCTGGTGTGGACGACAACCCCATGGACGCTGCCATCCAACCTCGCCATCGCGGTCGATCCCGATGGCGAGTACACCGTGTTCGAGGATGCAGGTCGGCGTCTGTTGGTCGGCGCTCGCGCGGCGGCGAACTACCAGAAGGAGCTCTCGGGTGCGACCGCGGTCGGCTCGGTGCGTGGCGCCGAGCTGGTCGGGCGCACCTACGCACCGCTGTTCGACTTCTTCGCCGCCGAGCCGAACAGCTTCCGCGTGCTCGCCGCCGACTTCATCAGCGACGACGAGGGCACCGGGGCGGTGCACATGGCCCCGGGTTTCGGCGAGGACGACCAGCGGCTGTGCGAGGCCAATGGGATCCGCGTGGTGGTCCCCGTCGACCAGACCGGCCGCTTCACCGCCGAGGTTCGCGACTGGCAGGGCATGCAGGTCTTCGATGCCAACCCGCTCATCGTTCGCCGTCTGCGCGAGATGGGCGCGCTGGTCCGCCACGAGACGTACGTGCACAGCTACCCCCACTGCTGGCGCACCGAGACCCCGCTCATCTATCGCGCCGTCACCTCCTGGTTCGTCGAGGTCACCAAGTTCCGCGATCGGGCCTCCGAGCTGAACCTCGAGATCAACTGGATCCCGGCGCACGTCCGCGATGGCGCGTTCGGGAAATGGATGGCCAACGCGCGCGACTGGTCGATCAGCCGCAATCGCTTCTGGGGCTCACCGATCCCGGTGTGGAAGAGTGACGACCCCGCCCACCCGCGCATCGACGTGTACGGGTCGCTCGATGAGATCGAGCGCGACTTCGGCGTCCGTCCCGACGACCTGCATCGTCCCGGCGTCGACGAGCTCACCCGTCCCAACCCCGACGATCCCAGCGGACAATCGACCATGCGCCGCGTCGAAGAGGTGCTCGACTGCTGGTTCGAGTCCGGCTCGATGCCGTACGCACAGGCGCATTACCCGTTCGAGAACACGGAATGGTTCGAGTCGCATCTTCCCGCCGACTTCATCGTCGAGTACATCGGACAGACCCGGGCCTGGTTCTACAACCTGCACGTCCTGTCCACCTCACTGTTCGACAAGCCGGCGTTCTCCAACTGCGTGGTGCACGGCGTCATCCTCGGCAACGACGGCCAGAAGATGAGCAAACGGCTGCGCAACTACCCCGATCCCGAGGAGATGTTCAACAAGCATGGGGCTGACGCCGTGCGCTGGTCGCTGCTCAACTCGCCGGTGTTGCGCGGCCAGGACCTCGTCGTCAACGAGACGGCCATCAGCGAGGGCCTGCGCCAGGTGGTCATCCCCCTGTGGAATGCGTACAGGTTCTTTGCTGACTACGCCAACATCGATGGCTACCGGGCGGGCGTCCGCAGCGACGCGACCGGCGTGCTCGACCGCTACATCCTCGCCAAGACCGGGGCGGTGGTCGGCAACGTCACCGATCGCCTGGACGCGTACGACCTCGACGGCGCGTGCCGCGTCATCAGGCAGTTCATCGACGCTCTCAACAACTGGTACATCCGGCGCAGCCGCGAGCGCGTCTGGGCCAGAGAGGTGGACGACGACAAGCGCGATTGCTACGACACGCTGTACACCGTGCTGACCACGCTCTGCCAGGTGGCGGCGCCGCTGTTGCCGATGATCACCGAGCACGTGTATCGCAGCCTCACCGGGGCGCGCAGCGTGCACCTCACCGACTACCCCAGGCGTGACCATCTGCCCGCCGACGACGATCTGGTCGCCGCCATGGACCTGGTCAGGGAGGTGTGCTCCGCCGTGCTCTCGGTGCGGCGCGCCGCCGACCGGCGGGTGCGTCTGCCGCTGCCCTCGGTCACCGTCGCGGTTGCCCAACCGCAGCTCCTCGAGCCCTATGTCGAGCTCATCGCCGACGAGGTCAACGTCAAGAGCGTGCAGCTCAGCGACGACGTCGACGCCATGGCGCGCCGGGTGCTGGCGGTCAATGCGGCGGTGGTGGGTCCACGCCTCGGGGCTCTGGCGCCGGCGGTCTTCGCCGCGGCTCGTGCGGGGGATTGGCGGCGGACCGAGGGGGGCGTGGAGGTGGCCGGCCAGCACCTCGGGCCCGACGAGTTCACCCTGGCGATCCGCGCCCAGGACGAGGCGACGACGCGCGTGCTCGAGAGCGGCAGCGGTGCCGTCTCGGTCGACATCGCGGTGACGCCGGCGCTGGAACGGGAGGGCCTGGCCCGCGACGTGGTGCGGCTGGTGCAGTCGGCCCGGCGGGAGGCCGGTTTTCGGCTTGCCGACAGGATCCGCCTGGCGCTCGACCTCCCGGACGCCCACGCGGCTGCCGTCGCCGAGCACCGTGACCACGTGGCGTCGGAGACGCTTGCCACCGAGCTGACCATCGGCGACATCCCATCAGGGATGAACATCCACGAGACGCCGTTGGATGGTCGCCCGGCCCGCATCGGTCTCGCTCGCATCTAGGCCGCGGCTGCCAGGCCGTCGCGGGGTGATGCGCTAAACTGGCCCGGCGGCGTGGAGCAGTGGCAGCTCGTCGGGCTCATAACCCGAAGGTCGCCGGTTCGAGTCCGGCCGCCGCAATTTTTTGCGCCCCAGGCGGCAGGTCCCCACGCGGCTCCGCCGCGCGGGGGGCCCCTTCCTTTTCACAGAGGGGCGATGCGCCCCTCTCACAGCCCCGGCAGAGCCGGCGCTGCTCACTCCCCACTCGCCGCGATAAATCGCGGCGCGCAACCTCCGTTGGTGCAGGCCAGGGGATCCTGATCTTTCGCGCCTTACAATCCGGCGCGCAACGGCGGCATAGCTCAGTTGGTAGAGCGCCCGGCTCATACCCGGTATGTCCCTGGTTCGAATCCAGGTGCCGCCACACCGCCGCTCAGACTGGTGTGTGATGAGCTCGCATGGGTCGTCGCTCGAGCCGCGCCAGCGCGACGCCGCGGTTGGCCGGCTGCGCCGCGCCGTCGCCACCGCCCTGGACCGCCGTGGTGTGCTGCGTCGCGGGGAGACCGTGGTGGTGGCCTGCAGCGGGGGCCCGGATTCCATGGCCATGCTCGACGCCCTGGCGCGGCTGGCGCCGCCGCGCCGGCTCGGTCTGCACGTGGCCCATGTCGACCATGGCCTGCGCGAGGGGTCGGCCGCCGAGGCCGCCCCGGTCCGCGCCGCCGCAGAGTCGCGCGCCCTGCCCTTCAGCGGTCTGACGGCGGCGGTGGCCTCGCACGGGTCGTCGCTCCAGGACCGCGCTCGTGACGCCCGTCACGCCGCGCTGCACGCCCTTGCCGAGGACATCGGAGCCACCGCGATCGCCCTGGCGCACACCGCCGACGACCAGGCGGAGACGGTGCTGATGCGTGCCCTGTCCGGGGCGACGCCGCGCGCGCTGGCGGCGATGGGGGAGCGCCAGGGCCGGCTGGCCAGACCGCTGCTCCGGGCCTGGCGCGCAGACGTGATGGCGTACTGCGCTGCGTTGCAGCTGGATGTGGTCGACGACCCGAGCAACGCCGACCCCCGATTCCTGCGCGCTCGCGTCCGGCACGAGCTCATCCCCGCGCTCGAACGCGTCTTCCCGTCAGCCCGCCGGCGGCTGTGCGTGCTCGCCGACCATCAGCGCCGCCTTCTCGACGGCTGAGAGGCCCGCCGGGGGACCCGCGGCACCCCTTTGCTCACGCACCGCAACGGCGCGCCGACGCATCGAGGACAGGGGGGATGAATCCAGACCCTCTGATAGACTGCAAGGCGATGCGCAACCCTCGTCGCGGCCTGTACGCCGCCCTGGCGGTACTGGTCGTCCTGGTGCTTTTTGCGCTCTTGCGCGGGGTCCAGAGCCCGAGCGCGCAGTCCAAGGATTCGGGTGCCCTCGACCAGGCGGTCCTCAATTGGAAGAACCATTCCAGCGACAGGCTCAACACCATCGACGGCTCCAATGGCTCGCACCAGGCGGTCATCAATGGCGACGGCACCTCGGTCACCTGGTACGACCAGAACGGCGACCAGTACCAGACCACTGTCGGCTCCAGCGCCGAAGCGCTCAAGATCTTCACCGATAATGGCTTCACCAACTTCCGCAACGATTCCAATGGGAGCAACGTCCTGTTGAGCGTCCTCTTGCCCAACCTCGTCCTCTTCGGGTTGATGGCTCTGTTTCTGCTCTGGATCTTCCGGCAGACGCAGAGCGGCAACAACCAGGCCATGTCATTCGGCCGGAGCCGCGCCAGGCTGCTGACCGGCGACAAGCCGGCGATCACCTTCGCCGACGTCGCCGGCGTCGAGGAGGCCAAGACCGAGCTCTCCGAGATCGTCGAGTTCCTGAAGTACCCCGACAAGTTCACCGCGGTCGGCGCGCGCATCCCCAAGGGCGTGCTCCTGGTCGGGCCCCCCGGCACCGGCAAGACGCTGCTCAGCAAGGCAGTCGCCGGTGAGGCCGGCGTCCCGTTCTTCAGCATCAGCGGCTCCGAGTTCGTCGAGATGTTCGTCGGCGTCGGCGCCAGCCGGGTGCGCGACCTGTTCGACCAGGCCAAGAAGAACGCGCCGTGCATCGTGTTCGTCGACGAGATCGACGCCGTCGGCCGCCAGCGCGGAGCCGGCCTCGGCGGTGGTCACGACGAGCGCGAGCAGACGCTGAACCAACTCCTCGTCGAGATGGACGGCTTCGAGACGGCGACCCACGTGATCGTCATCGCCGCCACCAACCGTCCGGACGTGCTCGACCCGGCGCTGCTGCGGCCGGGACGCTTCGACCGCCACGTCATGCTCGACCGCGCCGACATCCGCGGCCGCCGCGCCATCCTCGAGGTGCACGCCCGCAACAAGCCGCTCGATCCCTCTGTCGAGCTCGAGGTGCTCGCCAAGCAGACGCCGGGCTTCTCCGGCGCCGACCTCGCCAACCTCATCAACGAGGGCGCGATCCTCGCCGCGCGGAACAACCGCAAGGTGATCACCATGCCCGACCTCGAGGAGGCGATCGCCCGTGTCATCGCCGGCCCCGAGCGCAAGAGCCGCATGATCGGTGAGAACGAGAAGCGCACCATCGCCTTCCACGAGATGGGCCACGCCATGGTGGGAATGCTTCTCCAGCACACCGACCCGGTGCACAAGATCTCCGTGGTGAGCCGCGGCATGGCGCTCGGCTGGACGCTGAGCCTGCCCTCCGAGGACAAGTACCTGGTCAGCAAGGCCGAGCTCGAGGACCAGCTCGCGCAGATCCTCGGCGGCCGCTGCGCGGAGGAGCTCATCCTCGGCGAGAACAACATCACCACCGGGGCGTCCGACGACATCCGCAAGGCCACGCAGCTGGCCCGGCGCATGGTCACGGAGTGGGGGATGAGCGACAAGCTCGGGCCGCTGACCTTCGGCACCAAGGAGGAGCTCGTCTTCCTCGGCCGTGACCTCGGCGAGCAGCGCAACTACTCAGAGGACATCGCCAGCGAGATCGACCAGGAGGTGCACCACCTCGTCGAGACCGCCTTCCAGAAGGCCAAGGAGGTGCTCCGTCCGCGCGAGCACATCCTCCGCGCCCTGGCCACCCGCCTCATCGAGGTGGAGACCATGGAGGCGGCGGAGATGAAGAGGATCATCGCCGAGCTCGAGGGCAGCGCCCCTCCGGCTCCGCCCGCAGCCGCCGAGCCACCCACCGAGGCTGCCGCCGGCGCCTGAGCCCGGGTCCCGGGTCACACAGAGCTGCCGTGCCTCGTTGGTCTGGCGCGTACGGCGCGCTACACTGGTCAGCGACGGCGGCAGTGCCAGCCGGTCCGGCCCATGGACGCTGGTGCGCCGTGAGGCCACCTGACCGTGGCACCGGCGCCCGTCCTGAGGCGAGGCGCTTGGATCACGAGGTGACCGAGACGGTGAAGGCAGCTGCAGGGAGCGAACGGCCCACGCTCGCATTCATCGGGGCCGGACGGGCGGGCTCCGCCCTGGCCGTGGCCCTGTCGGGCGCCGGCCACAGCATCGTCGCGGTGCACAGTCGCACCCCTGCCCACGCCGCCCGGCTCGCGGCCCGGACGGGGGCAGACGTGGTCGCCACTGCCATCGAGGCGGCCCGCCGTGCCAACATCACCTTCGCCACCGTGCCCGACGCGCAGATCGCCCGCGTCGCCGCGACCATCGCGGCCTCGGGTGCGGCGCTGCGCGGCCGCTCACTGGTGCACTGCAGCGCCACCAGCGGCCCGGAGGTCCTCGCCGCGGCGAGGGTCACCGCCGCCACGACCGGCGCATTCCACCCGCTCCAGGCGCTCGCCGGGGCGCGGAGCGCCAGCCTGCTCCGCGGCACCAGCTTCGCCGTCGAGGCAGCGCCGCCGCTGCTCGGCCGGCTGCAGTCGATGGTGGAGGACCTCGGCGGTCATCTCCTCGCCCTGCCTCCCGGTGGGCGCGCCCTCTACCACGCCGCGGCTGTCCTGGCCGGCAACGCGCCGCTGGCGCTGCTCGCCCGCGCCACCATCCTTCTCGAGGAGGCCGGCGTTGCCCGGCCAGACGCGCATCGCGCGCTCGGCGCCCTGCTCGCCGGGGCGGCGAGCAACGCGTCGGCCGCTGGCCCGGCGTCGGCCCTCACCGGCCCGGTGGTGCGCGGTGACGCCGCCACCATCGCCCACCACCTCGACGTCCTCAGCGCCGACCCGAGCACCCGCGAGCTGTATCGGCGGCTCGCGCTCGAGACCCTCGCGCTGGCCGGACCCGAGGGCCGCGAGGCGGTGGCCGACGCTCTGGCAGCCGCCGCTCCCCGCCGCCCCGGCCGCCCTGCTGCCGCGGTCGTCGCGCACCCGCGGGTGGCCTGACCCAGTGGCGGTCACCGTCCACGACCTCCGCGCCCACAAGGAGCGGGGCGAGCGCTTCGTCATGGTCACCGCCTACGACGTTGCCATCGCGCGCCTCCTCGCCGCCGCCGGGGTGCCAGCGCTGCTGGTCGGCGACAGCGTGGGCAACAACCACCTCGGCTACGACACCACCCTGCCGGTGACCATGGAGGAGATGCTCCACCACGCCCGGGCCGTGGTTCGTGGCGCACCCGACCAGCTGCTCGTCGGCGACATGCCCTTCGGCTCCTACCACGAGTCGGACGAGCAGGCGGTCGGCAATGCCGCCCGCTTCATCAAGGCCGGGATGCACGCGGTCAAGCTCGAGGGCGGCGGCTGGGTGACACCGATCGTTGCCCGCCTCGTCGAGCGCGGCATCCCGGTGATGGGCCACCTCGGCCTCACCCCGCAGTTCGTCAACGCATTCGGCGGGTTCAAGGTGCAGGGTCGCACCGCCGAGGCTCGCGAGCGGATCCTGGCCGACGCGCGGGCGCTGGAGGCGGCCGGGGCGTTCAGCCTGGTCCTCGAGGGCATCCCCCGCGACCTCGCCGCCGCCGTCACCGCTGCGGTGTCCGTCCCGACCATCGGCATTGGCGCCGGTCCGGACTGCGACGGACAGGTGCTGGTCGTCTACGACCTGCTCGGAATCACTCGTGGGGTGATGCCCAAGTTCGCCAGGGCCTACGCCGACATCGGCGAGCGCATCGTCAGCGCGGCGCGCGAATTCGGCGCCGACGTCGCCGCCGGCACCTTCCCTGACGATGCCCACAGCTACCACTGACCGTCGCGCGCTCGACACGCCCCGGCGCCTGGTCACCCCGGACGAGCTGCGTCGCTGGTCGGAGCGATGCCGGGCCGCCGGGCTGAGCGTCGGCCTGGTGCCGACCATGGGCGCCCTGCACGAGGGTCACCGCAGCCTGCTGCGGCGGGCACGGGTCGACTGCGACCGGGTGGTGGCCAGCATCTTCGTCAACCCCACCCAGTTCGGCCCGGGCGAGGACATCGACCGCTACCCCCGCCCGCTCGACGCAGACCTGGCAATGCTTGCCGCCGAGGGAATCGACGCAGCCTTCGTCCCCACCGTGGAGGCGATGTACGGACCCCACCCGGTGACGGCAGTGCGCGTCGACCCATCGCTCACCGGCATCCTCGAGGGCGTCCATCGCCCCGGCCACTTCGACGGCGTGTCCCTGGTGGTGGCCAAGCTGCTCATCGCGTGCCGGCCGCATCGCGCCTACTTCGGTCAGAAGGACGCCCAGCAGTGCGTCGTCGTCCGCCGCCTCGCGGCCGACCTGGACACCGGGGTGGTGATCGTGGTCACGCCGGTGGTGCGCGATCATGACGGTCTCGCGTTCAGCAGCCGCAACGCCTACCTGAGCGACGCTGAGAGGGAGCGCGCCGTCGCCATCCCGGCCGGACTCTCCGCGGCGGCCAGCGCGTTCGCGGACGGGCAGACGCGCTCGTCCGTCCTCTGCGACCTGGTCCGCGCGCCGCTGGAAACCGCCGGTTTCGACATCGACTACGTGGTTGCGGTCGATGCGGAAAGCCTCACCGGCGTCGAGGATGTGCGGCTCGGATGCCAAATTCTGGTCGCTGGTAGAATGGGCAGCACTCGGTTGATCGACGTGATCCGCCTGGGAATCGACGCAGTTCCTCTGGACGGCGCCGGTCACCAGGGTTCGGAGATCCCGGGGGTCATCGGTATCCAGGGGAGAGAGTAGATGCAGCGCGTCGTGCTCCGAGCCAAGATCCACCGTGCCACCGTCACCGACGCCGACCTCGACTACGAGGGATCCTGCTCACTCGGCACCGAGTTGATGCAGGCGGCCGACATCGTCGCCGGCGAGCAGCTCCACGTCATCAACGTCAGCAACGGTTCGCGGGCGGTCACCTACGCCATCGAGGGATCGCCCGGCCAGGTCGGGCTCAACGGTGCGATGGCACACATCGGCAGCGCCGGTGACACGGTCATCATCATTGCCTACGCGCACCTCAGCGACGCCGAGCTGGCGACACACATCCCGCTCGTCGTCCATGTCGACTCCGCGAACCGCGTGCGCGAGGAGGTCACCATCTCCTGAACAGCGCGCTCAGTCCAATGGAGGGACCGTACGACTGCGTGGTCGTCGGTGGTGGCATCGCCGGGTTGACGGCTGCTCTGACCGTGTCTGCGCGCGCCCGCGTTGCCCTGGTCGCCAAGGGACCGGTTGACGACGGCGCCACCCGCTGGGCGCAGGGCGGCATCGCCGCCGCGGTGGCGGACGACGACAGCGCCCAGCTTCATTTCGACGACACCGTGGCGGCCGGTCGCGGACTGTGCGATGAGGACGCGGTGCGCGTGCTCGTCGCCGAAGGCCCGCAACGGGTGCGCGAGCTGGCCGACTGGGGTGCCGGGTTCGACAGTGACCGTGACCGCATGCTGGTCGGTCGCGAGGCTGCGCACTCGCGCAACCGCATCGTCCACGCCGGCGGCGACGCCACCGGTCGCGAGGTTGAGGCGGCGCTGGTGCGCACGCTGCGCCAGTCCGGCGCGACGGTGATCGAGAACATCCACGTCACCTCGCTGCTCGTCGACGACAACGGCAGGTGCGCCGGGGTCGAGCTGCGCAACAGCGACGGCACGGGCGCACCGCGCGTGCTCGGGGCCGGCGCCGTGATCCTCGCCAGTGGCGGCGCCGGACAGCTCTGGCGCAACACCACCAACCCGGCCGCGGCGACGGGCGACGGCGTGGCCCTGGCGTGGGATGCCGGCGCCGAGGTGGCGAGCATGGAGTTCATGCAGTTCCATCCCACCGCTCTGGCGCTCGACGGGGCGCCCCGCTTCCTGATCAGTGAAGCGATGCGCGGCGAGGGTGCGCACGTCGTCGACGCCGCAGGCGACCGCTTCCTGTTCGACGCCGACCCGCGCGGCGAGCTCGCCGGACGCGACGTGGTGTCCCAGGCCATCTGGCAGCGGCTGCTCCGCGACGGCGGGGACCACGTGTACCTGGACTGCCGGCCCCTGGGCGCCGCCGTTCGCACGCGCTTCCCGACCATCACGGCGACCTGCCGGGCGCACGGCATCGACATCACCACGGCGCCGATCCCGATCGCGCCGGCGGCGCACTACATGATCGGCGGCGTGCGCACCGACGTCGACGGCGCCACCTCTCTGGCCGGGCTCTTCGCCTGCGGCGAGGTGGCCAGCACCGGGGTGCACGGCGCCAACAGGCTGGCCAGCAACAGCCTTCTCGAGGGGCTGGTCTTCGGCCACCGCGCCGCCGTCGCCGCTCTCCACGACATCGCGGAGCGCCCCGTCGCACCGCCGCGGCGCCGTGCGGCCGACGAGCCCTCCCCCCGGCCAGCGTCCGGCGACAGCGCCGCGGGGGCGCACCTGCGCGACGCCATGTGGGAGGGGTGCGGCCTGGTCCGCGACGCCACCGGCCTGCGCACCGCGCGCGACGCCGTTGAGGAGATCGCGGTCACAATTCCCGGGCACGGGTCACTCGACGCCGTGCGTCTCCATCAGTCGACGACGACCGCAGCGCTGGTGTGCCGCGCGGCGCTCCTCCGTGAGGAGAGCCGGGGCGCTCACACCCGCGCCGACTTTCCATCAACCCGCGACAGCTGGCATGGCGTCCTGGTCATGCAGAAACAGAGAGGACACCGATTTGACCGCAACCCTTGACCCGATCACCGAGGCCCTGACGCCGGACACCCTCGACTCGCTCATCCGCGTGACGCTTGCCGAGGACATCGGGGCCGGCGACGTCACCACCGACGCCGTCATCCCGGTCGACATGACCTGTCGCGGCAAGATCGTGTGCAAGGAGAACGGGGTCATCGCCGGCCTGCGGGTGGCGGCGCGTGTGTTCGCCATCGTCGACGACCGCATCACCTTCGACGCCAAGACCAAGGACGGCGAGAAGGTGCAGGAGGACCAGATCGTCGCGCGCATCTCGGGCCCGGCTCGGGGCATGCTCACCGCCGAGCGTGTCGCGCTCAACTTCCTGCAGCACCTGAGCGGCGTCGCCACCATGACGGCGCGCTATGTCAAAGCGGTCGACGGCACCAAGACCAAGATCCTCGACACCCGCAAGACCACCCCTGGGCTGCGCGGCCTCGAGAAGTACGCGACCCGCATCGGCGGCGCCCTCAACCACCGCATGGGCCTGTATGACGCCGTGCTCATCAAGGACACCCACCTGGCGTTGGTCGGCGGCATCACCCCGTCGCTGCGCGCCGTGCGCAAGGCGTACCCCGACGGCGACGTCAACGTCGAGGTCAGCAACATCCAGGAGCTCGAGCAGGCGCTCGCCGACAAGGCCCCGCGCATCCTGCTCGACAACTTCGCCCCCGGCCAGGTCCGCGAGGCGATGCAGATCATCCGCGGCCGCGCCGAGGTGGAGATCAGCGGCGGTGTGCAGGTGGGCAACGCGCGCGCCTACGCCCTGGCTGGAGCCGATTACATCTCCGTCGGCGCACTGACCCATTCGGCGACCGCGCTGGACTTCTCGATGAAGGTTACGCGGTACTAGCGGTCTGGGCGGTGCGTCTGCCGCGCGTTCTTAACCGGGAGGGGCAGGTCCCCTCCCGATGAGCGCGGCCGATGCTTGCGCATCACCCGCGCTCTACCCTCCCCTCGGCGCGCCTCGCGCGCCGGACGCGCTGGGGTCAGCTCTCCAGCGCAGCTACCAGCTCCTCTTGGAGGTAGCCGAGGGCGATCAGCATGCCGAACTCCGGCTTGGCGCGCAGCTTTTCGCTGGCCGCGACCTCCCAGCCGTCGTCGCTGATGCCGAGGAGCGACCCGGCGGCCAGGCGCAGCTGGTTGAAGCCGCGCAGCCACGCGTAGACCTGTGCCTCGGTGAGCACGAGCAGCTCCTCACCGGCGCCGAGCGCATCGCGGATGACGTCGAGATCGGCCTCGTAGCCGCGCTCGATCTCCGGCCGCACCCAGCGGTCGTACTCGCTCTGCATGGTCTGGTCGTCGTAGGCACGTGGGGTGGTGGCCAGGGCTCGGCTGATGTGGATCTGCAGCCGGCCGATGATGTCGAGCAGCGCGTCACGCTCGGCCCCGTCGAAGCGGACCTGGATACGGCCGCGCCGCTTGAGCACGGAGGCCACCTCCCGCTCGTCTGCTAGAGCCGGGCCAGGGTGGCCTGGAGCCCGAATGCGTGCAACCGGGCCACGGAGACCTCGGCCTGCTCGCGAGGCTGGGTGGCGACGACGGCCTTGCCCTCCTCGTGCACCTGGAGCATCAGCTTGGTCGCGGTCACGTGGTCGTAGCCGAAGAGCTTCCTCAGCACCAGGACGACGTAGGTCATCAGCGTGATCGGGTCGTTCCACACGATCACGTTCCACCCGGGTTCGCGGACCACCTTCTCCTCGCGGACTGGGGCCTCGACCGGGACCGGGGTTGCCGTGGTCACCCGCCTAGGGTAGCGCGGCGCCTGCCGGCGTGCCCTGTGGCCCGTCCGTGGTGCGGGCGGCGTCCGCATACACGCCCAGGACGCGGTCGGCGCTGCCGGCGCCGGCGAAGCGGCTCACCGCCCGGGCCCTCGCCGCCTGACCCAGGTGCGCCCTCAGGGCGGGGTCGGAGATCAGCGCGCGCAGAGCGTCGTCGAGCGCCGGGCGCAGCGGGTTGGCGGGGATCACCAGCCCAGCATCGTGGAGCGCGCTGCCGTCCTCGCCGGCGTCGGTGGCGACGATGGCGCAGCCCGCGGCCATCGCCTCCAGCAGTGACAGGGCCAGCCCCTCGGCGGTGGACGGCAACACGAAGACGTCGCAGCCGCGCAGCAGCTCGAGCTTGCGGGCTTCCGACACGAGCCCGAGGACGCGGATGCTGGGGTGGCTGGCGGCACTCTTGCGCAGCCGGTCCCGCTGGATCCCGTCGCCGGCGAGGCAGAGGACGTGATCGTCGGGGAGGCCGAGCGAGAGGAAGCTGTCCACCAGCGCCGGAACACGCTTCTCCGGGTCGAGCCTGCCGAGGTAGAGAACCACCAGCCGTGCTCCAAGCTCGGCGTGGAGAGACGACGGCCCCGGGCTGATCGCGTCAGCGTCGACGCCGTTGGCGACGACAACCACCCGGCCGGCTGGGTACCCGGCCCGGACCAGGAGATCACGCTGTGCGTCGCTCAGGGCGATGCAGCGGTCGACGTGGCCCATGTGCAGCCGGTGGTAGCGGTAGAGGCCCTGGAGCACCCTGCCGCGCGAGGTTGCCTCGGGTCCGTGAGGGAGATGGAAGGTCGCCACGCATGCCGCGCCGACGCGATGCGCAGCGCGAGCGATCGCTCCATCGAACAACGAGAAGCTCCAGGAGATGTGGACGATGTCCGGGCGGAACTCGTCGAGCGCTGCCCGGATGGTGGCCATGGTCCCCGGCGTGGGGATGGTCACGGTCTTGAAATGCACCGCCCGCAGCCAGACGACGTCGCCGGCGTCGACCGGCGCCTCGTCGCCATCCCCGTGGTGAGCGAAGAAACGCACTGTCGCCCCGCGGGCGAGCAGCGAGCGCACCAGCTCGCGGCTGTAGGTGGAGAGCCCGTCGATGCGCCGCCCTTCGCCGTGGCCGAAGAAGGCGACGCGCAACGGCCTGCCCTCAGCTGTCATCGGCGGCGATCACGCGCCGCGGCGCCGTCGCGGTGTTGCGCAGGTCGAACAGCGACACGCCCTGCAGGTGGTAGCGCCGCCGTACGTACGCGAAGAGCGTGATGCCGATCACCGCGCTCAATCCCTTGTCGGCGGTGCGGTGCAGGACGGCGGCGGCTGTGGCCACGCCGAAGGGCAGCCCGCCTGCCGCCACCAACAGCCCGGCCGTGGTCGCCTCGAAGGCGCCGAGGCTGCCCGGCGACAGGGTGATCGCCGAGGCCACGTTGCTGATCGAGTAGATGAAGGCCGCGCTCACCCAGTCGAGGCGGCCCGGCGCGATGGCGTCGACGACGAAGTAGAAGAGGCTGATCGCCATCAGCGCCTGCACCGCGCTGATCCAGAGCCACACGTAGGTCCGCCAGTTCTCGAACAGCACCACCGCGTCGGCCTGGAGCTGGTCGATCGCCGCCAGCATCCTGCGCAGCAGGGGAAGGCGGGCGACCACCGCTCGCACCCGCGAGAACACCGGGGGAACGGTCAGCAGCACGACGACGAGCACGGTGCCGCCCAGGGCCGCGGCCACACCGGCGCGCGCGAAGTAGTAGCGGCTCGAACCCGGCAGCGCGGCGGCGATCAGCAGGCCCGAGTACAGCAGCTCCTGCACGGTCACCGCCGCCACCGCCGATCCCACCGCAACCGAGGAGGTCCGGGCGATCAGGATGGCGCGGGTCAACTCCCCCAGCGGCAGCAACGCCGTCGCCTGCCCGGTCAACGTCATCAACACCGTCTCGCCCACCGGCGGGGGTGGGCGCACGACGACCCTCAGCAGCGTCCACCAGCGCACGCCCTGGAGGATGTAGTAGCCCGCCGACAGGCCGATCAGGATGGGGATGTCGCGGAGGTGGAAGTGCCGGATCGCCCCGCCGACCTGGCCGGGGTTGCTGGCGACCACCAGCGAGGCGATCACCAGCAGCGCCACCACCACCGGGATCCGGCGCCGGCTGAACACCCGCTGGCGGATGGTCGGGTGCAGCGGCCTGCTGCGGGGCGCGCCCGCCACCGGACGGCGGTCGCCCGTAGCCGCCGTTCCGCGTTCGACCGGCAGCGACTTCACCAGGGCAGTGTAGGAGGCATCCGGCCGGGGCAGACCCGATCCGACCGATCTCGGCAAGCCGTTCCCGCCTAGGCATTGCGCTCCCCGGGTCGGGGCCCGACCAGCACCTGGCCGGGGCGCTCGTCGAGGAAGAGCCGGCGGAGCAGGACCCCGCGCTCGTCATCGGATGCCGCGCTGCGCATGTCGGACCGCAGGCCGGCCAGGCGGCGCAGCACCACGGCCGCGAGCAGCCCGGCGCAGGTGATGGCCAGGTCCCGTCCCCCGATCCAGGCAGCGGCGATGGGCAGCGCCGAGAAGCCCGCCAGCACCCCGATGGCGATCGCATGGGTGAGGGCGCCCACGGCGAAGCACACCAGCAGCACCGCCAGGAGCACGGGGTTGATCGCGGCGACCGCCCCGGTGGCCACGGCGATGCCCCGCTGCCCGCGGAACCGCAGCCAGATCGGCCAGCCGTTGCCTGCCACGGCGCAGACGGCGGCCAGGTCGAGGAACGTGCCATCGCCCCCGACGGCTCGGGCCACCAGCACCGGGACGAGCCCCTGCGCGAACTGGACCGGCCCGGAGATCATGGCCAGCCGCCGGCCCGTGTTGCGGAACAGGTTGCTCGTGCCCGGGTTGCCCGAGCCGACCTCGCGGAGGTCGAGGCCGCCACGCCACCGGCCGAGCAGCAACGCCACCGGGACCGAGCCCACCAGGTAGGCACCCACCAGCACGATGACCTCGACCGCCGTGGAGGGACGGCTCATGCCGCCGGCGGGAGTGGATCGCCGGCGTTGACGGCCAGCGCGGCGAAGCCGAAGGCACCGGGCCCGATGTGCACGCCGATCACCGGCGCCAGCGCCACCGTCTCGTCGTGGTCCACCTCGACCACCTCGAGGAGGCGGTCGCGGAGTTGCCCCACCGCCGCGGCGGCGTCGGCGTGGAACAGGATCAGCCGGTGGGGGAGCCCCGGAGCGAGCCGCTCGCGGGCGACGCGCTCGAGCGCCCGGAGCACGCCGCTGTCCGTCCGCGCCAGCGCGACCCGGCTGGTGTCGCCACCGTGCATCTCGAACACCGGGCGCACGTGCAGGGCGTCGGAGACGCCCGCCACCAGCGCGGGGACCCGGCCGCTGCGCGCCACGAACTCCAGGGTGGCCAGGGCCCCGAACATGCGCACCGCGGCGCAGGCCCGCTGCACCCGTGCCAGCAGGGGGGCCAGCTCGACGCCGCCCGCGCAGAGCGCCCAGGCGAGACGGGCGACGAGCGCGTACCCGGCCGCTGCCGTGGAGGTCTCGACGACGGTGACCGTGGGCGTGGCCTGCCGGCCGGCGAACAGCCCCGCGGCGACCATGGCGCTTCCGTGGGTCCCGCTCCAGCGGGCCGGGATCGTCAGGCAGACGATGGCATCAACACCGGCGGCGACACGTTCGAAGGCGGCGAGGTACTCACCGGGGCTCGGAGTCGACGTGCTGGCGCGCTCGCCACGACGCAGCCGCACGTACAGCTCGGCGGCGTCACCGTCCGCCAGGGTCACGCCCGCGACGGCGACGTGGTACGGCGCGACCGCAAGGCCCGCGTCAATCCGCTCCTCGAGTGCGGCGCCCGTATCGACGACCAGCGCGACGCGCCGGCTGCTCACATCGACAGCCGAGAACGGGTCGAGTGCATGGAGCGCCCGATGCTACCAGCCGGTGGGCTTCCTCCCCGATGCCACCGTCAGCCTGGGCCGGCTACGCGCCGTTGCGGACCCCGGTGCCGAGGTCGACGATGTCGGCCCAGATGCTGTGCGTCTTGCTCGGCGCCGGCGCCGGTCCGTCGAGGACCGCCTGGAGCGGGAGCTCGCATGAATGGCACACGATCCAGATCGGGCCGGGCTCGGTGACGTGTCGCTCGAGCCGGTGGCGTTCGCCGCAGTCTTCGCAGGTGATGGTCACTCGCATCGCATCCGCAGGGTGGCACCCCGGAGGCGACGGACCACACGTCCGACAGTCGCCAGCCGGATACCGCGCGGCAACAGAACGCCGACATCCTCGGATTGGCGTGTCCGCTACACTCCGAGGGTTCGCAATCGGCACGGGCGCGCACGAGTCCGTTTGAGCCACAACAGCGAACAGTTCCGCGGGCCCCGCCCGCAGCGCTCCCAACAGCCCGCACGACCCGCAGGTGACACCGGCGACCCGTCGCCGCCGTCGTGTCCCCGCCGCGGTGCCATTGGGAAGAAGTCAAAGGAGAAGCGTGGCCTCGACCCTGGTTCCTGACGAAGAGATCACCATGGAGCAGCTCCTCGCCGAGGAGGCGCACGTCATCCGGGCGCTCGCCCACGGCGACATCGTCGACGGCACCGTGGTGCGTGTCGACCCTGACGAGGTGCTGGTCGACATCGGCGCCAAGTCCGAGGGGGTCATCTCCAACCGTGAGCTGAGCGCGCGCGGTGAGGCGCCCGTGGTGCTCAACCCGGGCGACGACGTCAAGGTGTACGTGGTCCAGCCCGAGAACGAGGACGGCAATGTCGTCCTGTCCCTGCGCAAAGCTCGCGCCGAAGGCATCTGGCAGGCCGTCGCTCAGAAGGAATCGGAGGGCGAGATCCTCGACGCCGAGGTGCGCGAGCAGAACAAGGGCGGCCTGATCGTCAACATCATGGGCCTGCGCGGGTTCCTGCCCAGCAGCCAGGTGGCCCGGCAGTTCAGCGGCAACCTGATGGAGCTGGTGGGCACCAAGATCCCGGTGAAGATCCTCGAGGTCAATCGCAAGCGCAACCGCCTGATCGTGTCGCAGCGCGCCGCCCAGGACGAGGACCGCGCCCGCCAGCGCGAGGAGCTCTTCGAGAAGCTGCAGATCGGCGATGTGGTCACCGGCAAGGTGAGCGGGCTCACCTCCTACGGTGCCTTCGTCAACCTCGGCGGCGCCGATGGCCTCATCCACATCAGCGAGCTGTCCTGGGATCGCATCAACAATGTCAGCGACATGCTCAACGTTGGCGACGAGGTGCGCGTCAAGGTGATCAAGCTCGACCCCGAGCTGTCGCGCATCAGCCTGTCGCTGCGGCAGATGAGCGACGACCCGTGGGACACCATCGAGGATCGCTTCCCCGCCGGCAAGGCGGTCACGGGCGAGGTCACCAAGACCAAGAAGTACGGCGCCTTCCTGCAGATCGCCGATGGCGTCGAAGGGCTGCTGCACATCAGTGAGCTGTCCTGGGACCACGTCGAGCGAACCGAGGACGTCCTCAAGGTCGGTGAGGTGGTCGAGGTCATGGTGCTCAGCGCCGACAAGGTGCGGCGCCGCATCAGCCTCTCCCTGCGCCAGCTGCATGGCGGCGGCCCGACCGAGGAGGGCGAGGGCACCGGCAGCACCTACGAGCCGCCCGCGTACCAGTTCCCGGACGATGAGGACGACGAGGACGGGGACGGTGCCGCCGCCGCCACCCCCGCGCCCGAGGACAGCGCAACGGCCGTGGCTGAGGTCGGCGACACACCGGACGAGACCGTCGCCGACGATGACGACAGCGCCGCAAACGCGCCTGCCGTCGACGCCGTCGACGAACCAGACGCCGCCACGCCGTCGGAGCAGGCGTAACCTCCGCGGATTCTTCCGATCACCCTTTGCTCGCGGGAACGCGTGAACTCGGAGTGGGGTGGGCATAATGGGGAAGGATTCACTGGCCGCCCGTCACTGACCCCCGCCACCCACAGGGGGGGCCGGCTCGGGCACGGAGGCAGCAAGCACTTGTACCCCTTTGAGCGATTCACCGAGAGAGCCAAGAAGGTCCTCACCCTGGCGCAGGAAGAGGCCGAACGCTCGCATCACTCGTACATCGGAACCGAGCACCTGCTGCTCGGCCTGCTTCGCGAGGGAGAAGGCCTGGCCGCCAAGGTTCTCAACAACCTCGGCGTGGAGATCAACAAGGTTCGGTCGACGATCGAGTCGGTTCTCGGTCGCAACGAGCGGATCATCATCCAGCAGATCATTCCGACGTCGCGTGTCAAGAAGGTGATCGAGATCTCCTTCGAGGAAGCGCGCCGCATGGGCAACAACTACGTCGGCACCGAGCACCTGCTGCTCGGACTGCTCATCGAGGGTGAGGGCATCGCGGCCCACGTGCTCGAGGATCTCGGCGCCAACCTCGAGAAGGTGCGCGGCGAGATCGACCGGCTGTTGCACGAGTCGGGGCTCGAGGAGGAGGCCAAGGAGGCACAGAAGAAGCCGAGCAAGACACCGCTGCTCGACCAGTTCTGCCGTGACCTCACCGAGCTGGCGCTGAAGAACGCGCTCGACCCGGTGATCGGCCGCGCGATGGAGATCGAGCGCGTCGTGCAGATCCTCAGCCGGCGTACCAAGAACAACCCAGCCCTCATCGGTGAGCCCGGCGTCGGCAAGACGGCGATCGCCGAGGGGCTTGCCCAGGCGATCATCCTCGGCAACATCCCGGAGTCGCTGATGGGCAAGCGCGTTCTCACCCTCGACATGGGTGCGCTCGTGGCCGGCACCAAGTACCGCGGTGAGTTCGAGGAGCGCCTCAAGAAGATCCTCGACGAGATCCGCCAGTCGCGCGAGGTGGTGCTGTTCATCGACGAGCTGCACACCCTGGTCGGGGCCGGCGCCGCCGAGGGTGCCATCGACGCCGCCAACATCCTCAAGCCCGCGCTCGCGCGTGGCGAGATCCAGTGCATCGGCGCCACCACTCTCAACGAATACCGCAAGTACATCGAGAAGGATGCGGCGCTGGAGCGGCGCTTCCAACCGGTGTTCGTCGACGAGCCGAGCCTGCAGGAGACCATCGAGATCCTGCACGGCATCCGCCCCCTGTACGACAAGCACCACCGCGTTCAGATCACCGACGACGCGCTCAAGGCCGCCGCCGAGCTGAGCGTGCGGTACGTCACCGACCGCTCCCTGCCGGACAAGGCGATCGACCTCATCGACGAGGCGAGCGCGCGGGTGCGCATGAAGCTCACCACCACGCCGGACAACCTCCGCGAGATGCAGAAGGAGATCCGCGAGCTCCAGGCACAGAAGGAGGAGGCCATCGCCGGCCAGGACTACGAGACCGCGGCGAGCTTCCGTGACAAGGAGAAGAAGCTCAAGGAGAAGTACGTCTCGCTGGAGATGCAGTGGCGCGACGAGCTCGGGGCGACGGTGCCCGAGGTCAACGAGGAGCACATCGCCGAGATCATCAGCTCCTGGACGGGCGTGCCCGTGTCGCGGCTCGTGGAGGAGGAGACCTCACGCCTGCTGCGCATGGAGGACGAGATCCACAAGCGCCTCATCGGCCAGGACGATGCCGTCAAGGTCATCTCCCAGGCGGTGCGCCGTGCCCGCGCAGGTCTCAAAGACGCCAAGCGGCCGATCGGGTCCTTCATGTTCCTCGGGCCCACCGGTGTCGGCAAGACCGAGCTGGCGCGCTCGCTGGCGGCATTCCTCTTCGACAACGAGGACGCGATCATCAGGCTCGACATGAGCGAGTTCATGGAGCGGCACTCCACCGCCCGCCTGGTCGGATCGCCTCCCGGGTATGTCGGCTACGACGACGGTGGCCAGCTCACCGAGGCGGTTCGCCGGCGCCCCTACAGCGTGGTGCTCTTCGACGAGATCGAGAAGGCGCATCCCGAGGTCTTCAACATGCTGTTGCAGATCCTCGAGGACGGGCGACTGTCGGATGCCAAGGGCAAGGCGGTGAACTTCTCGAACTGCATCGTGATCATGACCAGCAACATCGGCATCTCCAACCTCAAGGCCAACCTGTCGATGGGCTTCCAGCCGTCCATCCCCGACGAGCGCAACGCCTCGTCCGAGCACGGCAAGATGCGCGACCAGATCATGGAGGAGCTCAAGCGGGCGTTCCGGCCGGAGTTCCTCAACCGTGTCGACGCCGTGGTCGTGTTCCACCGCCTTGACATGGTGCAGATGCGCAACATCGTCGACCTCATGCTCGCCAGGGTGGCGGTCCACCTGGCCGCGCAGGAGCTGAACTTCAGCGTCACCGATGCGGCCAAGGACAAGATCGTCGAGGAAGGGTTCGACAAGGTGTATGGCGCCCGCCCGTTGCGACGCGTCATCCAGCGCGTCATCGAGGACCCGCTGTCGGAGGAGCTGCTGCGCCTCAAGCATGGTCCCGGCGACACGGTCATCGTCGACCTCGCCGACGGCGAGGTGACCATGAACCTGATGCCCAAGAGCAAGGACAAGCGCGAGCGCAAGGAGAAGGTGGAGAAGGCGGAGGCCGCCGCCGCGGGGACGCCGCCCGCCGAATAACCGTCGCAGCGCGCGCGCTGTGCTAGGTTGCTCGGCCGTGACAGCTGTGCCGATCCCCGACGGCTGGGATGAGCGCGTCACGGCGCTGGGCGGTCACTTCCTCCAGAGTGCGGCGTGGGCTCGCGTCCAGCGCCGCCTGCAGTACGACGTGACCTTCGCGGAGGGCCCCGGCTGGTGTTGGATGGGTGTCGTCCGCCGGGTGGGACCGTTCCGCTACCTCTACCTGCCGTTCGGCCCCACGCTCGCCGGCCCGGAGCGCCTGCCCGACGCGCTGCTCGCCGCCCGTGCCCGCGCGGATGACCTGGGCTGTGCGTTCATCCGGCTGGAACCCGACGCTGCGACCGCGTCCCAGCTGACCACGCTCAAGGCGCGGCGGGTGCGCTCACGGCAGCATCAGCACACGCTGGTGCTTCGCATCGACGTCGACGACGCGGTCCTCCGCCGCGGCCTCAACAGCGGTCACCGGTCGCGCATCAACACCGCCGAGAAGCGTGGGTTGTCGATCGAGCAGGTGCATGACGTCGCCGACATCGCCGACTTCGTCGCGCTGCTGCGGCAGACCGAGACGCGAGCCCAGTTCTACTCGCACGACGACGGCTACTACCACGCCATCGCAGAGGAGTTGATGCCCACCCGGGAGGCGTCGCTCTACTACGCCACCGCGGAGGGGCGACGGGTTGCCGGCGCGCTCGTCTTCGATTTCGCTGACACGCGGTATTACGCGTTCGCCGCCAGCGACACGGAGCGGCGCTCGTTGATGCCGGCCCCACCGCTGGTCTGGCGCGCCATCCTCGACGGTCGCACCAAGGGCATGCGATGGTTCGATTTCTGGGGTGTGGCACCACCGGATCAACCCGGCCACAAATGGGCCGGCATCACCGAGTTCAAGCGCGGCTTCGGCGGTGAGCTGCACACGCGCAGCGGCACGTGGGAGGTGATTGTGCGCCCGGTGAGTGCGCGCCTCTTCACCGTCGCCCAGGCCCTGCGCCGTTGAGGCCGGCCAGCGCTGATGAGCTCGACGTCTGGGACGACATGGTGGTGGGCAACCCCGACGGCGGCCACTACCTGCAGACGCGGGCGTGGGCGGAGGCCAAGTCCGGTTGGGGCTGGCAGCCGCAGTACATGGTTCACGAAGGGTCGTCGGGTCGCGTCGCGGTGCTGTTCCTCTGTCGACAGGTCCCCGGCCTGGGGACGCTGTGGTACGCGCCGAAGGGCCCGGGCGTCACCGACGCCGCCAAACTGCCCGATCTTGTGCCCTGGGCGCACCCCCCCGCGGGGGCATTCGTCGTCAAGGTCGAGCCGGAGGTGCGCGCAGACTCCGACCTCTCGGGATGGCGAGCCGCCGGCCTCGTCAAGGCACCGGGTGACATCCAGAGCAACCGCGCCACCATCGTGGTCGACCTGCGACCCGACGAGGACGCGGTGCTGGCGTCCTTCAAGCCGAAGACGCGCTACAACATCCGACTCGCGGCGCGACGCGGCGTCACCGTCGGGGACGCGGCGGTCGATGGTGCGCATGCACGGGTCCTCTACCGCTTGCTGGTGCAGACCAACGCACGGGTCGGCATCCCGGTGCGACGCCCCGACTACTTCGAGGACTGCTGGACGCGCCTCGGATCGCGTGACCAGGGCCGCTTCTTCTTCGCGGTGCACGAGGGCGAGGTGCTCGCCGGGGCGTTCATCAGCTACCTCGGCCGCCGCGGTTGGTACAAGGACGGCGGCTCATCACGCCGCAGCTCGCAGCTGATGGCGCCGTATCTCCTCCAGTGGGAGGTGATGCGCTGGCTTCGTGGGCGTGGAGTTGAGGACTACGACCTGGTGGCCGTGCCCCGCCCGGCAGAGCTCACGCCCACGCATCCGTTCGCCGGCCTGCAGCGCTTCAAGAGCGGCTTCAACGAGTCGGTCACGGAGTACGTCGGCGTGTGGGATTGGCCGGTGCGACCGCGGGCGCTGACCCTCTGGGACCGCGGTGGCGAGCGCCTCGCTCGCCAGTGGACCACTCGGGTCCACAACGACTTCTTCTATTGACACAGGAGGCGGGCAGATCCCGCCGCCTCGCACGGTCGGAGTGAATCCGACCATGCACACCTCCACCCTCGCGCGGCGCTGTCGCTTCGCGACGGGGGGCAATTGCGGACAGGTACGTCCTGCACCTCGCGGCGCCTCGCGCGGCGCTGTCGCTTCGCGACGGGAGGCAGACGCCGAGAGGCAGATCCTGCAGGCCTCAGCCTTGGCTGACGCCTGTGCCGATGGGGCAGGACACCCCGGTGCCCTGGAGGCCGCAGTAGCCGTTGGGGTTGGCGTAGAGGTACTGCTGGTGGTAGGGCTCGGCGAAGTAGAAGGTGGGCGAGTCGGCGATCTCCGTGCTGATGTCTCCCCGGCCCGCGTCTGAGAGGCGCTGCTGGTACATCGCGCGGCTTCGCTCGGCGGCCTCGGCCTGCTCGGGTGTGAAGGTTCCGATCAGGCTCCGGTACTGGGTGCCGACGTCGTTGCCCTGGCGCATCCCCTGGGTCGGGTCGTGCTCTTCCCAGAAGGTGCTCAGCAGCTTCTCGTAGCCGATCCGGGCAGGGTCGTAGACCACCAGCACCACCTCGGCGTGGCCGGTCCTGGCCGAGCACACCTCTTCGTAGGTCGGATTCGGGGTGAAGCCTCCCGCGTAGCCGGCGGCCGTCACCCAGACGCCGTCGAGCCGCCAGAAGAGCCGTTCGGCTCCCCAGAAGCAGCCCATCCCGAAGATCGCGGTCTGCAGGCCGTCTGGGTACGGCGGAGTCATCGAATGACCGTTGACCCGGTGCACCGCGGTGACGGCCATCGGTTCGGCCCGCCCCGGCAGAGCCTCGTCGGCGGACACGACACGCGTCTTGTTGGGGCTGAGAAAGCTGAACATGAAAACCTCCTGGCCTTGATTGTGAACTTCTCGGCTCGATTCCAACCATGCCGCGAAGACGCTGACCACCGGCTCGATCGCGGACGAGCGGAACGCATGTGCGGCTACCCTTTAACCACGAATGCCCCACGACACCATCGACATCCGCGGAGCTCGCGAGCACAACCTCAAGGGCATCGACCTCACGCTGCCACGGGATCGACTGATCGTCATCACCGGGCTGTCGGGGAGCGGCAAGTCAAGTCTTGCGTTCGACACGATCTACGCCGAGGGCCAACGTCGCTACGTCGAGTCGCTGAGCGCCTACGCGCGTCAGTTCCTCGGGCAGATGGAGAAGCCGGACGTCGACCACATCGACGGCCTCAGCCCGGCCATCTCCATCGACCAGAAGGGCACGAGCAAGAACCCGAGGTCAACGGTGGGCACGGTCACCGAGATCTACGACTACCTCCGGCTGCTGTACGCGCGCATCGGCCATCCGCACTGTCCCAACTGCGGAAGGGAGATCAGCAAGCAGTCGATCGAACAGATCACCGACCAGGTGCTGGAGCTGCCCGAGGGCACCAGGCTGATGGTGACGGCGCCGATGGTGCAGGGCCGCAAGGGTGAGCACCGCGAGGTCTTCGCCGAGGCCCGCAAGAGCGGTTTCGTGCGCGCTCGCGTGGACGGCGAGCTGCGCGACCTCAGTGACCAGATCACTCTCGACAAGAAGTTCAAGCACGACGTCGAGATCGTCGTCGACCGGGTCGTGGTCAACCCCGACCTGCGCAGCCGCCTGCACGACTCCCTCGAGCAGGCCGCCAAGCTGAGCGACGGCCTCATCCTTCTGATCCCGGTTGCAGCATCAGAATCAGGCGCGGCGAAAGGAACCCCAAGTGGCCCGCCAGTCGGGGAGATGCTCTTTTCGAAGGACTACGCGTGCGTCTACTGCGGCATCTCGATGGAGGAGCCGGCGCCGCGCAACTTCTCGTTCAACAGCCCGCACGGCGCGTGCCCGGTGTGCACCGGGCTCGGCATGCGCATGGAGGTCGACCCCGAGGCGGTCGTGCCGGATCCGACACTGAGCATCAACCAGGGCGCGCTGTCGGGCTGGACGCGCGGGCCGTCGATGACCTGGCTGATGGACGTGCTGGAAACCGTCGCCAAGAAGTTCAAGGTGTCGCTGAACACGCCGTGGCAGGACCTCAGTGCCAAGGAACAGCGGCTGATCCTCTACGGGCTGCCCAAGGACGAGACAGTCCGCATCCGCTACGTCAGTCACAGCGGGTACTCGCGCAGCTACGACGCGGGGTTCGAAGGTGTCGTCAACAACCTCGAGCGACGGTATCGGGAGACCGAGTCCGACTGGGTGAAGCAGGAGATCGAGCGGCTGATGATGCAGAAGCCCTGCCCGGCCTGCAATGGCGGCCGTCTCAAACCCGAGTACCTGGCGGTAACCGTCGATGGCATGAACATCATGGAGCTCAGCCGCCACAGCGTCCTGGCCGCGCTGGGTCGCGTCGACCGCCTCCAGCTCAGTGAGCGCGAGAACCTGATCGCGCGCCAGGTCCTCAAGGAGGTTCGTGAACGGCTCGGCTTCCTCCACGATGTCGGGCTCGACTACCTGACACTCGATCGTGGCGCGGCCACCCTGAGCGGCGGTGAGGCGCAGCGCATCCGCCTTGCCACC